>NZ_JBHTBJ010000013.1:0-191504 GCF_042664765.1 Paractinoplanes rhizophilus | reverse complement strand
GGGATGCGGCGCGGGATGCGGCGGGGGCTGCGGCGCGGGATGCGGCGGGGGCTGCGGCGCGGGATGCGGCGCGGGATGCGGCGGGGGCTGCGGCGCGGGATGCGGCGCGGGATGCGGCGCGGGCTGCGGCGCGGGCTGCGCTGCAGCCCACCGTCGACCAACTCCAGGACTCCGCCATCACCCTGTTCACCGCCATGATCAAGCCGCAGGAGACCGCGCGATGACCGACCTCGAGACCACCAACCTCGCCCACCACCCCCGCGAACGCCTGAAGGGCATAGCGATGACGATCTTCACCACGGACTACGCCGACTCCGGCGAGATCCCCGCCTACAACAGCCTCGGCGACGACCCGACCCGGAACCTGCGAGCCGAACGCGACGCGATCCTCGCCGCGCAGCACCAGCTCCGCTCCGCGGACCCGACCTGCGAGATCCCCGCCGTGAACGACGGCCCGGTCATCGACCTCGTCGAGACGGTCCGGATCCACGTCCCGGACGGCCTGGAAGGCCCGCAGAAACCCCCGCCGCCGCTGCCGAAACCCCCGAAGGTCGCCGAGTGGGAGCGCCTGGCCGACACCGAGCACCTGTCGATCCTCGGCGCGCTCACCGCGACCCCGGACGGCGAGATGGCCCCGCTGCCCCGGCCGATCCCCCCGACCATCCCCCCGCCCCGGCCGAAGCCGGCGTGGCGTGACAAGCAGCCCAGCCTGTGGCAGCGGATCACCCACCGGCCGAAGCACCGCAAACCCTCCTACCTGGCCGGGTTCGTGCAGCTCGCCGTCGTGGTCGCCCTGATCGTGGCCGGGCTGTGGCAGGTGATGGGCTGATGGCCGCCAAACGCGAGCCCCGCGCCGTCACCATCGCCGAGATCGAGCTTACGTTCAAGCTCGCCTCGTACTGGTGGGGCGACACGTGGTGCCCAGCCATTCACCGCAAGGGCAACGACCGGTACGGCATCCGCGTCCTGTCCTCGGTGAGCGTCCACGGCGCCAGCCGGACGGTCAACTACAGCTACTTCGAACTCGACGCCGACGGCGTGATCGACACAGCGCCGCTCGGCTACGCGAAGCAGTTCAAGCCGGGCCAGATCGCCGACATCCAGACCTGGGCTGAGCGGATGTCCACGCCGGACCCGAGCGCCGAGCGCATCACCTTCGGGGGTGGCTGGTGACCGCGCTGAAGCCGAACGCCGAACTGGCGTACCGAGTCCTCGACCAGATCGACGCGCACCCCGAAACCTGGGACCAGAGCACCTGGGACTGCGGCACCTCTGCCTGTTTCGCGGGCTGGGCCGTGCGGCTGTCCGGCTGGAAGGTGAACACCGACCAGGGCATCTCCCAGGTCGTCATCGACGGCCCGGAACACGTCATCGGCCTGGAAATCGACGAAGCCGCGCAGATCGCTCTCGGATCGGACTGCTACCTCCGCCGAGACGACGCCGACGACCCTGACGACCCTGACGACCTCTTCTTCAGCTGCAACACCCGCGAGGACCTCGGCCGCCTCGTCGCCGGGATCTTCGGCCCCCGCCCCTCCTCGTACGGCACCGGATGCTCCTGTGACTACCTCGGGGGGAACACCCCGGAGCATGCCCCGGGAGCGTTCTGCCCCAAGCCCGAAGAGCGCACCGAAGGCGGCGAGTCCTGATGGCCGCCGTCGAGACCCGCCGGGTCCTCGCCCGCTCCCACATCATCACCGCCGACTACCGCTATGTCGCCACCGCAGGACCGGAAATGTACGCCACCGCCCGCCGGCGTGGCTTCCTGCACTGGGACTGGGTGCTGTTCCCCGACGGCCGGTTCGGTGACATCTGGGCCGAAGGACGTGCCCGGACGCGGGAGAGCGCGTTCCTCGCGGCGACCGTGGCAGCGCAGACACCAGGACTCGGCCAGCGCGCGGAAGGAGGAGCGCGGTGAGCACCGCAACCATCCCGCTCGACCAGCACCCCACTGCCGCTGCCCGCGAGTACGGCCTGGCCGTCATCAACGCGTGCCTCGTCGACTACGACCGCGGCATGCGCACCGCCGCCGACGCGGAGCTGCTCCACGAGTCCGAGCGGCTCGAAGCCCTGCCGAAATCCCCGGTCGTGCGGAGCATGCGGGCGATCGTCGACGGCGCTCGCGCCGCCAGGGCGGTGGCGTGATGGCCGTGCACTCGCAAGCCCTGCCGTGGCGGGTCTACCGGCAGGACGCCGAGGCCCGCTACGCCGACGTCGAGGTCTGCGCCCACCGCTGGGGATGGGCCGCCGAGTTCTGCGCCGGGCGGCGGGAGACCAGCCGAAGCCACCGGGCCCAGTGGGGGATCTTCTACACCGCACGACGGGCGGTGGAGTCGTGAGCAACATCGACCTCAGCTCGTACAACACCGTCGCCGACCGGATGCGGGAATTTTTCGAGACCTACCCGGAAGGCTGCCTTCGCCCACACGCGCCGTGGCGGGTGGAGACCATCGGCGACAAGGCGTTCGTGATCTTCGAGGCCGCCGCCTACCGGACTGCATGCGACCAGAACCCGGGCGTGGGGACGGCGTGGGAGCCGTTCCCCGGCCGGACCCCGTACACCCGCGACAGCGAGCTGATGAACGCGGAAACCTCGGCGTGGGGCCGGGCGATCCTTGCCGTCGGCGCGGCCGACACGCGGAAGGGGATCGCGTCGGCGGAGGAGGTCCGCAACCGGCACGCCGAGCGGGACGCGTGGGAGGAGGCCGCGCCGGCCCCGACAACAGAGCAGGCGGAGAACTTCACGAAGCTGCTCGCCCTCATCCAGGCCGCCACCGCTACGGAGATACCGGCCATCGGCAAGGAGGTCAGCGCGCTGAAGTCCGACGGCCAGATCACGCCCTACCAGTACGAGCAGCTGGCGAGGGCGGCTTCTGCCCGGCTGGCGAAGGTGCAAGGAGGCGGGTCGTGAACCGGGCTGAGATGACCCGCCGCGTGCTGCTCCTCGAAGCAGCCCGCGACCAGATCGACGCGAAAGCCCGAGCTTTGCGGGAGGACCTGAACGCCGATGCGCGCGCCGAATACGAGGAGCAGGGGTCGGCGCAGACGTGGCGGTTCGACATTGGCACCTGGTCCCAGGGGATCTCGAAGGAAGCCCCTGTGGTTGAGGACCCGTCGGTGTTCGCCGCGTGGGTGAAGGGCCGCTGGCCGTCGGAAGTCATGGAGGTCGTGAACCCGGCGTTCCAGCGGGCACTGCTCGCCCGGCTGACACCGATGGGCGAGTCCGTGGTCGATCAGCGCACCGGCGAGCTGGTGCCCGGCTTGGCGGTCCGGCCGGGCGGCGTACCGCTGACGCTGCGGTTCAAGCCGAACGGCGACGCCCTGGCGGTGGCTGACCAGCACGCCGCGCAACTCGTCGCCGAGGTCACGGCGGCGCTGGGGGTCACCGATGCGCAGGGGTAGCCCGATGCGCCGGACGCCGCTGAAGTCCCGGCGGACGCAGACCGGCCCGCCCCAGGACGTTGTTGACGCTGTTTACGAACGGGCGATGTTTTCCTGCGAGCGCGATGGGCGCGCGGTCGGACCCCGGCGAGGGATCGACCACCACCTGCACCACCGACGTCCGCGGGCGATGGGTGGCACGGACCGGCCGGACACGAACCTGCCCAGCAACCTCTTGCTGCTGTGCCCGCCGTGCCACGAAGCGATCGAGTCCCGGCGCGGTGAGGCGCTGGCGGCCGGCTGGCTGGTGCCGCAGAACGGCGACCCGGAGGAGACGGCGGTCGTCCTTTTCGGCGACCGGATCCGCTACCTCACGGCCACCTGTGAGTACTCGCCGCACCCGCCCCGCTGGAAGGAAGGAGAAGCCCCGTGACCGCCGTGGACTGGAGCGCCTACCAGAAGTGCACCGAGGTGTGCGGCGCCGAACTCGGCCAGCCGTGCCGTGAGCTGACCGGATACACGGCGAACAGCGGAAGCGGCGCGGTGGTCGTGGTCGACGCCGCCCGCCCGCACACCGGGCGCAAGCGGAGGGCGGGCCGCTGATGCTGCGCTCTTCCGACATCACCTGGCAGACCGTCCCCGCCGAGCCGCCCATGTCCCGCCGCGTCTGGCGCAACGTCGACCGGCAGGTGACCGCTGAACTCACGGCGATCGACCGGGACCTGGCCGCATGGGCCGGGTGGGAGCCCAAAACCGAGGCCGTGGACCAGCTCCTCGACGCGCGTCTCTACTACCGGCCACCGGACGTCATGGACTCCTGGCCCAGGAAGGTGACCCGCTGATGGGACGCACGAATCCGTACCGTCATCCGCTCGGCCGCCGCTGCGGTGACCCGCGCATCCTGCTGGGCGTCCTTCTGCTGATGCCGTACGCCATGGCGCGGTACGGGATCGACTCCTGGCGGGAGCGGAGCCGATGACCTGGACCACGTGGTGCGGAACCTGCCGCGAGCCCGCCACCTTCCGTTGCCGCGAGCGCCTCCACGACGTGCGCGATTTGCTCGCCGACCGGGATCCGGCTGTGGAGCAGTGGCAGGAGTCCATATCGGCGCGGCTACAGCGCGTCGAGCAGGAACGCGACGCCGCCCTCGCCGAACTCACCGCCGTACAACGGGAGCTTGGCTTCTCCCGCCGGGCCGAGGACGACCTACGCGCCCAGCTCGAGCAGGAACTCGCCCGCCGCGCCCACCTGCACGAGGCACTCACCGCCGCCGTCCTCGACCGGGAGCACGCCCGCGCCCAGCTCGACGACGCCATCCGCCACTGGGCAGCCGAAGCGAAACGGCTGCGCGGGCAGGGCTACGGCGGCGTGTACGTGGCCCGTGACGACTACGGCCTGACCTGCCTGTTCTGCGACGGCCCGATCGTGCGCGGGCAGGCCGTCGAGACCCAGCCCGGAACCGCCAACGGGACGTGGCAGCACGCCTGCTGCCCGGCCGCAGGGGGGCAGTCGTGAAGCGCCGCGTCATCGCGGTCGTGCCCGCCTACAACGAGGCGGGCACCATCGCCGCCACCGTGGCCGCGCTGCGCCGGCAATGGGCGCCGGGGCTCGACGACATCGTGGTCGTGCCCAACAACTGCTCCGACGCCACCGCGGCCGAAGCACGTAACGCGGGGGCGACCGTCCTCGAGTACCCGGGGCACAACCCGCACAAGAAAGCGGGGGCGCTGAACTGGGCGCTCGGCCGGATCCTGCCGTACCTGGCGGACGGCGACATGGTCCTCATCACCGACGCGGACTCGGTGCTGGACCCGGACTTCACCGCCCACGCCGCCCGTGCGCTGCTGCGCCCGGCTGTCGCCCGGCACCGTGACGGCGTACGCCCGCGTCGTCCGGTCGGTGCGGCGTGCGCGCAGTTCCGGACCGCCCGGGACCCTGGCGGCCTGCTGGCCCGGGTGCAGCGCAACGAGTACGAGCGGTTCGCCCGGCAGGTCGCCCGGCGCGGCGACAACGCGCTCGTGCTCTCCGGTGTCGCCACCATGTTCCTCGTCGCCGCGATCCGGCACGTCACCGCCGAACGCGGCCGGTCCCTGCCCGGCTATCCGGGCGAGTTCTATCACCGGGACACCGCCACCGAGGACATCGAGTTGACGTTCGCGTTCCGGGCGCTCGGATACCGGCCGATGGCACCGGCGGGCGCGCGGGCGCAGACCGACATCATGCCGACCCGGCGCGCTCTGCACGATCAGCGTCTGCGGTGGCAGCGGGGAATGCTCGACAGCCTGCGCCTGTACGGCCTCACCCGCGCCACCGCAGTCGACGCGCTCAAGCAGGCCGGCATCTACCTCGGCTCGCTTGCCGCGCCCGCCTACCTGGCGTTCCTCGGCTTCGTCCTGGCGACCACCGGAACGGTCCCGTTCTCGTGGACCTGGGCCCCGGTCACCGTCGTGTTCGTCGCCGAGCGGGTGTGGACGGTACGCGCCAACCCCGTCCTGGACCGCCTCCTGGCCGCTGCGCTGATCCCTGAGTGGGTCTACGAGCAGTGGCGGTCAGGCGTGTACTGGCGCGCCCTGTGGAAGACACTGCGCGGCTCCCGCCGCGAGTGGATCAACGCCTGAAAGGAAACCCTCTGTGTACCCCGGAAAGATCGTCACCGGAACTGCTGTCACCTCGGGCGGCGCGCTCGCCGTCACCGGCCACAACTCGATGTGGCTGGTCATCGGCGGGCTGACGCTGATCCTCGCCGGGCTGGCCATCGTCCGGCTGGTCCCGAAGCGGCGGCGGGTGCGCGGTGGCTAGCGACGTGCTGGACCGTACGGCCCGGCAGGTGTACATCCCGGGCCACGCCGGCTACATCCACCGTCTCGCCACAGCGAAGACGAGCAGCCGTCTGGGCCGGGTCTACACGTCGGACTGTGACCGCACCTACTACGGCATGGACGGCGCGGTCCTGACAACGGCCGCGGTGACGTGCCCGCACTGCGGAGGTGCCTGATGGCGCTGATCACGGATCACGTGTGGCGTCCGCCGAAGCAGCCCGGAGGCGTCATCCGCAGCTGCCGGCCGCTGGACCGGCCGTGCGAGTACATGAACTGCCGCCGCCCGAGGGGCGAGCACGCCCGCGCCCGGACCCTGAGGCGGATGTCATGACCGGCCGGCCGCTCGACCTGTCCCACCGGGAGCAGCAGATCCTCGAGCTGATCGCCGACGGCCGCGAGCAGGCGGAGATCGCCCGCGCCTTGCACGTGTCGGAGAGCACCGTCAAAGCGTCCCGGCGGACCCTGTACGACAAGCTCGGCGCCCGGAACGGCTCGCACGCCGTGCACCTGGCCCACCTGCGCGGTGACCTGCCCGCCGGTGTGAGAACGGACGACGAGACGGCGATCCTGCGCGGCGTCCACCAGATGGGCTACCGGATCGCGCTGGCCCCACTCGCCGGAGGTGGCCTGGTGAAGCCGCGGGAGGGCCGACTGATGGCCGGCGACTTGGGCTGGCATGCGATGGAGTGCGGACTATGCCCGGAGACATGGTGGATCCCGTTCGGGGCGACCGAGTACGGCACCGCCGTGATCGACCTGGCCGCCGAGCACTGGCGGGACCACGTCGCCCGGGGCGAGGACCCGCGCATGGAGGCGCTCAAGGCAGGAAAGGCGGTGAGCGACGCGTGAAGCCGGCCGAGCATCGGGTGTGCGGTGGCATCTTCACCCCAGACCCGGCCATCCCGGCAGACGTCCGCTTCGTGCGCGGCAAGCGCGTGGTTCGCCGCGTCTGCCGGTGCGGTTTGGTCGGTGCGCCCGGGGACCCGCACCACAACGCCGAGGCACCCGAGGAAGCGGATCACGGGCAGCGGGCCGCCGGCGAGGAGGTCGATCCCGGGTGAAGCCGTACTTCGACGCGGGAGACGTCCAGCTCTACCACGGCGACTGCCGCCGGTTGCTCGCCGACCTGGACGTGACCGCCGACTGCGTGGTGGCCGACCCGCCGTACGGCGAGACCTCATTGGCCTGGGACCGCTGGCCTGACGGCTGGCCCGACGCGCTCCTGGAGGTCACCCGGTCGATGTGGTGCTTCGGGTCGATGCGGATGTTCCTCGACCGCGCCCTGCAGTTCGGCGCATGGCGACTCTCGCAGGACATGGTGTGGCAGAAGCAGAACGGCAGCGCCTTCCACGCCGACAGGTTCAAGCGCACCCACGAGTGCATCACGCACTGGTATCGCGGCGCCTGGGCGGAGACCTACCACGAGGTCCCGCGCGCGCCGTACTACGGCGCCAACGTCAAGGTCATCACAGCGAAGCGCGATCGCGGCTACCACCTCGGCGACGCCAAGAAGAACACCCACGTAGCCGGATCCGACCGGATGATGACCTCGGTGCTGCAGGTCCGGAACATGCAGGGCCGCGCGCTCCATCCGACCGAGAAGCCCGCCGCCGTCCTCTCGCCGCTGATCGAGTACGCCTGCCCTCCCGGCGGTCTCGTCCTCGACCCGTTTGCCGGCTCGGGCTCGACCGCCGTGGCCGCCCGCCTGCTCGGTCGCCGCGCCGTGCTCATCGAGGCCGACGAACGCTACTGCGAGGTCATCGCCCGCAGGCTCGCCCAGGACGTGCTGCCCCTCGGCGGTGAGCCCGGGTGACCATCCGCTGCCTTCGGTGCCACCGGGCCCTCAAAGACCCGGCATGGGCCACACGACGCTACGGGAAACGCTGCGCTGAACTCGTCGGGCTCGTAGCGGTACGCAGCCCTGCGCCTGTCCCGGTCAAAGCAGCACCGAGAGCAGTGGTGGAGAGCACCGATGGGCAGCTGGAGCTGCCGTTCGAGACGAAGGAAGGAGGCGAGGGGTGACCAGCGAACCATCGCCCGGACTCGGTGCCGCGATCCGTCGGAGGCGCATCGAGCGCGGCCTTTCCCAGCCGCAGCTGGCCGAGAAGCTCGGCATTTCAGTCAACGCCGTCAGCCAGTTTGAGCGCGGCGTAACCGTGCCCGGCGTATACACCCTGTCCGAGCTGGCATCAGTGCTCGGCGTCACCTACGGCGTGCTATTCGACGAACCGCTCGCCCTGGCCGAGCACGCCGTAGCCCAGGTCCGCGACGAAGTACGAGCGCTCGGCTACGACCTGGCACTGATCCCGATCGACCCCCGGAGGACCACGTGACCCGCTACCCGCTCGCCATCGCGTCGGCCGCCGCCTTCGTCGCCCTGGTCGTCGCCTCCAACTGGCTCACCGCCGAATACGGCCTGATCGGTGGCTTCGTCACCGCGGGGACCTTCACCGCCGGGCTCGTGCTCGCCGCCCGCGACGCGGTCCGCGAGACCGCCGGTGTCTGGTCTGCGCTCGGCTGCGTCGCAGTCGGCGCTGGGCTGTCCGTGTTCATGTCCACCCCCGCCCTCGCGCTCGCCTCAGGCGTGGCGTTCGCCGTCTCCGAGGCCGTCGACACGCTCGTCTATGAGCCTCTCCGGCGTCAGGGTCGAGTTCGCGCTCTTGCCTGGTCCAACCTCGTCGGGTCCGTCGTCGACAGCCTGCTGTTTTTGACCATCGCTGGATTCCCGCTGTGGCCCGCCATCGTCGGGCAGGTGGCCGTGAAGTGGGTCATGTGCGTAGCGCTGCCCCTGCTGGCCATCGGAGGCGTCCGTGCGGTACTTCGCTACCGCGTCCGGGCCGAAGGTGCGTAGCGCCATGGCTGCCGGAACCATCGGGCAGATCGCCACCCCGGCCGCAGGCAACCGCGTGCCGCCGGGCGTTGAGTGGGTGGCCGACAACGCCGTCTTCGCAGGCAACTACCCGGGCGACGCCGAGTACCTCGCATGGCTCGCCCAACGAGCGGATCGGGCCGCATGGTGCCGATTCGTTGTTGCGCCGGATGTGGTCGCGGACGCTGCTGCCACCCTCGCGCTTTCGCTGCCGATGCTGCCTCGCATCCGCGCGCTTGGCTTCCCCGCTGCGCTCGTTGCGCAGGACGGTCTGGAGCGCCTGGACGTGCCCTGGGACGCCTTCGACTGCCTGTTCATCGGCGGGTCGACGGAATGGAAGCTCGGCCCGGCCGCGCGCCGGCTTACGGCCGAGGCGAAGCGACGCGGCAAGTGGGTGCACATGGGCCGCGTTAACTCCCGTCAGCGCCTGCTCTACGCCTCGGCGATCGGCTGCGATTCGGTAGACGGCACGTACCTGGCGTTCGGACCGGAGCGGAACCTTCCGACGCTCCTTTCGTGGCTGCGCGAGTTGGACTGGCCCGCCCTCTTCGATCATCCGGAAGGGGCTGCCTGACATCTGTATGTGCACCATCCCGCCCGGAGCGCGACGAGCGTTCCGGGTAGCGATATTCCCGGTTAATGGCGAGGTCGAGCGTGAAACAGATAACACCGGAAAAGGTGCGAATAAAGCGGCGTGGCGCGCATTCACCTTCGCCGCTACCTGCGGTTTCGGTGAGAGAATTGAGGGGCGGAACGGGTGCGTCAACACCCGCTCCGCAGGCTCAACAACCGATTCGCCCACTGCTAGGCACACGAACCGGAAGGAGCCCTGGCGTGACTATGCCACGGGTCAGCAATATGCGCACGCCTCGCCACGCTGTGCGATTCACCACCGAACAGGCGTACGCCTAATGGGGGCCACCAACGTCGGCTGCGTATTCAGCCGGTACGCGGGCAAGGTCCCGCCGCTGTCGCTGGTCCTGCTCGCCTACATGGCGCTCGTCTCCAAGGATGCCGACGACTGGCCGTTCTTCCGCATGGGCCAGCCCGCGCTCGCCGAGCTGGCGATGGGCCGCGAGAACCCCGACGCCTCCGATGTTCGAGCGGTGCAGCGCGCACTGAAGCCGCTCCTTGACGTTGGTGCCATCACCGTCGACCGCGCAGGCGCGACGCGGGGCGACGGCAATGTCACCGCCCGGTACCGGCTGAACCTCCACGAGCGCGCTGACAAAGCCCGCGCCGAATGGGAGGGGACACCCGACGGAAACCGTCGTATGTCTGACGGCCGTAGAGATCCACAACATACGACGAAAAGTGGCGGAGACACCCGACGGTTTGTGACGGAACACCCGACGGTTTCTGACGAGACATACGACGGAAACCGTCGCCCTCAAGAAGAAGTAGGAGACATGAGGAGCGATAAAACCGAGGAAGAAGAGTCTTTCAAGACGGCCTCTTACCCTCCGCGCGCGAACGAGCCCGACGACACCGACAACGTCATCCCCCTGTTCCCCGGCACCGCCAACGCGCCCGAGGAGAACCCCTACCGCCCGATCCCCGTCGTCGGTCGCCGCCGCTGGTCGACGCCCGGCATGGACACCATCGCCGAAGCCATGGAACGCCAAGCCGCCAAGCGCGCCGAGCACCAAGCCCACCTCGCTGCTGAAGGGACCGAGACCGCGTGAGCGTCGAGAAGCTGGCCATCGCCGATCGCACCGAAGACGAATTCGCCATCATCCGAAGCTTCCTCGACGACGACGAACGGGTAGCCAAAGCCGCCTCCCCGGGGCCGTGGGACCACGGGAACGACGGCCTGGTGTGGCCGCCCCGGATTGGCGATCCAGTGAGCGGCTCGACCGAGATCGAGGACGCCGAGCACATCGCGCGCTGGCACCCGCTGCGCGTGCTGGCGCTTACCCATGCCCTGCGTCAGGCCCTCGACGAGTTCCACGGGGAGGCCCGCGAATACGAGGTCATCGTCCTGCTGTCGCAGGCGCTCTTCGCCGACCGGCTCGGCTTCCCTGAGGGGTGGCTGCGGTGACCCGCGTCCACACCCAGACCTACTTCACCGCCTTCGACCGGCACCGCCGGGCTGGCGCGTGCCTGAGCCCACTCGCCATCGGCTTGCGCGCAGACCGGCGAGGCATCTGGCGGTTCCCGCCGCAGGACCCGACCCAGCGCGTGATCTGGCCTGCCCCCGTCATCGACCTGAACTCCCGGAGAGCCGTGCCGAGCCTTCCGGGTAGTTACCAGTCGGGTGACGTGGCCTACGAGCTGGATGACGTGTGGCTCGTGGACCCGGACGATCCGAGCGTCGGCGCCGAGGCGCGCTTCATTCAGGCGAAGGCCATGGCGGCAGGGCTGAACGCCGCCGTCCGTGACGCCGGCGAGAACGGGAAGGAGCAGTAATGGGCGACCTCGACGTCCCCGACGGAATGGCGCTCACCTGCAAACCGTGCGGCCTGCGCCTCGACGACAACGCCACCATGGGCGTCATCGCCGCGCACTTCGAGGCCGAGCACGGCGACGCCGGGATCGAGCTCGAGCTGGTGGTGATCTGCCCGCGCTGCGACAAGCCCATGGTGTACGAGGGCAGCTTCGGCCGGGTCGACCGCTTCCAGTGCGGGCCGTGCCACCGCACCCGCACCATCCGGAGGAGCGAGTGAGCACCTTGGAGTTTGTCCTCCCCGAAGGCTCACCCGACCCGTGTCCGAACGCCTGCGGTGGGCTCACTGAGGACGCAAAGAGGCTGCGCGGTGACCTCCCGGTTGCACTCCTCCTACGGGAGGAGGACCCGCCGATGAGCGCCGAAGATCCGCAAGTCGTCGCATCGGAGCTTCGCCGACGCGGCTTGCCCGTGCACCGGGCCGACGACGTGATCGGCACCGATGAGCAACTGCGCGAGATCTTCACCTCGGCCCGCCTCGGTGGCTGGGACGGGACCCGCGCACCTCGCCCGCGACACATCAACCTCGGACGGCTGATCGCCGTGGGCGGTGTCTCTTCTCTCGACTCCCGAAGGACCACACCGTGACCCTCGCCCTCGTGCCCGTGTCGTTCGCCGATGCCTGTGCGTTCGTCGCGGCTTGGCACCGGCACCACGAACCGCCCGCCGGACACAAATTCTCAATCGGCGTAGCACGCGACCAGACGCTCGTCGGCGTCGCCATCGTCGGTCGCCCAGTCGCTCGGCCCTTTGACGACGGCTCGACGCTCGAAGTGACCCGTTGCGCCACCGACGGCACCCCGAACGCAGCCTCGATGCTCTACGCAGTCGCATGGCGCGCAGCCTCGGCGCTCGGGTACCGCCGACTCGTCACCTACACCCAGCGCGGGGAGTCCGGCGCGAGCCTGCGGGCGGCCGGGTGGCGCGTCATCGCCGAACGGCCACCGCGACCGGGCTGGAACGTGCCGAGTCGCCCACGGGACGCGAGGGGCACCGCGAACGTCCAGCGCTACCTATGGGAGGCGGTCTCGCCGCGTAGCGATGTCGCTGCGCTTACCCCGCAGGCGCGCGAGGACTGCCCGTTCTGCATGACCGGCCTGGCCTCTCACTGCCCTCGGCACCGCGACGAGCAAAACCTCATTGACCCGCCGCGCGCCGGCTCTTCTCGTCTCACGTCAGGAGAGACCCCCGCATGATCATCAACCTCACCCCGCACCCGCTGCACTTCTACCCGAATGACTGCCCGGACCGGATTGAGCGCGGGCAGGTAGAGCCCGAGTTCACCGTCGGCCCGTCCGGCAAGGTCGCCCGGCTCGCGCAGGAATCGCTCGGCACCGGCTTCACCGAGGCATTCGACATGGAGGGCACGTCGCCTGCCCAGTCGCTAACCGCGACGGCCGTGGAGTACGTCGACTACGGATCGGTCTACGGCTTGCCGCCCTTCGACGGCTGCGCGCCGCCCCGGACGTTCTACGTCGTCCCGCTCGTGGTCGCGCTGGCCGCCCGGGACCGGCCCGACCTACTGGTTCCGTACCGCGACGTCCGCAACATGCAGGGCTCCGTCATCGGCTGTCGCCAGCTGGCGAGGCCGGTATGCAACGCCAAGCACCGGGAGGCGTCGTGATCACCTACCGCGCAGGAGCCCACCACGGAGTCACCATCTGCCGAGAGGGGGATGGCTTCGTCTGCAACTGGGAGGGCCACGACTGCGCACGCGGACACCTGGTGGCTGTGGTGGTCAACGGAGACCGGGACCTAGCCGAAAGGATCTGCGCCCTGCTGAACGCGGACTCCGATCGGGATCCGGACATGGACGCGATGATCGCCATGCAGGAGTGGGACGCCCACGAGCGCAACGAGCAGCCGGTACGCGAGGGCTCGGGCACCACTCGGCTACACCCGACGTGCGTGGACGTCAGCGCGGACGATGAGCCGCCTGGCTCAGCGTGGATCTGCGTGCGCGCCTGCCGCGCCTCGGCCGACTCGTGTACCTGCCCACCTGCGTCGGGTCCGGCCACGATGCCCGACCCGCTCTGCGTGGTCCACCGGGGCCGTCGCATGAAGGGCCCGAAGCCTCCGCCGCTGGGTGCAGGATGCATCTGTGACGGCTCGGGGCGTGCCGGCCCGCGCCACGGCGAGGTGATCTGACGTGACCTGGCTCGACCGTCTCGGTATCGCTTTGGCCTGCGCCTTGATGGCCTTCGCGGCGCTGCTGGTCGCATTCGTCATCTGGCAGGTGTGGCTGTGACCGATCTCCGTGACCAGCTTCCCGCCTTCGAGGAAGCAGCCCGCCGCCTGCTGCACGCCCCTCGCCGCCTGGTCCTCGTCCACGCCCGCCCCGCCGCCTGCCACCCGGACCGTCCGGTGAACGCCCGCGGCTTGTGTGACTCCTGCTACGAGACCCACTGGCGTAACGGCACCCTCGGCCAGTTCCCGACGAAGCGCACCCAGCGGTTCCGGGACGACTTCGTCGCCGAGTACCGGCACCTGCGCTCCTACGGGCTCGGCCGTTCCGAGATCGCCGAACGGCTCGGAATGACCCGCAACGCCGTCGACGCCGCCTACCGCCGGGCCGTGCGCGCCGGCGCCCTTGCCCCTGACCGGAGGGCCGGATGAACGACGTGATCCCTGACCAGCGTGGCTTGTGCCAGCACTGCGGCATGTGGGCGTACTGGGACGGGCGTCGCTGGCGGCATGAGCTGAACAGGTCCGCTGCCTGCCCGAACGGCCGAACGTCCGCAACTGTCGATGGGAAACCACTGGGGGTCCCGGAAGGACAAGCCGTGACCCGTCTTCCCTGCTGTTCCACCTGGGACGGAAACACCCTGATCCACGAGACGACGACCATGCGCGCCGTTCTCGATGGCCACCCCGTCGCGCCAGGGCATGCCCTGGTCTACCCGATCCGGCATGTCGATCGCCTGGTCGACCTGACCGGCCAAGAGGTGATCGACGCGCTCTACCTGATCGAGGTGGCGCAGCACGCCGCCGACGTCCACGAGGCCGAGGACTTCACGATCGCCGTGAACGACGGCCCGTTGGCCGGCCGAACCGTCCCGCACCTCCACGTGCACGTCATCCCGAGACGGGCAGGGGATGTCCCTGATCCCCGGGGAGGGGTGCGGCGGCTGCTGGTCCCGGACATGACACAGGACCCGTGGATCACCAGGGAGGGCTCGTGACCTCCTACGAGGAATGGCGGGTCACCGGCCGATGGGGCGAGGAGCCGTACGAGTTCGTCTGGTCGCCGATCGGCAACGTCACCCGGGCGTGCGGCTTCGATACCGCCGAAATCGAGGCCCGGAACTTCGTCGATGCGATGCGCGAGAACCAGGTCTACTGGGCGGACGGTCCTCATCTTCACCGTCGCACGGTGACCGTAACCGAGTGGGAGGAAGCCGACTGATGGGCCGCTTCGTGATCAAGCCGGATCGGGACGTGGACTTCTACGTGGGCTGGTCGACCATCGTCGAGTCGATCATCTGGTGGGGGCCGCGCGCCGAGGTGCTGGCATACCTCGCCGAAGACGCGCCGGCGGATCCGCCGGAAGAGCGCCTGGCGCGCGCCGACCTGAATGGCTCCTCGGCCTACAACTACAAGATCGACGGCGGGTGGGAAGACGAGGGATTCACCTACGAGCAGCGCGGCTGGCTCCCTCGCTCCCTCCTGGTCGCCGCATGCGAGGCGCTGGAACGCGACGACGAACCCGCTGTCTGGGACCTGTTGGAGCCCTTCGAGGAAGGGATGGAGGTGCGCCGGGGATGATCCAACGTTTGCGAGCCATCGTCGAGCGCGCTGTGCGTCGTCAGGCTGTCCGCGCAGCCGATGCTGACGCTCACTGGCGGAGGATCACGAATAGGCCTCCGCAGGTGATCCACGCCAGCCCGGCGGACCTTGCCAGCGAGTTGTTCTGGACGCTGCACATCGACCCGGTTGCCCGCGAGTACGGCATCGAGTGCCCCACTGCGCTTCGGCGCGTTCTTCCTGATGACCATGTCCTCGAGCGCCCTAACGGGGAGCTGGTGCTCATCGTCCGCGTTGACAGGGAGTGCTCGTGAGCCGCCGCAAGCCCCCATCCCTCCACTGGCACGTGGGTGACTCCTGCCAGGTGCGCCACGTCTGGTACCTCGATGGCCGGGAGAAGGTGAGCTGGGAGGGCGCCGAGGTGGTTGCCGTGCGCGGGGACCGTGTCGTGGTGCGCCGGTACAGGTGGGAGTCGGAGCATCCTTGCTGGGAGCTTCGCAGGAAGCCGAAGCCGCTCGGCCACGCGATGGCTCGCGTGCTAAATCGGTTCGGCCACGACCGCCATCGGAGGACCGTATGACCCTTCTGGATCAGATCACTGGTCTGGCTGACGGCCTGACGGATCCCCACGTGAATCGGGAGCCGTACACGGTGTGGGACGGGAACCGGCATCGGAAGACGCATCATCACGTGACGGTGCAGCATGGTCTGTTGACGCAGCTGCACCGGGCTGTGCTCCCGGCGTCCGTGGCCGGCGAAGGGCCGGGTGGTGGCGTGCCGAAGTCGCGGCCGCCTCTGGAGATCGAGGCGCTGTCCCGCTACCGGCAGATCACCGCGGCCGCGCGCCGCTGGTGCAAGGATCTCGGCGTCGACCCGCGCGCTACGCCGGAGTCGACGATCCGCGCTCTTGTGGGCGCCGCCGGCCGCATGGATGACGGCGAGCAGCGGGAACTGCTGGCTGATCTGCGCCGGTGGGTGTCGTGGTGCCGGGTGTATCTCGGGCTTGAGCAGATTCGCCGGATCGCTGGCGCGCGCTGCCCGCTCGCTGACTGCGCCCAGTTGGGCAGCCTGCGCATCAATCTGACGACGAGCTACGGCATGTGCACTGCCTGTGGCGCGGCGTGGGATCGGGACACGATCGGTGTCCTCGCCGAGCACATCAGAGTCGCAAGAACGACAACCCCCACCGAAGGAGCACCCGCATGACCGCCCGAGCCGTTCTTTTCGACATCGACGGCACGCTCGCCCTGCGCGCGGGCGACCGCTCGCCGTTCGACTGGCATCGGGGTTGGTGAGGACGATCCCAAGAAGGGTGCCGCGCCGCCGTGCCAGTCGGGGCAGACGACGCTGATGCTGCTCGCTGGCCTCGAAGCCGAACTCGCCCGGCGCGCCTCGGCCGAGGCTGCTTGACGGTGGGCGTCAAGCCCTGCGAAGATCGCCGCAAGTGAACCCTGCCCGGACGCATTCGGCAGGGCGCGCAGACTACGACGGGCCTAGCCCTTTGAGCTTGGGCCTTTGTCGTATCCGGGTCATCCGGTGGGGGTTGCTGTTCCCCGGGGGTTCAGCGCAGGGGGTGCCTTCGTTTCCGGGGGTGCCCCCTTTCCTGCAGGGACACCGGCCTTCCTCTGGGGGTACGGCCTCTCGTCTTAGACCTCGGCGCACCCGGACACCCGCTACCCCACGGGAGGGCTGATGCCGAACGCCGGCAGCACCCACGCCCGGGGGTACGGCAAGGAGCACGAGGCCCAGCGCAAGGCATGGGCACCGGTGGTAGCCAGGGGCGAGGCCCACTGCCATGCCGTGCTGTGTCTCGAGCCCACCCGCGCGATCAGCCCTAGCAGTGAGTGGCACATGGGTCACACGCCCGACCGCACACGGTGGACCGGACCGGAACACCCGAGGTGCAACGTTGTCGATGGGGCGAAGCGCGGCGCGGCAGCGCGTGCGGGGATGAAACACTCGCGCACGTGGTGACAACGCTCTGACCTGCGGAAACGTCGGACCGAAAAAATCTTGGACCGGAAGGGTAGGGGACCCCCGCGCCGGTCCCCTTTTCTCTCCCCGCACGTTTCGCGCCGAAACTCTAACGCGCTGTGACCGGGGGTGATCACGGTGAGTAGTGTTCCCGAACCTCCGAAGGGCACCCGGCCGTGGGCGCGGCGACGCTGGGAAGCGTTCTGGCGCTCCGACGCCGCGAAACTCGTCGACCTGGACGCCGACCTGAACCGTCTGCACCGCTGGATCCAGCAGGTCGACCAGTACGACGCCGTCATCGAGGAACTCGGCACGAACTGGACCGTCAGCGGGTCGATGGGCGGCGAGGTCATGAACCCGCTCGTCAGGGTCATGGGACAGCTCGAGACCCAGCTCGCCCGCACGGAAACCGAGTTCGGGATGACGCCGCTCGGACGCAAGCGGCTCGCGATGAAGGTCGAGGGCGAGCAGGAAGCCGCGGACCCGATGGACGAGCTGGCGCAGCGTCGCGCCGGCAAAGCCGCCAGTGCTTGACCGGGTTGATCCGGCGTACCTGTCGGTCCCCGACAGGGTCGGTTCCTACGGCGACGAGGCGATTGACCTGGCGAAGGCGTACGGGCGCCCGCCGGACGCCGAGCAGTGCATCGCGATCGACGCGGGCCTGTCCTACCGTGCTGGCGGCCGGAGCGCGGCGCTCGAGTCGGGTTACGTCGAGCCTCGGCAGAACGGCAAGACGGGCGGCATCGTGCTGCCGATCGTCATGTTCGACCTGTTTCTGCTGCCGCCGGACAAGATCGTGTGGACGGCGCACCTGTTCAAGACGGCCCGGGAGTCGTTCCAGGACATCGTCCGGATCGTCGAGAACTGCGACATGCTCCGCAAGCGGGTCAAGAAGGTCACCTACGCCAACGGCGAGGAGGCCGTCGAGCTGCTGTCCGGCGCGAAGCTGGAGTTCCTGGCCCGCTCGAAGGGCGGCGGCCGGGGTATCGGCGGCAAGCGCATCGTGATGGACGAGGCGCTGTTCCTGCCGTCCGAGGCCATGGGCGCCCTGATGCCGACCCTCGCGGCCCGGTCGATGACCGGCGACCCGCACATCATGTATGCGTCGTCCGCGGGCGTCCTCGGCTCCGACCACCTGCGAGGGCTGCGTGACCGCGGGCGCAAGGGCGGCGATCCGTCGCTGATCTGGGTCGAATGGTGTGCCCCCGGCTCCTGGGACAAGCCCGGCTGCCAGCTCGGCCCCGAGTGCCCGCACACCGTCGACACCGACGGCTGCGCCCTGGACGACGAGCGGCTGTGGAAGCTCGCCAACCCGGCGCTGGGTCGCCGGATCTCCGCCGAATACGTCCGTTCCGAGCGGCGGGCGCTGCCGCCGGAGGAGTTCGGCCGCGAGCGGCTGGGCTGGTTCACCGAGCCTGCCGGCGTCGACATCGAGAACCTCCTCGCGAAATGGGCGGACTGCGCCGACGAGGACTCCAAGCCCACCGGGCGGCCGGTGTTCTTCCTCGACGCGGCTCCCGGGCTGAAGTCGGTCGCGATCGTCGCCGCGATGTGGCGTCCCGACGGGCTGCCCCACCTCGAGGTCGTCGCCTACGGGCAGGGCTCGAGCTGGGCGCCCGCCCATGCGGCCGGGCTGAACCGTCACAACCCGCTTGACTGGGTCATCGACCCAGGTGGCCCCGCCGGGGCGCTGCTGCCGGACCTCCGGGCGGCCGGGATCGACCCGCGTGAGATGACCACCCGTGACCTCGGCCAGGCATGCTCCGCGTTCGAAGCCGCGGTCGAGGCGGAGGCGGTCCGGCACCTGAACGATCCCGTGCTGCTGCGCGCCTGGCGGGCGGCGTCGAAACGGGACCTCGGCGACGGGTTGTGGGCATGGTCGCGGCGCAAGTCCGACGGCGACATCTGCCCTCTGGTCGGTGCTACCGGCGCGTTCTGGGGTCTGGCGATCCAGCCCCCGCCCACACCCGCACCCCCGCCGCCCGTCGTCACCGCTACATCCGCGCGCTCTGAAACCTCCGAACTCGCCTCCGCCGGCTTCTGACCCACCGAGGGGGGTGCCGTGGTCTCCGCGCCCATCAACGAGATCGGCTGGTCCGGAGCGAGTTCCAACTTCTGGACGTACGACGAGACCGAGACCACGCCGGAGCTGCGCTGGCCGCTGTCGGTCGACGTTTACGAGCAGATGCGCACCCAGGACGCGCAGATCGTCTCGGTGCTGCGCGCCGTGTCCCTGCCGGTGCAGCGGACGCCGTGGCGGATCGACCCGAACGGGGCGAAGGCGCGGGTCACCCAGTTCGTCGCCGACGAACTCGGCCTGCCCGTCGTCGGGAAACAGCCGAAAGCAGCGCCCCGGACACGGGACCGGTTCTCGTGGTCGGAGCACCTCGAGATGGCGCTATTGATGCTCCCATTCGGACACATGTTCTTCGAGCAGGTGTACCGGGTCGGCGCCGACGGGCGCGCGCATCTGCGCAAGCTCGGCCCCCGCCTGCCCCGCACGATCGAGGAGATCAAGGTCGCCCCCGACGGCGGTCTGGTCTCCATCACCCAGGAAGCGCCGCCGGAAGGCGGAAGGCAGCGGCCGATCCCGGTCTCCCGGCTGGTCGCCTACGTGCACCAGAAGGAAGGCGGCAACTGGAAAGGCCGCTCCCTGCTCCGCCCGGCGTACAAGAACTGGCTGATCAAGGACCGGCTGCTGCGCGTCGACGCGCAGACCATCGAACGCAACGGCATGGGTGTCCCGCTGTACAAGGGGGCCGAGGGGGAAGCCGACCTCACACCCGGCTCGAAGATGGCGCAAGCCTGGCGTGCCGGTGAGTCGTCCGGCGCGGCGATCCCGAACGGCGCCGACATGGTGTTACGCGGTGTCGAGGGTGAACTGCCGCAGGCGATGCCGTCGATCCGCTACCACGACGAGCAGATCGGCCGAGCGGTTCTCGCGCACTTCCTGAACCTGGGCACCCAGACCGGTTCGTGGGCTTTGGGCACGACGTTCGCGGACTTCTTCACCCTCAGCCTTCAGACGCTCGCGCAGCAGATCGCCGACACGGCGACGCAGCACATCGTCGAAGACCTGGTCGACGTCAACTTCGGTGAGTCGGAACCGGCGCCGCGGATCGTGTTCGACGAGATCGGCTCCCGTCAGGCCGCCACCGCGCAGGCGCTGAAGGCACTCGCCGACGCCGGGCTGATCGACCCGGACGAGGTGCTGAAGCAGGGCGTCCGCCAGCAGTACGGCCTGCCCGCCCCGGACCCGTCCACCGCCGCCCCGAAACTTGCCGGCCAATCGGCGATTCCCGGCCTCGACGGCCCTGACGTGCAGGCCGCCGCGGGCGTCGACACGCACCCCGGCGGCGAACAGCTGAAGCACTACTGGCTGACCGGCGAGGGCGCGGCGAAGTGGGCGACGTGGACCGAGCTGTACCACCACCTCGTCAAGTACATGACGCCCGCGATGGCCAAACGGACCGCGGCCGAGTGGTTCCACGAGCGGTACGGCTATTGGCCGGGCGACCAGCGCAATCGGCACGGAAAGTGAGGGCCGTCCGTGGCTGAGCTGCTCGGCGTTGAACTCGCCCGCCCCGGCACCTGGCAGCTGTCGTCCGGCCGCCGCGAGTTCACCGCAGCGATGCTGCGCGACGCCGCCGATTTCCACGCCTCCACCGGCGGGCAGAAGATCCCGCTCGGATTCGGCCACGTGGATCAGCGGTTCGACGGCGAACCGGCGTGGGGCTGGCTCACCAACGTCCGCTACGCCGAGGACGACCAGGGCCCGGTGCTGCTCGGTGATCTGACCGATCTCGAGGACTGGGTTGCCGCCGCGGCGCCGTCCCGGTGGCCGCACCGCTCGATCGAAGGCGTCGCCGGCGTGACGTTCCAGGGCCGCGAATACGGGCTCGTCCTGACTCGGCTGGCCCTGCTCGGCGCGACGCCGCCCGGTATGCCTGCCCTCAAGTCGCTGTCCGATCTGCGGCAGCTCGTCGCCGCATCGGTCGCTTCGGGAGGCGGCGAGTGGATCGCCGCCTCCATTCCCGATCCGTCCCCGCCAGGGGCTGAAGTCCATCCGTCCGACAGAAAGCGAGAGCCGGGCATGCCTGACGCAGCCAAGCTCCGAGAGGCGCTCGGCCTGGCGGCCGACGTCTCCGACGACGAGGTGACGGCGGCGCTCGCGTCGGCCGGGCTCCTCGCGTCCCCGCCCGAGCCGACCCCGGCTCCCGAACCCGTCACCGCGTCGGCCCCCGCCGACCCGGCGCCCGTCGCCCCGACCGGCGCGGGCACTCCCGGCACCATCGTGCTCGCCGCGTCGGTGTGGGAAGAGACCCAGAAGACCATCAAGAGCCTGTCCGCGTTCGTCGAGGAGACCAAGCGCAACGAGCGTGACCAGGTCATCGCCTCGGCGGTGCAGGCCGGCAAGTTCACGCCAGCGCAGAAGCCGCACTTCTCGAAGCTGTGGGACGCCGACCCGGACGGCACCCGGGCGCTGATCGAGAACCTCACCCCGAACTCGGCCCTGGCCGTGGCCGCGTCCGGCTACGCGGACGCCGGGGACCGGGAGTTCGAGGCCGAGTTCAGCGGCATGTTCCCGGCCGGCTTCTTCGGGAAGGGGAACTGACCCATGTCCGACTACCAGCCTGTTTTCACCGGCGGCGCGAAACCGTTCACCGCTACCACCTCCGCCGCCGTCACCGGCCGCCGCGTCCTCGCGGTCTCCGGCAGCGGCACTGTCGCGCATGCGGCCGCTGACGACCCGACAGTCGTCGGGGTCGCCGCGCACGACGCCGGCTCCGGCGCCAAGGTCACCGTGTGGCCGCTCGACGGTGTCATCCACGAGCTCGAAGCGTCCGGCGCGATCACCCAGGACGCGGGCGTCGTCACCGACGCCAACGGCCAGGTCAAGTCCGCCACCATCGCCACCGCCGCCGCGGCGGGCACGCTCATCGGCACCGCCGCAACCACCGCCGCTGGATCGCCGCTGCTGCTGCGTGTCCAGGGCCGCCGATAATCCCGAGAGGAGCTAGGCAGTGCCCACTACCTATCCGGCTGCTGCGCCCACCATCTCGGGCGACAACGTCACGATCAGCCGCTTCCTGAACAACCCGACGTTCCTGTCCCGGGTTCTGCGTACGTTCCGCGACCTGCGGTTCGTGTCCGACCAGATCCTCACCCAGCGGTTCCGCTCCAACGGCGGGGCCGTGCTGTACGAGCAGTCCGAGGCGTTCGTCTCGGACCGCACCGTCGAGGCCGTCTCGCCCGGCTCCGAGTACCCGTTCGCGTCGCTGCCGACCGGCACGGCCGCGATCGCTGCGATCGTCAAGTGGGGCCAGAAGCACCGCCTCACCGACGAGGAGATCGCCCGCAGCGTCTACGGCGGTGAGGCCGTGTCCCGCAGCATGCAGAAGGTCGTCAACTCGATCATCCGGCAGGTCGACGGGATCACCATGTCGGCGGTGCAGTCCGCCGCCGCCGACACGGCCACGGCCGGGTCGTGGGACAACGCGACCGCGGCGAACCGCAAGCCGCTCGAGGACGTCCTGCTGGGCGTGCAGCGCATCGAGGACCGCAACCAGGGTTTCCGCCCGGACACCCTGGTCGTGTCGCCGAAGGGTTACACGTACCTGATGCTGAACGACGGCATCGCGCAGCTCCGCAAGCGCGAGTCGAGCGACAACCCGGTCTACACCGGCATGATCGAGACGATCGCCGGGCTGACCGTGCTGAAGACGCCGTCGCTGACCACGACCGCGCTGGTGCTCGACTCGCAGCAGCTCGGCGGCATGGCCGACGAGACCGACGGCTCGCCCGGCTACTCGGTCGCTGACCTGGCCGTGCAGATCAAGGCCATCCGGCAGGACGACCTGGACGCGTGGGACCTGCAGGGCCGCCGCAAGACGGTGCCGGTGATCCGCGAGACCGGCGCCGTCGAAGAGATCACCGGGGTGGTGGCTCCCTGATGAGCTACGTGGTCACTGCCCCGTACGTCACCGTCAAGGTCGGCGACGGCCTGGGCTCGATGGTCCTCAAGGGCTTCTACCGCGGCGGCACCCTGCCCGCCGACACCGATCAGGGCGACCTCGACCGGCACCTGCGCAAGGGCATGATCGCCAAGGCGGGCACGCCGGAGGCCGAGGGCGTCGCGCCGGTCGGCGAGCGCGTCGAGTTCGACGAGCACGGCGGCCCCAAGCCTGCCGTGCCCGCGAAGCCGACGCCGAAGCCGCCCGTCAAGGCCGCGCCGGCCAAGGCCTGACGATGGCCGACCTGTTCGACCTCGGGGATTTGCCGTCCTGGCTGCAGGTCCCCGGGGTCGACACGGAAACCGCCATCCGGGTCCGCCGGTACGTCAACGGCTGGCTGCAGGACGCCACCGGCCTCGACACCTGGCCCGACCCGGTGCCCGACAAGCTGTGGGCGTGGGCGATCGAGCTGGCGGCCCTCGTTCACGAGAACCCGACGGCGAAGTGGTCGCAGACCGTCGACGACTCCGCCGACGTGTACGAGCGTGGGCCGCAGGGCCGCCGGCGCGAGATCCTCGACGCCGCGCGTACGGCCTACAACACCGCGGGCAAGCCGCAGGGCTCTTTTCCCGAGCCCGACTGGCACTGGACGTCCGTCACCACCCGATGCTGATCGCCTAGGAGAGCGCGGTGCCATTCAACGATCCCGCCAAGAACGTGATGCTGGACGCGCTCGACGAGTCCAACACGCAGATCACCCATGTGGGGATCTGCACCCTGTCCGATCCGGGCACGGGTGCGAACATGAACGCCGTCGAGGCGACCGGTGGCAGCCCCGCGTATGCCCGGCAGGCGGTCACCTGGGGCGGCGCAGCGTCGGGCGCGAAGTCCAACACGAACACGCTGACCTTCGACGTCCCGGCGGGCACGTACGGGTTTTTCGCCTGGTTCAACGCGTCGACGGGCAACACGAACAACTACCGTGGCTACGCCCCGTTCGGCGGGGCGACGCGGTCGTTCGGCACGGTGGACTCGGCGGGTGTGACCGGGAACGTGGTCCAGTCGGCGGCGCATGGCCTGGCCGACAACGACCGGGTGATGCTGTTCAACGTCTTCTCCGAGTCCCTGCCGACCGGGGTGTCGGAGGGCACCGTCTACTTCGTGGTCGGGTCGACGACGAACACGTTCCAGGTGTCTGCGACGCAGGGCGGCTCGGCGGTGGACATCACCGGCCAGGGCGAGCTGTTCTTCCAGAAGGTCGTGCCCGAGGTGTTCGCGGGCCAGGGCCAGATCACTGTGGCGGTGGGCGCGCTGGTGCTCGAAGCCACCGCGATGTGACGAGGGGATTCCACGATGTCCAAGGCCGGCTACAAGGTCAGCACCTCGTCGGCGGTGGCGCTGTCCGCGGCGACTGCCCGCACCGCGCTGATGATGATCACCCCGAGCAGCTTCGGCGGTGAGCTGAAGAAGTTCCGGATCGGCTTCGACGGCATCTCGGCGTCGGCGGTGCCGGTGCTGTGGGAGATCGTCCGGTCCACGAACGCGTCGAACTCGACGCCGGGCACCGGCAACACCACCGAGACGTCGAACATCGTGCAGGTCTACGGCCGGGCGATCACAACCGGGTTCACCGCGTTCTCGGCCAGCACGTCGGAGCCAACCGTGCTCACCGTGCTGGACTCGGGGCTGCTCACCCCCGCGGGCGGGCTGCTGCTGTACGACTTCGCGCTGGGCTCCGAGTTCGAGTGCGACGTGTCCGCCGGGCTCGGTATCCGGCTGACCGCGCCGGCGTCGGTGAACGCGCGGGCGTCGATGATCCTCGAACGGATCTAGGTGCCGGCGGTCCGGTCGCGGGCCCGCCTGCTCCGCGCCCCGGCCGCCGCCGGCTACGGCCACACGGCCGACCCGCTGTGGCCCGGGTCGTTCACCGGCGGCACGCACACCGGCAACTTCGTCGCCGCGTCGAACACCACCTACTCGTACCGCGACTTCCAGGGCGGCACCGACGTCGGCAGCACCGGCAGCCACGCCAGCAATGTGACGTTCCGGGGCTGCCGGTTCCAGCAGTCGGCGAACGTCTCCAACCAGGGCAACAACAGCGTGGCCCTGGTGCTGCTGTACGGCAGCAACGTCACCTTCCAGTACTGCACCTTCCAGCCGTCCACGGCGAACTACCCGGCCGAGCTGACCGGTGAGGAGCTGTCCGGCAGCACGGCCACGTACGTGGAGTACGGCAAGGGGTATCAGTACGCGATCGTCGGGGACGGCGGGTTCAACACCACCATCACGAAGCTGACCGTCGACCGGTGCGACTTCTGGGGCTTCGGCAACGCCATGCAACTCGCGGGCAGCACGGTGGCGAACCCGCACGTGGTGCAGAACTCGTGGTTCCACCACGGGGCCGATCCGTTCGTCGTCAACCAGACCGCGAACCAGTTCCACAACGACTGCTGGCTGGTCAACGACGGCAACTACCACGGCGCGCAGTGCCTGAACAACGTCATGGAGATCTGGGGCAACACCAACCTGCTCGCCTGGCAGGGGGCCGGGGCCTACAACGACTCGGTGGTCACCGGCAACCGGTTCTCCGGCGACCAGCAGTCGATCTCCCTGTCGGCGTCTGGCACATCGCAGCGGATCACGTTCACCGACAACGTGTTCTCCACGCGCATCGGCCGCTCGGTGGGGTCGGGCACGCCGCTGCGCGACTGGGCCGTCTCCGACTCGGGCACCGGCAGCCTGTGGCGGCGCAACACCTGGCTGGTCGCGGCCGGAGCCAGCACCGGCAACTATCCGGGCGCGAACTGGGGAAACGCGGCCTGGAACGGCCTGTACTGGTGGCCGTCGGACACCGACTCCGGATCCGGGCACGCCAGCGACTACACCGGATAGGGGGCGCTCGTGGCCGGCGTGGTCGTCCAGGTGAAGTCGCTCGCGCAGAACACCGCCACCGGCACGGCGTCGATCACCCTGGACTCGCCCGCCACCGCAGGCAACAAGCTGGTCGTGGTGTACGGCGGCGACGACTACGTGACCAGCGGCAACAAGCCGGCCGGGTTCACCGAGCCCACGGGCGGCCGGCAGGAGACCTTCCTCGGGCATTACGTCTGGTACAAGACGGCGGCCGGCGGCGAGACGACGTTCTCCTGCACGCCTGGCAGCTCGGTGACGTGGTGCATGATCGCGCTGGAGTTGTCCGGCGTCGGCAGCCTGGACGTCTCGAACGGCACCCTGCAGCAGTCGTCCGGCACCACGATGACCACGCCGGCCGTCACCCCGTCCGCGGGCAACCGGTTCGCGGTCGCCAGCATCGGCGGCAGCTTCAACGGCGCATTCAACACCGGCGTCGGCTCATGGACCAACGGCTACACCGAGACCGCCGACGTCGCGACCACGCTCGGCTCGGGCACCCGCGACAACATCTCCGTGGCCAGCCTGTCCTTCACCGCCGACGGTGTCAGCGGCACGTCGACCGGCATCACGTGGGACAACGGCGTCACCCCGCAGTCGCGCACCGGGATCATCCTGGTGTTCCAGGAGGCCGCCCCGGCGACCGCCACGCCGTGGCGCAACGTCCAGGTCGTCCCGCCCGTGGCCGTGCACCGCGCAGCGACCTACTGAGGGGGCGGCATGGCGCGTCTGGGCCGCTCCTACACGGTCACCGCGATCGTCGTCCGCGCCCCGCAGCAACAGGCCCAGGCGGACGCCCAGACCGGTGTTGCGGCCGCCGGCTTCTCCGCAACCGGCGCGGCGGTCAAGGTCGCCGCAGTGGCCGGCAGGTGCTCAACCGGCGTCGCGGCGGCCGGCACGGCGGCGGCGCAACGGTTCGCCGCGACCGCCGCACAGGTGGTCAACCGTGCCGCGATCGTCACCGCCCAGCGCCGCGCCCAGCTTCCGCCCGGCGCGTACATCGACTTCGGCGCGCCGGCGCTCGTCGGCGCAGCCGCGCAGACCGGCCAGACCGCGGCGGGGTTGTCCGCCCGCGCCGCAGCGGTCAAGGTCGCCGCCGCCGGCGGCCGGTGCGCCGCCGGCGTCACTTCTTCCGGCAGTGTCGGCTCCGTCGTGTCCCGCGCCGTCACCGGCATCTGCCCAGCCGGAGCGGCAGTCCGGGCAACGGCAGTAAAGGTGGCCCGTGGCGCGTCCGTGTGCACGGCAGGCGCAGCCGCGGCCGGGGGAGCCCGCAAGCGCGCAGCCTGCTCGGCTTCCTGCCCGACCGGCACGGCCGGCACCGCTGTCGTCGTCAAGCGGTCCCGCACGGCGGGCGTGTGTTCGGCGGGGTTCTGCGCCGCGCAGGTCAGCACGGCGCGGGCAGTGGTTGGCCGCTGCTCGGTCGGCTTAACCACCCGGCATCACCGGCACACCCGGCGTCCGTTCGCCGGCGTCACACAACGCCCGTACGCGGGCGTCACGTCCAGGCCGTAGGGAGGTCGCGGTGATCCTGCGCGAGACGATCACCCGCCTGCGCGCTCCGCTGACCTCGGGCGGTTACGGAAACCAGGAGCGCGACTGGGCGAACGCGACCAGCGAGGACTTCCTGGTGAAGTGGTCGCACAAGGCCGTCTCCGAGGTCATCGGCGACGAGGCCCGCACGGTCACCAAGGCGTACGTGTTCGGCAACCCCGACCTCGACCTGGAGTCCACCGACCGGGTGATAGGCCCCGACGGCCTGACGTACGACCTCGACGGCGACGTCATGCGCTCCTACGTCCGCGGCCAGCTCCACCACGTGCGCGCCTACCTGCGCCGGATCGACCTGTCGAGCTAGCTACAACGGGCTCACGCATACGCCGAAGTGCCGATTGCCAAACCGCGCGATCACGCCACATCGCCGCCCGTTCGCCTGGTTACGGACCCACCCGACCGACACGATCCAGTGCGCAGTGCGCCCTACCCGGTCGCTGGGCTGTGAACGAAGTCTCAGCGGGAGCACACGAGTCATCCGCCCAGCTTAAGGCCCGTGTCGGAGGTGAGCGATGACGTTCACGCCGTTGCCCGACGCGACGCAGGCGCTGATCACCTTCCTCGCGGCGCACGCGAGCCTGAGCCCGCTGCACGGCGGCCGCGTCAGCACCCGCCTTCAGGAACCGGCGCTGCCGTGCTTGCAGGTGACCGCGCTCGGCGGGCCGCAGCCGTGGCCGTGGGAGTCGGCGCCCGAGTTCCAGCTCGCGTCGTGGGGCGGGACGTCGGACGCGGGCGAGGGCGAGGCGTGGGCGCTCGACCTGGCCGTGCGCGCCGCCGTCTTCGACCTGCTCGGCACCGACATCACCGGCGGCCACGTGAACGGCGTCGCCATCCGGCTCGCGGGTCTCTGGTCGCCCGCGGACGACACCGGGCGCGCACGCGTGCGCTCGGACATCTCGATCACCGTCATGCCCTGAAAACCGGAGGAACCGTGGGCGCATTCATCGCAAAACAGGACATCCCTTGGGGCGGGGTGAACGCCTACACCCGGGGTCAGCGCGTCGAAGCCGACGCCGTCAAGGCCAACGGCTGGGAAGACCTGGTCGTCGGCGAAGACACCAAAGAGGCCCGCGACATCAAGGCCGAACTGACCGGCCGCCACCCGGGCGACTTCGACACGAAGACCAGCGCGCCGGCCAAAGGCATCACGCCGAAGCAGGAGGGCTGACACATGGGCGTCGCACCCATCACCTCGAACCTCGTCCAGACGGGCCCCGGCCGGATCCGCTACGCGCCGCTGGCCACCGCGATCCCGACGTTCACGCCGACCGCATCGAAGTTCGCGCCGACCTGGACCAACTGGCTGGACGTCGGTTCCACCGACGCGGGTGTCACTTACACCGAGTCGACGGAGACCGCGGACATCCGGGTGGCCGAGTCGAAGTACCCGGTCAGGGTGGTCACCACGTCCAAGTCGTCGCGGGTCGCGTTCGTCGCCAACGAAATCTCGGACCTGATCTGGAAGCTCGCGATGAACGGCGGCACGACGACCGTGACCGGCACGGCGGGCACGAAGATGACGGAGTACGCGCCGCCGCTGGCCGACGCCGAGGTGCGGGTGATGCTGGCGTTCCAGTCCAACCTGGACGACGAGATCATCGTCTGGCCGCAGGTGTTCAACGTCGGCTCCGTCGAGTACGTGCGCGGCACGTTCGAGACGAAGGCCGGGCTGTCGATGGAATGGAACGCCGAGATCCCGTCCTCCGGCTACACGACCCCGTACAAGCGGTTCACGACCGGGGCGCTGTCGCTGGCCACCTGATCCGCACCTCGCTCAAGCAGCCGCCCCGGGGGCGGTTTTTTCGTGCCCGGCCGCTCTCTCCCGAGGCGGCCGGGCACTCCTATCGGGAGACACCGGGAGCAGGAGAAGCAATGGCATCACTCGGCAGTTTCGCCGCCGCCGCACGCGAGTATGAGGCACCGATCGAGCCGGACACCTTCGACTTCGCCGGCGAGACGTTCACCGTCCGCGGCCGTATCCCCGGCATGGTCCACCTCACCGTCGGCGCGTCTATGAGCGGCAAGGTCAGCGGTGCCGACTTCGCCGCTGCCCTCATGGAGACCATCCGGCACGCCCTCACCGCCCCCGAACACGAGGCCGACGGCAAGGTCCTCGCCGAGGACGAGTCGGAGTGGCTGCGGTTCTACCACCACGCGGTGGAGGTCGGCGCCGAGCCGGAGCAGATCCGGTCCCTCGCCTACGCGTTACTCGGCAGCGAGAGTGGCCGCCCTACCGAGCGGCGATCCACCTCCTCCACTGGATCGCCGCGAACTTCGACGAGTTCGAGCAGCTCGTCCTCGGATTCCCCGGACTGACCGGTCTCGGCGCTCGGGGCCTCGGCTGGGTCGACAGGATCTCGCCGCGGCTGATGCTCAACATCGCCTACCGCCACCTGCGTGCGCCGCTGGCCCACGCCGGCCGATGCCAGAGCCAATGCGCCGCCGACTGCCCGGTCCTGGCGTTCGAGTCGGCGCTGGCCGAGCCGGTGCTGCAGTCCGAGATCGAAGCGGCCAGACGCGAGGAAGAGCGCTTCAAAGCGCTGGCCGCGGCACTCAACAAGGGCCGAGACGGGTGACGAACCGGAGGGTGCAGTGAAGGTTTCCCACGAGCCGACCGACCCCCGCGCGCTGCACGAGATCGCGAACTCCGACGAGGTCCAGCAGGAGCTGCTGAAACTGGCGAAGGACATCCGGCGCGACGCGCGCCAGCTGGCGCCGAAGAAGACCGGGACGCTCGCGCGGGGCATCGTGATCGAGGAGATCACCGACCTCGAGACCGGCATCGAGGGCTACGCGGTCGGCTGGTCGGACAAGGCTTTCTACGGCTGGATCGTTGAAGAAGGCTCCGAGAAGGAGCCGGCCAAACCGCACCTCGTCCCGGCGGCAATCAAGAACGGGGCGAAGAGCGGCTTCGGTGGCGGTGAAGTCCGGTGACCGTCCTTCGCCGCGCCTACGTCCCCGTCCTCCCCGAGCTGGATGGGTTCGACCGTGAGCTGCTCGAGAAGCTCCGCGCGCAGGACCCCGGGTCCAAGGCCGGTAAGCAGATCGGCGGTCAGCTCAACCGGGCGTTGAAGCGGCTGAACCTCGACCCGATCGACATCAAGGCGTCGCCGAAAGAGGCGCTGGCGAAGATCGAGGAGACCGAGGCGCGGCTCAAGCGCCTGGCTGCCGCGTCGCCGACGGTCGACGTCAAAATCAAGATCGATCGGGGTCTGGCGCAGCTGGCCCGGTTCAAGAAGCAGCTCGGCGACGTCGGCGACGGCCAGAACGCCGCCGAGCAGTTCGCCGTCGGTTTCTCCTCGAAGATCGGCCCTCTGCTCGCGAAAGCCCCGATCGGCCCCGCGGTCCTCGCGGCGGCGGTTGCGGCGGCCCCGGCGGTCGGCGCGGTCATGTCCGCGGCGGTCATCGGCGGCGCCGGTGTGGGCGGGGTCATCGGCGGGCTGCTGCTCGTCAAGGACGACCCCCGTGTCCAGCAAGCAAGCAAGGCGCTCGGCGAAAAGCTGCTCGGTGACCTGAAGGCCGACGCGACCCCGTTCCTCACGCCGGTGCTGCAGTCGATCGGCAAGATCGAGGCCCGGTTCGGGCAGGCGAACTCCCGGATCCAGGCGATCTTCTCCAAGAGCAGCGGTTTCCTCGGCCCGCTCGTCGACGGAGCCCTGAACGGGGTCGACGAGATCCTGCGGGGGATCCAGTCGCTGATCACCAAGGGCAAACCGGTCATCGATGCCCTCGGGGACAGCTTCACGATCATCGGCACGTCCGTCGGCAACGCCATGGAGACCATCTCCGGCGGGTCGGAGAACGCGGCCAGCGCGCTGACTGTTTTCGCGAAAGCGACCGGCGGCGCGATCGAAGCGACCGGCTACCTGGTGCGCGGGCTGACCGACCTGTACGGGATCATCTCGTTCATCCCCGGCAAGATCCACGACTTCAGTGTGGCGATGGGTGAGAACCTCGGCATCGTCGAGGGCTCCGGCCGGGCGGCCGGGATCGCCGCGGCCGAGACGTCGAAGATGGTCAAGTCCCTGCTGACCAACGTCGAAGCGGCAGCCGCAGCAGCCCGGGCGAACGGGCTGTTCACCGCCACCCAGGAAGACGTGACCGCCGCGCAGAAAGCAGTCAAGGACGCCCAGGACGCCTACAACACCTCACTCGCCGAGCTGGCCCCGCAGGGCACCCGGGCCACGCAGATCGCCGAGGGGCTGCGGAAGGCGATCCAGTCGCTGACCGGCGCCCAGATGACCGCTATCGACGCGAACGAGCAGTACGAGGCGTCGTGGGACAACCTGTCCGAGTCGATCAAGACGAACGGCAGGTCCCTCAACATCCACACCGCGGCGGGCCGGTCCAACCGGGACGCCCTCGAGTCGGTGGCGACGGCGACGCGGGACGCGTACATCGCCGACATCAACTCGGGTGTCGCGATCGGTGAGGCAACGAAGAAGCACAACAACCGCATCGCCGCGCTCAAGGAAGAGGCACGTCGCAACGGCCTGAACCGCACCGAGACCAAGAAGCTCGTCGACACCTACGGCTCGATCCCGAAGAAGAAGACGACCGATCTCGTCGTCGGCAAGATGGACGACGTCATCCAGGCGTTGAAGGATCTGTACGTCTTCCAGCGGTCCCTGGCGGACGGTATCCCGATCGCCTCGGAGATCGCGAAGCTCAAGGGCGAGAAGGGCCCGGCCAAGCGCTACGGCGGCTACGCCCGCGGCGGCGCGTACGAGGGCCGCCTGCCCGGCGCGCCGTCGTCGGTCGACAACCTGACGGGGATCGGCCGCGACGGGCGGATGTTCGGCCTCGCAGGCGGCGAGTTCATCGTCAACGCCCGGCAGACCGCGAAGCACCGGGCTGCGCTCGAAGACCTCAACGCCGGGCGCAACGGCTACGCGACGGGCGGCTATTACCCGGTCGAGCAGCGGAACTTTCGCGTCACGACCACCGGCCAGAACACCCGGATCCCATCGAGGTCCGAGGTCGAGGCGAAGGTCATCCTCCCGGTGCCGACCGGCGGCCGCACCTCTGACTGGATCGTCCAGGCGGCGCGGCAGATCGTGCCCGGCATCCAAGTCCTGTCGAAGGATCGCCCCGGCGCGATCACCCTCACCGGCAACCGCAGCTATCACGCGATCGGCCGGGCCGTGGACTTCCACTGGAACCGCAAGCTCGCCGAGGTGTGGAACCGGCGGTACGGCACCCGCACCAAAGAGCTGATCACCCCGTGGCAGGACCTGAACATCCAGAACGGCCGCCGCCACGCCTACAGCGACCTGGTGTTCAACCAGCACAACTTCGCGGGCGGGAACCCGCACGACCACATCGCGATGGACGACGGCGGCTTCCGCGTCCTGCGGCCAGGCCTGAACGTCATCAAGAACGGCACCGGCCGTCCTGAGCCGATCGCGGGCCCGGCAGGCATGGCGGCCATAGGCGGCGACATCCACCTGCACTTCCACGGCTCGACCATCACGACCCGACAAGCCGCGCAGGATCTGGTCGTGACGGCCATCCATGACGCGAGGCGGGCGAGGAAGCTGTGACCGTCCGCGGCCACCAACTCGCGATCGACTGGTCACAGCAGGGTACCTTCGCGAACGCGTTGGAGGACGCATCCAGCTACGCGCTGGCCGGCGACATCGAGGTCTCATGGGGGCGGGACGTCTCCGGCGAGAACACCCTCAAATCCACCGCCGGGCAACTGCTCTTCTCGCTGAACAACGAAGGTCAGCTGTTCAGCCCTGAAAACTCGTCCTCGCCGATCGCCGGGAAGATACTGCCGAACCGGCCGGTCCGCTACCAGGTCACCAACGGGGGCGTCACATACACGCTGCTGTCGGGCCAACTCGACGACTTCGACGTCTCCGGAGACCCGGTCGGCGTGTTTTCCGGCACCGCCCTTGACGGCTGGGGCCAGCCCGGATCGGCCACCCTATCGACGCCCCTCTACCGCGGCATCCGCACCGGCGACGCAATCGGCTACGTCCTCGACGAGATCGGCTGGACCGGCGGCCGTGACATCGACCCGGGCGCCACCTACATGCCGTGGTGGTGGGAGGAAGGCACCGACGCCGACACGGCCATCACCAAGCTGGTCCACTCCGAAGGGCCACCTGCCATCGCATACGTCGAGGGCGGCACGTTTGTTTTCAAGGATCGCCACCACCGGATCTTCGACGCGCGCAGCACCACCAGCCAGGGCACCTACACCCACACCATCCCGGCCGGCGCCGTCGCGGGCGACTTCAAGATCGAGGCCGGGAGTTTCGTCTACGACCACGGCGCCAAACGGATAGCCAACTCTGCCACCTTCAGTGTGGACTTGCGGGCGCCACAGAAGATCGCCGAGGTGTGGACGCAGGACGACCTGCTCACCGTGGCCGCGGGCGACACTCTCCGGCTGATCGTGCAGACCACTGGCCCGTTCCTCGGCGCGGTCGTTCCGTCGGTGGAGTCCGGCGACATCCAGCTGCAGTCCGGCGCCGTGTCCTCGGTGACGCTGTCGCGCACCTCCGGCCAGTCGGCGATCCTGTCGATCACCTGCTCAGGCGCGTCGGTCATCACCCGGGTGGCGGTACGGGCGAGCCCGGTCAGCGTCGTACGCACCGTGCAGGTTTCGGCGCAGGACACCGGATCGATCGGCCACTTCGGCATCCAGCAATGGCCGGACGACGCGGCGCCGACGTGGGCGAACCAGTACGACGCGCAGGCCATCGCCACGAAGATCGTCGCGGTGTACGCCAACTACCGGCCGACGATCACATTCAGCGTGGTCGGCCTCGACGCCACGTACCTCGCGGAGATCCTCGCCTCGAGGATCTCCGACCGGATCACCGTGCGCAACGACGCCCGCGGCATCAACGCCGACTTCATGATCGAACGTCTGAAGCACCGCATCACCAGCCTCGGCGTCGTCCACCGCCTGGAGATCACCTGCCAGGCCGCTGAGCCCACGCAGCCGGCGAACCTGTTCACGTTCGGCGTGGCCGGCAAGGGATTCAACCAGGGCCTCTTCGGCGTCGAGGGCATCGACAACGCCTCGAACGTCTTCCGGTTCGACGTCGCCGGGCAGGGCTTCGACCAGGGATCGTTCGCGAACTAGGAGCCCCACTGTGGATCACGCCGTTGCCCGCTACGACTGGGGCCGCTGGGTCGCCGACTGCCCGAGCCCCGACTGCACGAACGCGATGCTGCTGGATCCGGGGCAGCAGCGATGGCAGTGCCGGTTCCCGCTGGACGACCATGGCCACGCGTTCGGCGGCTGCGGCACAGTCGTGCCGATCGACTGGCCGGCCAGTCCGAGGGCTATCGAACTCGACCTGGCAGGCATGCCGGAGTCGCAACGCCAGTGGCGACCCGAGCAGTCCAGGGCGGCGCGGTGACAGATCTCGCCATCCCCGGCCTCGCGTACGCGGAGGCGAACTGGGGACGCTGGATCGCCCGCTGCCCGGCCGGGCTGTGTACGAGCGCGGTGCAGATCCGCCGCTGGCAGCAGCGGTTCGAGTGCGCCGGCCCGGGCAGCTGCGGCTGGACGACGCAGATCGTGTGGCCGGCGGACCCCGAGGGCATCGAAGTGCTGCTGGCGATGCGGCCTGACGTGCACACCCGGTCGTGGCGGCCCGGCGAAACGCTGCAGGACCTGCTGCACGAAAACGCCGTGCATGACGTGCTGCCGCCCGGCTGGCTGACCGAGTCCGGCTGCATCCTCGAGACCCGCGGCGAACGGGTGACCGCGGGCCAGGTGCTCACCGCCCTGCCGGAATACCGCCGACGCGAGATCGGAGCCTGACCATGGCCTGGACCACGCCGCTCACGGCCGTTTCGAACGCGTCGCTGACTGCGGCGCAGTGGAACGCGAGCGTGCGGGACAACCTGCTCATGACGGCGCCGTCGCTCGCCACCACGGCTGGGAGCATCTTCGTGACGAGCGCGGCGAACACCATCGTCGAGCGTGTCCCGCGGACCGATCTGGTGGGGGGTTCGGACACGGTGAGCGCGACCGCCTACGCGAACACCACAACGCCGGGACCTGCTGTCACCGCGGTCAGCGCGGCGAAGGCGCTGATTTTCACGAGCGGATGGCAGACCAACAACACCGGCGGCAACAGCGTCTACATGGCGCACGAGATCTCCGGCGCTACCACTATCGCCGCCGCCGACACGTGGGCGCTCGAGCAGCGCGACTCCGGCACGAACGGCCTGCAGAACGCCACCCGTACCCATTTGGAGACCTCGCTGACCTCCGGTTCCAACACCTTCACCATCAAATATCGCGTGAGTGGCGGCACCGGCACCGTGCAGCGACGGCACTTGACTGTCATCCCGTTCTGAGGAGAGGCGATGGCGCAGTTCGTGCACCAGTACGTCAGTCAGCTCGTGCAAGGCCAAGAGCGGGCAGCGCAGATGCTCGACGTCGACATCTACGGCGTCGACCGCTCGACCTGGGTGATGAATCTGACCGTGCTGACGATGCTCGGCGTGGTCATGAAGAAGGTCTCCGAGGTCGCCCCGGTGGTCACCGACCAGGTGTGGATCGATGCACTCGGCCATGCCCTGGACCAGAGCGCGCAGCAGCCGTGGCCGGCCGGTCTGCTCGGCCAGGTCAACCCGAACGAGCCCCCGGCGGTGGCGTGAATGTCCAATTGGGTCCTCATCCCCTGCTTGAAGGCGCTGTTCGCCGAGTTCGATCGGATCGCGCCGGGCCGCGACCGGGCCTCGGACGGCTCGATCGGCGACGCCGCCCACGGGAAGGAAGTTTCCGACCACAACCCGGACGAGACCGGCTCGGTGCCGATCCGCGACTCCGACCGGGTGAACGAGGTCCACGCGATCGATGTGGACGACGATCTGCGCGAGTCCGACCTGACGATGGAGAAGGTCGTGCAGTTCCTGCTCGGCCGCTGCCGGGCCGGCAAAGAGAAGCGGCTGCGCTACATCATCTACAACCGGCGCATCTGGTCCGCGTCGTCGGGCTGGGTGCAGAAGACGTACACCGGCGCGTCGGCACACACCGAGCACGCCCACTTCTCCGCGTCGTACACCACATCGCTCGAGGCCTCGACGGCCTCCTGGCATCTGGAGGACATCCCCGTGGCACTCACCGCCGCCGACAAGGCGTGGATCGACGCCCGCATCGACGCTGTCGCGGGCGAGGTGATCACCAAGCTCAGGCAGACCGCCGATGACCTGTCGGACACCGAGCGCATCCGCATCGCCCAGACGATGCTGGCGCAGAAGATGTCCGGCACGAGCGCGCCGGGCAACACCTACGAGCGCGGCCTGAACGACTTGGTGCCGGACCTGTGGCAGCTGGCGTTCTTCTCCCGCACGAAGGGCGGTGACCCGGTGCCGCCGGCTGGCGTTTTCGGGCAGATCCTCGCCGAGCTCGCCACCGTGAAAGCTGAGCTGGCCGGACTCAAGGCGCAGTCCTGATCCGGCCGTGCCGGGCTAAGGCGGATCATGAGTGAGTCCAGAGAAGCTGATCGGCTACGTCCGGGACGCGGGCTGCGTGGTGGTGGGCCTGGGCGGGATCACGTACCAGATCGTCACCGGGGACGTGAACGGGCAGCTGCTCACCACCTGCATGGGACTGCTCGGGATCGCGGGGGGCATCCGGGTATGGCAGCTGCGGCCTTCGAACGGCGGTGGTCGTGGGCGGTCGTCATCCTCGTCGCGGTCGGCCTCGTCGTCGGCGTCGTCCTCGCCAGCGGAGGGTGAGCCGTGAGTACGCCGTATGTGCGGTTCTGGTATGCGATCACCGTGGCGTTCGTGGCGTGCCTGGTCACTGCGGTCGCGTCGGTCGGATACGCGTCCTGGGTGAACGAGCAGTCGCAGAAACGTGCGCGGCAGGCCCGGATCGAGTCTGACCAGCGCTGGTGTGCGCTGCTCGTGGATATCAGCCGCGGGCAGGAGGATTCTCCGCCGAGGACCGAGTCGGGTAAGCGGTTCGCGGCGGAGATCGACAAGCTGCGCCGGGAGTTCGGCTGTCCGGAGCCGTGAATTGAAACGTGCCATAACGATCTAAAAGGGTAGGGGCCCTTCCGGGCCCCGGTCCTCAGTGCTGGGTGATCGTGATCGTCGCTCCGGTCTCCACTCGGCTGCGGAGGTCGATCCGGTAGGCCTGCATCGTCTTCGGGTTCCGGAAGGTCTTCTCGTATTCCCGGGTGCCCTTGCTGTCCTCGATCTTGACCGTTGCCTTGGTGACCTTATTCATTTCCGGCTCCCTGTCTCGTTCTCCCTTATGCCTATAGTCTATAGCACGCTACAGGTCATGTCTATAGCGTGCTATAGAAAAAGTTGGAAGGCGAGACGGGGGGATCAGCGGCGCCTGTCGCGGATCTGGTAGAGCCGCGGCTCGCTGAGCCTGGCCGCCGACGCGATCTGCTTACGCGCCACCGAGGTCCGCATCAGTCCTCGCACCAGTTCGTCGCGGCGCTCGTCCAGCTCGGCCAGCCTGGCGGCAACCTCGGCCAGCTCGGCAAGCATCTGGTCTCCGGTCGGCGGCACTGCGGGGCACTCGATTCCACGCCCGGCCAAGACGCCGCGAACGATCTGCTCGGGCGACCACTCGCCGCGCCATTCGCCGGTGTCCGCGTCCACCCCGAACTCGCGGAGCTTGGCCGTGATCGCCTGATTGATCTCGTCCTCGATCTCGCCGCGGTCATCGTGGTTGTCGAGCACATCGCGCAGCAGGTCGTCCATGGCGGGGCTCATGCCCAGGTCGGGCAGGTAGCCGGCGTAGGTCTCGGTGTAGCTGGTGGTCATCTCGTCCCCCTCGGCTCGTCGTCCTCGATGACCCAACTCTATAGCAATCTATAGCTCATGTCTATAGCTTGCTAGAGACTCTCATCCCTAGGTGCTACGTCGCGACCCAATCGCCGCCGATGGTGCGCATCCACCGCCCCGCCGTCGCGCGCGCATAGTGCTCGGCGTCCGGCCCGGCATACCGGCACACCCCCGGCCTCGGCCACAACCCCGGCCAGTCGTACAGCCGCGCGTACCAGCCTCCCCCGCCCAGAAGCTCACCGACGGCGACCTTCGGAGCAGCACGGTCCCACTCGCCGCCAGCAAGCCAACGGGCCCGCTCGGCGTGCCTCACCTGCGCCAGGTCAACCCGCTCCACGCCCCCAGTAGAACACACGTTCGGAGGCAACCCATGAGACTCAGCCGCGACCCCGCGCTGTGGACCGGCCTCGCTGCCGCCCTTGTCCAGCTCATCTCGGCACTGATCTTCCCGCTCACCGCCGGGCAGCAGGCCGCCCTCAACGCCGGCATCGTCGCCGTCGCCGGTCTGGTCACCGCGGTCTGGGTACGCCGCGACGGGCAGGCCGCCGCGATCCTCGGCTTCGCCCAGGCAGTCATCTCCGGCGCCCTGTACTTCGGCTTGAAGCTGGCGCCCGAGGCGCAGGCCGCCATCATGGCGCTGGTCACGACCGGCGTCGCGATGTTCGTCCGCACACAGGCAGTCGCGCCGGTCACGGCCGACGGTGACCGCCAGGCGTAACCTGGACTCTGCGGGCAGGGCCCGCCCGTACCAAACGCACAGCGCCGCCTCTCCTTCGGGAGGGGCGGCGCTTTTGTCGTGTCCGGGGTCAGCTCCGGTTGGACACCTCGGTCCGCGGCGCGGCATCCGAGCCGGTCGCCGTGCACGTCAGGTCGATCGAGCCCTCGACCGGGGCGATCAGCGCGGTGGTCAGCGTGTAGTGCACCGTGCCGTTCACCGTCCAGCCGTCGCCCTCCTCCACGGTCTCGAGCATCTCGATGCCGGTCACGGTCGGGATGATGGTGGTCGCCGAGCCTGCGCCCGCGATGTTGGACCGCTGCTGCCACTCGTCGCCGAACGCCGTCCGGCACGCTCGCTCCGCGGCCGCCTTCGACAGCCCGCCGCCGGGGATCACGCCCGCGGCGTAGAGGATCCCGCCGACCAGGAGCACCAGCACGGTCGGCACGGCGGCGATGGCGATCAGCAGACCGCGGCGGGACTTCGGCGCCGGCGGCGGGGTCATGAAGTTGGTCGGGACGATCGGCTGGCTGGGTGGGTAGGTCATCGCAGCGTCCTGCTCGCTCGGTGATGGGGCGCTCACAGGGTGGGGTATCGATGCAACCCGGTCAATCGCATGATCGGCGGGCCGTGCCGGGATGATCGGGTCACTCGCCGCCGGTGTCGGCGGCCAGCTCTGGTCGACGCTCGCGGATCCACGCTTCGACGTCGCGGGTGTCCCAGACCTGGCCCATGGCCAGGTGGGCGATGGGTTCGGGGAAGTCGCGGCGGGCGGTGATCTGGTAGGCGCGCTGTCTGGTGACGCCGAGGCGTTCGGCGATTTCTGCCGCTCCCATGACTCGTAGCCGCCCCATGTCGATCACGCTATGGGGTGGCTAGTTGTCAGATGAGTTATATTCCGACATCTAGTCTCGGCCACTTGTCAATCTGTAAAGTCCCGGCGCACAGGGAGGCGGGTTCCCGACGTCGCGAGCGGGTGCCCGTCGCCCTCCCATCGCGACGGGAGGGAACACACCATGCGGGAGTACCCGCCAGCACACGTCATCCACGAAGCCGCCTGCGAGGACGCCCCGCGGGGGCTGATCTCTTTCCGGGCCCACCTGCTGCCCGTGACCCATCCGAACGCCCGCGCGCACACCTGCGTCAGCCCGCAGACCGTGACCTACGACCGGGAGGTCGTCGCCGAACCGGGCGACGAAGGCGACCACGCCTACGAACCGTCCGACACCAGGCCTCCCGACGCGACCCGGCTGCTCTGCCAGCACTGCTGGGGCACGCACGGCGAGGTCGACGTGGCGGAGTGGCTGCGATGACGGCCTACCCGAAGTACCCGTCCGAGCTCGCCCGCAAGAACCAGTCTCTCCTCGCCGGCCGGCTGCGCTGGCCGGTCGGCGCGCTCGCCGCCTGCTGGGACCTCGAGAACCGGTTCCCCGGCTGGCGTGTCTCCTGGCTCCGCGAGAACACCAGCCCCGGTTTCGAGCGGCCGGCCGGTTTCTGGGCGACGTGGGACGTGGACGGCCACCATGCCGAGGTCTTCCGCCAGGACGCGGGCGAGCTGGCGGAGCGGCTGGCCGAGGGTGTGCCGGAGCACGTGTACGGCAAGGAGGGGTGCCCGTGGTGCTTACGGCACGCGGGCTGGCGCCGGGTGCGGCTCTAGTGGGTCCGGCTGCACGGTGGAGGTACTGGGCGTCGAAGCTGCGCCCGGACCGCGACAAAGCTCAGCTAGGGGCCCCCGTTCACCCTTCCGGGCGACCTTGTAGGCCAATTCGCGGATCGCCAGCACGATCAGATGACTTCCCCGCCCCCGAACCCACCCCCGGAAGCGGCGGGGATGGAGAAGAGGGGAAAGGGCTCCGTGACCCGAGCGACTGAAATCTCGGCCCTCATCAGATCCATCATGCTGCTGCCTGCCGGGGCGGCAATCGACAGCACTCGCGCCCAGCTCTGCCTGATCCACATCGAACGTCGCGGCTATCAGCTCGTCGGCATCGTGCACGACTGGGCCACCGCCCTCGTCAAGGTCCGCGCCCACGACGCCGAGGTCGTCGTGCTCGCCGGCCCTGAGGACTTCAACCCGGACTGGATGCCACGCATCGAGTACTGCGGCGACGAAACCCAGGAACTCGCCCGGTACGGCTACCTCCGGCACCACAATGAGCCGCCGGGCGATTCGGGCGACGTTCGCCACCGCCGGCCCGGGCCCGTCAGCTGAACGATCACACCGCGACCGGAAGGCTGGCCACCGCGGCCTGCATCCGGTCGCGGTTCACTTCCACGTACCGGCGTGTCATGTTCGCGTCGGCGTGGCCGACCAGCTCCTGCACCGCGAACACGTCCTGCGTCGCGTCGAATGCCCGCGTGGCGAACCGGTGCCGCAGCTTGTGCATGCTGGTAATGCCCGCGCCGACCGCACGCCGGATCTGATGGTTCCCGCGGTGGGAGACCTGGTCCTCGGTCAGCCGGGTCACGCCGTCCCGATCCACCGCCACCGGCCCAGCCGGCAGCTCCTTGATCGCTTCCCAGATCAGCGGGTGCGTCGGCACGTACCGCTCCTTGTCGCCCTTGCCGTGCAGCCAGATCCTGTCCTCGGTGACGTCCGACCGGTCGAGGCGTGATATTTCGCAGCAGCGCAGGCCGCCGTACGCGCCGAGCAGGATCCAGGCCAGCCAAGGCGCGGGCACCTGCCGGGTGAGCGTGGCCAGTATTTCCTCCCGGGTCGGCCGGGGCTTTGTCTTTGCCGGCTTGATGTCGGGCAGGTCGGCGGTCGCGTCGAAGTTGCGGCGGATCCGCTCCGGGGTCTTCGGGTCGACCGACCACTTCCCCCAGCCCTTGAGGATCCGTACGTAGTGGGAGCGGGTGGTCTTGCCCCGCCGGGGGCCGCCGCGCCGGTGCGGGGACGGGGTGAACAGCCAGTCTTCGAGTTCCTCGGTGTTCGCCGACGCCAGCCCGCAAGGCAGATCCTGGTCGGCCTGGCGCAGGACGCGGATATAGAACTTGATCGTGTTCGGGGAGCGGTCTAGGCGGCGCAGATGGCGCTCGTAGTCATTGATCAGGTCGGTCATCGGCTTGCCTGCATCTCGGCGCGCACCCGGTCGGCAGCGACGAGGACGTTGCGGATGTGCTCGAGGCGCTCGGCTTCGCTGCTCACCACACCGGCCAGTACAGCGCGCACAAGTCCGCTCGTGCTGATGTACGTGTGGCCGACGGTCTCGCTGTTCTCGCGGATGATCTCGGCGTAGTACTCGACGCTGCCGTAGGTGAGGCTGGCGGTCTCCATGGCTACTCCTCTGCAAGGGCTTCGGCCAGGGCGTCGAGCACCATGAGCGTGCCGACGCGGGCCTGGCGGGCGGACAGGGTAGGGCTGGTGTGCAGCGCCTCTATCTGGTCCAGGGCCGCGGCGTAGGCGGCCTCGGGGGAGCGGTTACGCATCCGGTCGGCGAGGGCGCCGACGAACCGGTGCCGGGCGCTGGCGTTGTCCATGGTCCGAGCGTCCGCGCTGCGGCCCAGGGGCGGGATCGGCCTCATCTATTCGGCCGTGCGCCGAACGCCTGGCCGGACCGGGGCGGGGCGGCGCTTGCGTGCCGGAACGGCGGAGACGGGGCGGGTGGGACCGGGTTTGGGCTGGCTGAACGGACGAGGCGTGCGGCGGGGCTTCGCCATCGCGCTCACCCTGTTGGCCATGTCGACGGAAGAGTGTCCTACCGTTGCTCCGTGCCGTTCGATCTGGTTCCGCGGGTGATCACCATTGTGGGGCCGACCGCGGCGGGGAAATCCGCCCTGAGCATCGCTCTGGCCCACGAGCTGGGCGGCGAGGTGATCAACGCCGACTCCATGCAGCTGTACCGCGGCATGGACATCGGCACGGCCAAGCTGACGGTCGCCGAGCGGGAGGGCGTTCCGCACCATCTGCTGGATATCTGGGATGTGACAGTGCCGGCCGCGGTGGCGGAGTATCAGGCGCTGGCGCGGGCGGCGATCGACGAGATCTCGGCGCGCGGACGGGTGCCGCTGCTGGTCGGCGGCTCGGGGCTGTACATCCGGGCGGTCCTCGAGGAGTTCGACTTTCCCGGCACCGACCCGCACGTGCGGGCCCGGCTCGAGGAGGAGCTGGCGGCGAACGGCCCGGCGCCGCTGTTCGAGCGGCTGAGGCACTGGGATCCGGTGGCCGCGACGACCATCCTTCCCTCGAACGGGCGGCGGATCGTGCGCGCGCTCGAGGTGATCGAGCTGACCGGCAAGCCGTTCACCGCGTCGCTGCCCGCCCCGGTCCCGCGCTATCCGTCGGTGCAGATCGGGGTGGATCGCGAGACCGGCGCCCTCGACGAGCGGATCGCCACCCGGGTCGGCCTGATGTGGGCGGGCGGCCTGGTCGACGAGGTGCGCGGGCTGATCGGCCAGGGCCTGCGGGAGGGCCGCACGGCGAGCCGCGCCCTCGGGTATCAGCAGGCGCTCGCGCAGATCGACGGCACGATGTCCGAGGCCGAGGCGAAAGCGGACACCGTACGCGGCACCCGCCGTTTCGTCCGCCGCCAGCGTTCCTGGTTCAAGCGCGACCCGGAGATCCGCTGGCTCGACGGGGCGTCGGACACACTCGTGGCGGATGCGCTGGCGCTTACGGAATGATGGACCGGTCCGTTCTACTCCACCGACCCGCGGCGGAAGACCCCAGATGAAATTCACCAAGGGCCACGGCACCGGCAACGACTTCGTCATCGTCCCCGACCCGGACGGCGCTCTCCGGCTGACTCCCGAGCGGGTCGCGCGGCTCTGCGACCGCCGCTTCGGCATCGGCGCGGACGGTGTGCTGCGGGTGGTGCGCGCCGCCAAGGACGCGGACGGCGCCGCCTTCGCCGCGGACGCCGAGTGGTTCATGGATTACCGCAACAGCGACGGCACGATCGCCGAGATGTGCGGCAACGGCGTGCGCGTCTTCACCAGATACCTGGTGTCCAGCGGGCTCGCCACGGCCGGCCCTGAGGGCCTGCCGGTGGCGACGCGAGCCGGCGTCGTGGTCGCTGTGCTGGAGGGCGACGAGATCCGGGTGCGGATGAGAGACCCCAGGGTGTACGCGGCGAGCACCGCGACCGTGGGACCGCTGACGTTCCCCGGCGTGGCCGTCGACTGCGGCAATCCCCACCTGGTGTGCGGCGTGCACGACGGGCTGGAGCTGCCCTCGCTCGACCTCACGACGGCGCCCGGCTTCGATCCCGCCCTGTTCACCCAGGGGGTCAACGTCGAGTTCACGGTCCCGGCCGAGCCCCTCGACGGCGTCGACCGGCACGTGGCGATGCGCGTCTACGAGCGCGGCTCGGGCGAGACGCTGTCCTGCGGCTCGGGGGCGCTCGCGGTGGGCGCGGTGGCGCTGCGGGACGCCGGCCGGACGACCGGCGTGGTCGCGGTCGACGTGCCCGGCGGCCGGCTCATGGTGACCCACGACGAGGACGGCCATTGGTGGCTGGGCGGACCGGCGGTCCTGGTGGCGAACGGCGAGGTCCTCGACTGATGCGGCACCGCGTGGCGCACCGCGGCTATTCGGCCGTGGCGCCGGAGAACACGCTGCCCGCCTTCGCCGCCGCCGTGCGTGGCGGCGCCACCCACGTCGAGTTCGACGTGCGCACCACCGTCGACGGGGTGCCCGTCGTGATCCACGACCGCACGCTCGACCGGACGACCTCGGGGTCCGGTTTCGTGTGGGAGGCGGATTCCTCGGCGATCCGCTCGCTGGACGCCGGATCCTGGTTCTCCCCGGGCTTCGCCGGCGTCCGCGTGCCGACGCTGGCCGAGACCCTCGACCTGCTCGGCGGCGGCCCGGAGATTCTCCTCGAGATCAAGCCACCCGCGACGCACGACGAGGTCAAGGCCATCGTCGCGCAGGTCGCGGAACGCGGGCTGCTGTCCCGCACGATCATCCAGAGCTTCGACCCCGACGTGGTGCGCCGGGCCTACGAGACCGCCCCCGACGTCCGCCGGGGTCTGCTGCGCCAGGGCCTCCTTCCGGAGACGGTCGCGCTGGCCCGGGAGCTCGGCGTGTCCTGCTGCAACCCGTCGGTGGCCGACGTGCTGGCCGGCCGGCCCGCGGTACGGGCGCTGACCGAGGCCGGCATCGACGTCATGCCCTGGACGGCCAACGACATGTCGCAGTGGGCCGTCCTGGCGTCCTGCGGCGTCGCCGGCCTGATCACCGACCGCGTGGCCGAGCTGACCGGCTGGTCGGCCCGGGCCTGACGCTCCCGGCCCCGGCTAGAAGCTCTCCTCGGGGGCCGTTTCCAGCTCGGCCTCGGGCATCGCCGCCGCGTTGTACGGCGCCGGGACGCCCCGCACCACCGCGCGGATCGCCGCGGCGACCGCCGGGGTCACCTTGGGGTCGAAGACGCTCGGGATGATGACCGTGGGGTTGAGCTTGTCCTCGCCCACCACGTCGGCGATCGCCCGCGCCGCCGCCAGCGCCATCTCCTCGGTGAACTCCTCGGCGCTCACGTCGAGCATGCCGCGGAACACGCCGGGGAAGGCCAGCACGTTGTTGATCTGGTTGGGCTGGTCGGAGCGGCCGGTAGCCACCACCGCGGCGTGCTTGCGAGCCTCCCGCGGGTCCACCTCGGGGTCGGGGTTGGCCAGCGCGAACACGATCGACTTGCCGGCCATCTTGGCGATGTCGCCGCCGGTCAGCAGGTTGGGGGCGCTCACCCCGATGAAGACGTCGGCGCCCACGATCGCGCCGGGCAGGTCGCCCGAGTAGTTGGCCTTGTTGGTGTTCTCGGCCAGCCAGTGCCACGTCGGGCTCATGTCCGGCATCCCGCGGTGCAGGGCGCCCAGCCGGTCGTACGCGATGATGTCGCCCACGCCCTGGCGCAGCAGCAGTTTCATGATCGCGGTGCCGGCCGCGCCGGCGCCGGAGACCACCACGCGCACGTCCTCCAAGCGCTTGCCCACCACCCGCAGGGCGTTGGTGAGCGCGGCGAGCACGCAGATCGCGGTGCCGTGCTGGTCGTCGTGGAAGACCGGGATGTCCAGCTGCTCGCGCAGGCGCTCCTCGATCTCGAAGCAGCGCGGCGCGGCGATGTCCTCGAGGTTGATGCCGCCGTACGCCGGGGCGATCGCCTTCACGATCCGGACGATCTCGTCGGTGTCCTGCGTGTCGAGCACCACCGGCCACGCGTCCACCCCGCCGAAGCGCTTGAACAGCGCCGCCTTGCCCTCCATCACCGGCATGGCCGCGGCCGGGCCGATGTTGCCCAGGCCGAGCACCGCGGAGCCGTCGCTGACCACCGCGACCGTGTTGCGCTTGATGGTGAGCCGGCGGGCGTCGGCCGGGTTCTCCGCGATCGCCATGCAGACCCGGGCCACGCCGGGGGTGTACGCGCGGGACAGCTCGTCCCGGTTGCGCAGCGCGACCTTGGAGCTCACCTCGATCTTGCCGCCGAGGTGCAGCAGGAACGTCCGGTCCGACACCTTGCGGACGTCGACGCCGTCCAGCTCCTCGAGGGTCTTGACGACCTGGTCGGCGTGGCCGGAGTCGGCGGTGTCGCAGGTGAGGTCGACGAGCACGTGGGTCGGGTCGGAGTCGACCACGTCGAGCGCGGTCACGATGGCGCCGGCCTCGCCGACGCAGGTTGTGAGGCGGCCGATCGACGAGGCGTCCGCGGTAACGGCGATGCGAATCGTGATCGAGAATCCTGCGCTCGGCAGGCGGGTGGTCACCACGGTGTGTCCTCCGGATCGGGCGGATCGTTCACCGCATTCTCGCTCGTTCGGAATATCGGTTTCCAATCCGGTGGTTACTACTGAGTTGGCCACGATTGCTCAACCAGTCGGCCGGTTATGTAGGTGCGCCCAGCTCCGCGACGTGCCACGATCGGGCCGAGGAGGTCATTTTTTTGCGAAACACTTACCAGGCACCTGTCCTCGACGAGATCGAGGCTGACCCCACGACCGGCGAGCTCGAGCTCGAGGAGCGGCACTCGCTCCGGCGGGTCGCCGGGCTCTCCACCGAGCTCACCGACATCACCGAGGTCGAGTACCGGCAGCTGAGGCTCGAACGGGTCGTCCTGGTCGGCGTCTGGACCGAGGGCACGATCGCGGACGCGGAGAATTCGCTCACCGAGCTCGCCGCGCTGGCCGAGACCGCCGGCTCCCAGGTGCTCGAGGGCCTCATCCAGCGACGCGGCCGGCCCGACGCGGCCACCTTCATCGGCCGCGGCAAGGTCGACGAGCTGCGCGACGTGGTGGTCGCCACCGGCGCCGACACGGTGATCTGCGACGGCGAGCTCTCCCCGTCCCAGCTGCGCAACCTCGAGCAGCAGACCAAGGTCAAGGTCGTCGACCGCACCGCGCTGATCCTCGACATCTTCGCCCAGCACGCGAAGAGCAAAGAGGGCAAGGCGCAGGTCGAGCTGGCCCAGCTGCAGTACCTCCTGCCGCGGCTGCGCGGCTGGGGCGAGACGCTCTCCCGCCAGGCCGGTGGCTCCGGCCGCGGTGGCGGCGCGGGCGGCGGCGTGGGCACGCGCGGTCCGGGTGAGACCAAGCTCGAGACCGACCGCCGGCGGATCAACATCCGCATCGCGCGCCTGCGGCGCGAGATCAAGGCCATGCGCACCGTACGGCAGACCAAGCGCTCCCGCCGGCAGGCGAGCGGGGTCCCGGCCGTGGCCATCGCCGGCTACACCAACGCCGGCAAGTCCAGCCTGCTCAACCGCCTGACCCAGGCCGGCGTGCTGGTGGAGAACGCGCTGTTCGCCACCCTCGACCCGACCACCCGGCGCACCGCCGCCGAGGACGGCCGCGTGTTCACGCTGTCCGACACGGTGGGCTTCGTCCGGCACCTGCCGCACCAGATCGTCGAGGCGTTCCGTTCGACGCTCGAGGAGGTGGCCGAGGCCGACCTGGTCGTGCACGTGGTCGACGGCGCGCACCCCGACCCCGAGGGTCAGGTCAGCGCCGTGCGCGAGGTGCTGGGCGAGGTCGGCGCCGACCGGATCCCGGAGCTGCTGGTCATCAACAAGGTGGACGCGGCCGACGAGGAGAGCCTGCTCCGGCTCAAGCGGACGTGGCCCGACGCGGTCTTCGTCTCGGCGCGCAGCGGCGCCGGCATCCCCGAGCTGCACGCCGCCATCGCGCAGCGGCTGCCCCGCCCGGCGGTCAACCTGCGGGTCCTCCTTCCGTATGACCGAGGTGACCTGGTCGCCCGAATTCATCGGTCCGGTCAGGTACTCAACACTCGCTATACGGATGAAGGCACCGAGCTGCAGGTACGGGTCGACGAGCGGCTCGCTGCCGACCTGGAGCCGTTCCGCGACGGAGAGTGGGCGGGCTGACCTCGGTTGATCCACGCGTAACACCGGTTCGCGACGCCGCATGCGACACTGATCGGATGCGGCGTCTCGTGTTTCCGGTCATCGCGGCCGTTGGCCTGGTGATGGCCGGTCCGTCCAGCGCGTTTGCGGATGATCCGGCACCCACCGTCAGCGTCAAGGCGACGGCGGGCAAGAAGATGTGCAAGGTGACCGATCCGAAGCTCGACGAGCTGTCCGGGATCGTGGCCACCACATCGGGCTACGTCGTGATCAACGACAGCACGAACGTCGACTCCCACAAGAGGGTGTTCTTCCTCGACACCAAGTGCAAGATCGTCGACGACGTCGCGTACTCGGGCAAGGGTCCGCTCGACCCCGAGGATCTGATCCTCTCGCCGGACGGCAAGACGCTGTGGATCGCCGACATCGGCGACAACAACTACAACAAAGAGGACGGCACCCGCCGGGAAAAGATCGCCCTCTGGAAGATGCCGGCCGACGGCTCCAAGAAGCCGACTATCTACCGGGTGAAATACCCGGCCGGCGACTACCACGACGCCGAGGCGATGCTGCTGACCGGCGACGGCATCCCGCTGATCATCACCAAGGAGATCGGCAAGGCCAACATCTACCAGCCGTCCGCGCCGCTGGTGGCCAACAACGACGACCCCGTCCCGCTCAAGAAGGTCGCCACGCTCACCGTCTCGGCGACCGAGACCGACGGCACGCCGATCGCCCGCATCGGCAACAAGTCGATCGACGGCGGCGCGATCGCTCCCGGCGGCGGCAAGGTGGTGCTGCGCACCTACACCGACGCGCTGGAGTTCGACGTCCAGAACAACGACGTGCTCGCCGCGCTGAAGACCAAGCCGCGCTACACGGGCCTGCCCAACGAGCCGCTCGGTGAGGCGATCACCTACAGCGCCGACGGCAAGTACTTCTACACCGTGTCCGACATGAACGGTGACAAGGAAGCGACGAACAACATCCTGCAGTACACGCCGTCCACCGAGGCCGCGGTCATCAAGAAGGGCTCCGCGGCCGGCGAGGGCGGCGGCAAGGCGTGGTACTCCGACCTGACGATCGACCAGATCACGTACGGCGTCGGCGCGGTCGGCCTGATCGGGCTGATCCTGGTCGGGGTCGGCGTGCTCGGCATCGCGCGGCACCGCAAGCGCCTGGCGGACCTGCCGCCGACGGTCGACCTGGACGACCCGCCGGCCGATCCCGAGACCGAGCTGATCGGCGTGGGCGGCGCCCCGCAGCGGGCCGCTGTCTACGGTGGAGCCCGATCCGGCCCGGCGGCCGGCGGCGCGGGCGGCCCGGTCTACGGCGGCCAGCAGCGCGGCGGTGGCCCCGTCTACGGCGGACAGTCCGGCGGTTACGGCGGCCAGCCCGGCGGCGGCAAGCCGCAGTACGCGCGTTCCCCGCAGGGCGGCCAGCCCGCGCGCGGGCCGCAGCAGCCCGGCCCCCGGCAGGGCGGTGCGCAGCCGGCCGGCCCGCGGCAGGGCGGCTCCCCAAGCCAGCGTCCCCAGCAGCCCGGCCGCAACGGCGTGTACGGCGCGCCGGGCGGCGGCGCCGGGGCCGGTGGCGGCGGCGTCGCGGGCGCCGGTGGCGGCCGGGCCGGCGGCCAGTACGGTCAGCCGCGCGGGCCGCAGCAGGGTCAGCGTCCGCAACGGCCGGCCGGTCCGTCGCAGGGCGGGCAGGGCGGCATGCAGCAGCCCCGGCCGCAGCAGGGTGGCGGCCCGCGTCCGCCGCAGGGCGGCCGCCAGCAGCCGCCGCGCGGCCAGGGCGTCTACGGCCAGCCGAACGGCCGGGAGGGCGGCCCGCGCCCGCCTCAGCGCGGCGGCGACGACCGTGGCTTCCGGCCCGAGGGCCGCTTCGACAACCCCGGCTACCGCCGCTGAGCGCGGTGGTTCCGGCTGCTGCCGCCGAGTTCGGCAACCTCGGCTGCCGCCGCGGCGGAGAGAGCGCCGGAGCTCAGGAGACGCCGGGTGCCTGGCTGCCCCGGGCGCCTGGCTGCCCCGGGCGCCCGGCTCACGGGCTGGGTGGCCGCCATCCGGCCCGGCGGCCGGGGACGGCCCGGTGTTTCGCTCGGGCCGTCCGCTGGACCGGGGACTTTTGCTGACTCGTACGATATGTGGGTTTAAACGCGACGCAGGACCGCGACCACTCGTCCCATGATGGTGGCGTCGTCGCCCGGAATCGGGTCGAAGGCCGGGTTGGCCGGCATGAGCCAGACGTGGCCGTCACGCTGGCGGTAGCTCTTCACCGTCGCCTCGCCGTCGATCATCGCGGCCACGATGTCGCCGGTGTTGGCGGTGGGCTGCTGGCGCACCACGACCCAGTCGCCGTTGCAGATCGCGGCGTCGATCATGGACTCGCCCTTGACCTCGAGCATGAAGACCTCGCCCTCGCCGACCAGCTCGCGCGGCAGCGGGAAGAACTCCTCCACGGCCTGCTCGGCGAGGATCGGGCCGCCGGCGGCGATGCGGCCGACCAGCGGAACGTAAGCCGGCTGGGGACGCGCGCTGCGGACCGTCTCGTCGTCGACGAGATCGTTGGGGGAGCGCACGTCGACGGCTCGCGGGCGGTTGGGGTCGCGGCGCAGGAAGCCCTTGGTCTCGAGCGCCTTCAGCTGGTAGGCCACGCTGGACGGGGAGACCAGGCCGACCGCCTCGCCGATCTCGCGGACGCTGGGCGGGTAACCGTAGCGCTCCACCCAGTCGCGGATGAATTCCAGGATGCGCCGCTGGCGCGCGGTGAGGTCGGCGGTCACCAGGTCGGGGAAGTGGCTGACCACGGGCGTGACCGACCGCAGCTGCGGCGCCTCGGTGCCGCGCGCGCGGCCCGGTGCGCGGCGGCGCAGCGCGGTCGCCGCCTCGGGCTTGGAGATCTGCTCTTGTTGCCGGCTCGTCCGGTCGTCGGTCGACACGTCCGCCCTCCCTGTCGGCCAAGTGCCTCGTCGGCACGTGGTGCGCTCGCGGAGCCGGCGCGGATGCCGTGGGGATGGCGATCGCCCGGCTGACCCTCTTGTCGCAAAACCGTAGTGGTGGGGTGCGACATATTCAAACATCTGTACGACATTCGCTTCGGCGTGTCGCTCGCAGGTGCTCGACTTCCGTACGTGTGTTCTGGTAGACCGTCGTACGGGCGTTCTATCGAACGAGTGTTCCAATAGTGGATCTTGGGGGTCTCGATGGTCGCGCACGGTGTCCGCCGGGCCGAGCCGCCGCTGCGGTTGACCCGCCGCGGCCGGGTCGTGGTGCTGGTTCTGTTCGCCGCGCTCGCCTCGGTGGCGAGCGCCGTGTTGTTCACCACGGCGTCCCGGGCCTCCGACGACCCGTCGACGCCGTTGCCTGCGATCACGGTCCGGTCCGGCGACACGCTGTGGGACATCGCGGCCGGGGTCGCTCCCCGGCGCGACGCCTGGTCCGCGGTCGACGAGATCCGCCGGCTCAACCATCTGGGCAGCGGTGATCTCCAGCCCGGGCAGGTTCTGCTCCTCCCGCGCTCCTGACCGGCCGCGTGATCTTGCGGCCCGTCGCGCGTTGATCTTGCCGGGGCCGCTGCGTGATCCTGCCGGAACGGCGGTCGGTAGTCGGGTGGTACACCCCACGTGTCGAGCCGCAAAATCCGGCGCGTCGGCACGCCGCTGCGCTTGCGTCCGCGTCCGCCGGGGCATAGCGTCTACCCCAACATCTAGTAGTTACAAGGGTGTAAGTCATCCACAGGTTGGGGTTTTCCTCCCCAAGGTTGTCCACAGGCCGTCGACGGCGGAGCGCTGGCAGTGATCATCGCGACGCCGTGTTTTGGCGTGCTTGGGGGGATCATGGCGAGGGCTCCGGGAGGAGATCGCGGTGCGCTGCCCGTACTGTCGCCATGCCGACTCGCGCGTGGTCGACTCGCGTGAGGCCGACGACGGGGCGTTGATCCGGCGCCGTCGCTCGTGCCCCGAGTGCGGCAAGCGCTTCACCACGGTCGAGGAGGCGGTCCTCGCCGTCGTGAAGCGCAGCGGCGTGACCGAGCCCTTCAGCCGCACCAAGATCATGAGTGGGGTCCGCAAGGCCTGCCAGGGCCGGCCCGTCGACGAGGACTCGATCGCGAAACTCGCACAGCGCGTCGAGGAGACCGTCCGGGCCAAGGGCGCGGCCGAGATACCCAGTCACGAGGTGGGGCTGGCGATCCTCACCCCGCTGCGGGAGCTCGACCAGGTGGCTTATCTCCGGTTCGCCAGCGTGTACAAATCCTTCGACTCGCTCGACGAGTTCGAGAAGGAGATCGCCGCGCTGCGCGAGCGCCTGAGCAACTGACGCACCACAGACGAGTGGCAGAAGCAACGAGGGGGAGCAGTATGGCCGGGGACGGCATCACAGCAGGGCGGCAGCGCAGCCGGGCGAACGGCAGCGCCGCCACCGGGGGGCTGCGTGTCGAGCGGGTCTGGACGACCGAGGGCGTCCACCCGTACGACGAGGTCGACTGGGAGCGCCGGGACGTCGTCATGACGAACTGGCGGGACGGCTCGATCAACTTTGAGCAGAAGGGCGTCGAGTTCCCCGCGTTCTGGAGCGTGAACGCGGCGAACATCGTCACCACCAAATACTTCCGCGGCGCCGTCGGCACGCCCGAGCGGGAGTGGTCGCTCAAGCAGCTCATCGACCGTGTCGTCTCGACGTACCGCAAGGCCGGCGAGAAGCACGGCTACTTCGCCACCAAGGCGGACGCCGAGCTCTTCGACCACGAGCTGACCTGGATGCTGCTGCACCAGGTGTTCAGCTTCAACTCGCCGGTGTGGTTCAACGTCGGCACCAAGTCGCCGCAGCAGGTCAGCGCCTGCTTCATCCTCTCGGTCGACGACTCGATGGACTCCATTCTCGACTGGTACAAGGAGGAGGGGCTGATCTTCAAGGGCGGCTCCGGCTCCGGTGTCAACCTGTCCCGCATCCGCTCGTCCAAGGAGCTGCTGTCGTCCGGGGGGACCGCCAGCGGGCCGGTGAGCTTCATGCGCGGCGCCGACGCGAGCGCCGGCACCATCAAGTCCGGTGGCGCCACCCGCCGCGCCGCCAAGATGGTCATCCTCGACGTCGACCACCCCGACATCGAGGAGTTCGTCTTCACCAAGGCGCGCGAGGAAAACAAGATCCGCGCGCTGCGCGACGCCGGCTTCGACATGGACCTGGGCGGCGCCGACATCGTCAGCGTGCAGTACCAGAACGCCAACAACTCGGTCCGCGTCTCCGACGAGTTCATGCGGGCGTACGAGGAGGGCGGTCAGTTCGGGCTGCGCGGCCGCCTCGACGGCTCGGTGATCGAGGAGATCGACGCGAAGAAGCTGTTCCGCGGCATCGCCCAGGCCGCGTGGGAGTGCGCCGACCCGGGCCTGCAGTACGACGACACCATCAACGACTGGCACACCAACCCCGAGACCGGCCGGATCACCGCGTCCAACCCGTGCTCGGAGTACATGTCGCTGGACGACTCGTCCTGCAACCTGGCCTCGCTCAACCTGATGAAGTTCCTCCGCGCCGACGGCGGCTTCGAGGTGGAGAAGTTCGTCAAGAGCGTCGAGTTCATCATCACCGCGATGGAGATCTCGATCGCGTTCGCCGACTTCCCGACCGAGAAGATCGGCATCACCACCCGCGCCTACCGTCAGCTCGGCATCGGGTACGCCAACATCGGCGCCCTGCTGATGGCGTCCGGCCTGCCGTACGACTCGGAGGCCGGCCGGAGCCTCGCCGCCGCGATCACCTCGCTGATGACGGGCACGGCGTACCGCCGCTCGGCCGAGATCGCCGGAGTCGTCGGGCCGTACGAGGGCTACGCCCGCAACGCCGAGGCGCACAAGCGGGTCATGCGCAAGCACGCCGCGGCCAACGACGAGATCAAGACGGCCGGCCCGGTCGCCACCTCGATCGTCAAGGAAGCCACCCGGCAGTGGCAGAGCGGCCTCAAGATCGGTGAGAAGAACGGCTGGCGCAACGCCCAGGCGTCGGTGCTCGCCCCCACCGGCACCATCGGCCTGATGATGGACTGCGACACCACCGGCATCGAGCCCGACCTGGCCCTGGTCAAGTTCAAGAAGCTGGTCGGCGGCGGCTCGATGCAGATCGTCAACCAGACCGTGCCGCGCGCGCTGCGCAGCCTCGGCTACCCCGAGGAGCAGGTCGAGGCGATCGTCGAGCACATCTCCGAGCACGGCAACGTCGTCGACGCCCCCGGCCTCAAGCCGGAGCACTACGCGGTCTTCGACTGCGCCATGGGCGAGCGCGCGATCGCCCCGATGGGCCACGTGCGGATGATGGCGGCCGTCCAGCCGTTCATCTCCGGCGCCATCTCCAAGACGGTCAACATGCCCGAGACGGCCACCGTCGAGGAGATCGAGAACATCCACTACCAGGGCTGGAAGCTCGGCCTGAAGGCGCTCGCGATCTACCGCGACAACTGCAAGGTCGGCCAGCCGCTCTCGGCCGCCGGCTCGTCGTCCAAGAAGGAGACGGCGCCGGCCGAGGTCGTGCCGGTCGTCGAGAAGGTCGTCGAGTACCGCCCGGTCCGCAAGCGGCTGCCGAAGAAGCGGCCGTCGGAGACGGTGTCGTTCTCGGTCGGCGGCGCCGAGGGGTACCTCACCGCGTCGTCCTACCCCGACGACGGCCTCGGCGAGGTCTTCCTGAAGATGTCGAAGCAGGGCTCGACCCTGGCCGGCGTCATGGACGCGTTCTCGGTGGCGATCTCGATAGGACTCCAGTACGGCGTCCCGCTCGAGACCTTCGTCGGCAAGTTCACCAACATGCGCTTCGAGCCGGCCGGCATGACCGACGACCCGGACGTGCGCATGGCGGCGTCGGTGATGGACTACATCTTCCGCCGCCTGGCGCTCGACTTCCTGCCCTACGACACCCGCGCCGAGCTGGGCATCTTCACGGCGAAGGAGCGGGCCGCCCAGGTGCAGGCCGAGGTGGCGGCCGAGGCGGCGGCATCGGTCGACCTGGCCGGCATGGCCGCGTCGGCGCCGGTGTCCGCCCCGGTCGGCGCGTCGACGTCGGAGGCGCCGGCCCCGGCCGAGCCGGAGAAGGCCGTACCGGCCTCGATCGGCTCGTCCACCGAGCTGCTGGAGGTCGTGATGGGACAGGCGGCCGACGCGCCGCTGTGCTTCACCTGCGGCACCAAGATGCGCCGCGCGGGCAGCTGCTACGTGTGCGAGGGCTGCGGCTCGACCTCGGGCTGCAGCTGATCAAAAGGCGCGTGAATGCCGCTCACCCGGATTTCGGGTGGGCGGCATTTCGTTTTTCTTGATCCTTGCTGGGCGGCAATAATCCCGGCGTATTCCCTGGCTACCCACCGCGTAGCGGTATTAACGCGTGAATTTTTCGGTCATCGATTTCTGGGTTAGAGCGCTCGGGGCGGGGGATTTTCGGTCGCAGAATCACTTCCATCCTGGAGGCAACGTGACCGACCTACCGACCGGCGTCTACACGTCGGACAGTTCCCCCGGTGGTGAGTCGTCCAAGGCCAAGCAGGTCGCCGAGCGGGGTGCTCAGGCAGCCGGCCACGCCGCGACGGACGTCAAGGACACCGCCGCACAGCAGGCACAGCGCGTCGGCGCCGAGGCCTCAGCCCAGGCGCGCAGCCTGGCCGGCGACGTGCGGGACCGGCTCAGTGAGCAGGCCCGTACGCAGAACGACCGGCTCTCCGGCAGCATCCGCCAGACCGCGGACCAGCTCGACGAGATGCGTGGCGACCGCAGTGACTCCCCAGCCGCCGCGATCGTGTCGCGAGTCGCCGACGGTGGCCGGCAACTCGCCGACTACCTCGACCGGAACGGGCCCGAGGGCGTGCTGCGCGAGGTGCAGGACTTCGCACGGCGCCGGCCCGGGGCGTTCCTGGCCACCGCGCTGGCGGCCGGCTTCGTCGTGGGCCGCCTGGGCAAGAGCGTCGCCAAGGCCGGTTCTTCCGGCGGCGACGGCAGCGCCGCCAAACCCGCTGCGGACGAGTTTTCCACCAGCTACCCGCCGACCACCGGTTACGCGACCGGCACCGAACCGGCCGCCGGTACCGAATACGCAACCGGCACCGAATACGCGGCTACCGGAACCGGCCGGCCCGTCCCGGTGGCCGAGGAGTATCCGCCGTTGTCCTCGGAGCCGCGGCTATGACCGTCCCGCAGAATCGCTCCGAGGAGGTCGCCGACACGTCGATCGGCCAGATGATCGGCGACATCAGCAACGACCTGTCGCAGCTGTTCCGCCAGGAGGTGGAGCTGGCCAAGGCCGAGCTCAAGCAGGAGGCGTCAAAGGCCGGCAAGGCCGCGGGCATGCTCGGCGCGGCCTCGTTCGCCGGCTATCTGGCCGTGGTGCTGCTCAGCTTCGCCCTGGTCTTCGGCCTGGCGAACGTCATCGACGCCGGCTGGGCGGCGCTCATCGTGGCCGTCATCTGGGCGGTCATCGGCGCCGTTCTCTACACGAACGGCCGCAAGAGGCTCAAGACCGTGGACCCCGTGCCACGGCGGACGGTCGACACGATCAAGGAGGACGCCCAGTGGCTGAAGAACCCGACCGGCTGAGGCAGAACATCGAGAGCACCCGCGCCACCCTCACCCGCGACGTCGACCTGCTGGCCGAGAAGGCCAGCCCGCGGCAGGCGGCGCGGCGGCGGTGGACATCGATACAGGAGAAGGTCATGGGAAGCGCCGAGCACGGCAAGCACGCGGTCGCCGAAACCGCGTCGTCCGCCCAGGACACCGTCAGCGAGAAGGCCCATGACGCCGCCGACGCGGTGCGCTCCGCTCCGCAAGCGGTGGCCACGCAGACGCAGGGCAACCCGCTCGCGGCCGGGATCATCGCGTTCGGGGTCGGCCTGCTGGCGTCGACGCTGATCCCGGTCACCGAGGTCGAGCGGCGCGCCGGGCAGGAGCTCAAGGAGCACAGCGGCGAGCTGACCGACCGCCTCAAGGACGCGGCCGGCGAGGTCAAGGACGACCTGTCGGGTTCGGTGCAGCAGGCGGTGGGCGAGGTCAAGTCGACCGCGCGCGACGCCGTCGACACCACCAAGCAGCAGGCCCAGTCCTCGGCGCAGGACGCCAAGCAGGAAACCACGCAGGCGGCCCGCAACGCCTGACCTTCCGTTCAGCCCAAATGGGCCGGCAGCCGGGCCAGGCAGGTCTCCCATCCGGCCCGGTACATCTCGGCGGTGGCGGCATCGATCCGGTCATGCACGACGACCAGGTCGGTGCCGCCGTCCCGTGCCGTGAGCGAGATCGTCACCCGGCTGTCGCGATCCTCGCCGAGCCAGCGCCACGCCCACACCCGCTCCGGCGGGGCCGCCACATGTGTCGAGATCACCGCGGATTTGTCATGCTCCGTCGGCTCTTGGCCGGTCGGCTCGTGATCCATCCGTCCACTTTGCCACCGACGGCCGCGGGCTCGCCGCCCCTCCCTCCCTCCCTCCCTCCCTCCCACCCGGCCGGCCGGCCGGCGCCGCCTCGGCCTTGTCCGCGGCTTCCCGTGTCTCGCCCCTGGTCAGCCGCTTCCCGTGTCTCGCCCTGGTCAGCGGCTTCCCGTGATGAAGTCGGTGATCAGGCCGGCCAGGACCGCCGGCTGTTCGATGACCATGGCGTGTGAGGCGTCGGCGAGCGAGAGATAGCGGACCCCCGAGGCCTCGGCCTGGTCGACGAGGTAGCGGCGGTGGGCCGCGTAGAGCTCGGCGAACGGCTCCTGCTCGGGCAGATCGCGGGTGGGCAGCACCACCAGCTCGGGGCAGGTCGTGGCGGCGTAGACGGGCGCCAGGTCCAGCTCGTTCATCAGCTTGCGCAGCTGGGACGTCGTGGCGGCGGACGGACGGGTCGAGGTCTCCCCGTTCTCGTGGACCAGGTTGCGGCGGAAGCCCTCGATCCACACCTTCTCGTTGGCGCCCATGTCGCGGGCGGCCATCTGCTGACGCTCGACCAGGTCGGGCAGCTGATCGGCCTCGATCACCCGGCCCGCGGCCGCCTCCATCTGGTCGAAGATCGCGTGCAGGCGGGCCAGCTCGGCCGCCGCCTTGCCGGGGTCGAGGCCGGGCAGGTGGTCGGGGCGGGTGGGCGGCGGGTTGCCGTCGAGGCTGATCACCGCGGGGGCCTCCGGGTGGCGCTGCCCCCACAGCGCCGCCAGCATGCCGCCCAGCGAATGGCCGACCGCGGCCGGGCGGTCGAGCTCCATCTGCACGCACACGGCGGCCAGGTCGCCGAGCGCCGCATCCCAGCTCCAGGCGCCGTCGCCGGAGCGGCCGTGGCCGCGCAGATCCATGGTGATCACCCGGTGGTGCGGGCGGAGGGCGCGCGCCAGGGTGGTCATGTGGGCGAGGTTGCCGCCGGCGCCGTGCAACAGCAGCAGCGGGGGCGCGTCGCCGCCGAAGTCGCGGACCGCGAGCGGCAGCTCCCCGGCGTCGATCAGGCGGTCGTTGATCACGATGTCTCCTCGTTCTTCTGGGCGCGCAAGCGGTCGCGGATGGCTTCGGACGGCACACCGCCGTCGGGGTGACGGGGCAGGCGGCCGCGTCTCACCAGGTCATGAACGCCTTGCCGGGTGATGCCGAGCATCGCGCCGGCGACGGCATAGGAGACCGACTCGGACCACGGATGCCCGGCCCGGACGGCGACCGCCTGGCCGAGCGGGCTCGTCCACCAATCGGGTGGCGGGTCGAACGCGCGGTCGCTCGGATAGAGCGTGGCGATCAGCCGGGCCGCCGTCAGCACGGCGGTGCGGTCGTCGCCGTGCTCCATGGTGTCGGCCCAGCGCCGGGCGCGCAGCCGCACCAGATCGCGCAGCGCGCCGACCGTGTCGTCGCCGTCGAGCAGCACCTCGAGCGGGTCGAGCAGACGCACGTCGAGCAGGCGCACGATCTGCTCCACGAGGTCGGTCATTTGGTCATCCTACTTGACACTCACCGTCAAGTGCTACGGAGCGTGTGCCTTTGGTGTCCGAGTCGGCCTTTCGCCCGATCGCCGGGCAAAGTACGGTGTGCCCCGAAAACCCTCGGGAGGATCAGTCGTGCGTTCGCGTTCCGTCGTGCTCGGTGCCGCCGCGCTGCTCAGCCTGGCCGCCTGCGACAACCGCGCCGACGCGAGCAAGCAGGAGCAGCTGCCCCCGGTCGAGATGGTGACGCAGCCGGCGGCCTCGGCCGGCGGCGCGTGCATCCTCTGGGACTACGCCATGATCAAGTCCAAGATCGGTGTCACCTTCGACGTCGCCGCCTCCGACCAGGTCGACGACACCTCCACCTGCGTGGTCCAGACGGTCAACGGCGACTGGCCCGATCTCGCCCTCTCCGTCGTGGAGAGCACCCAGGCCGACGCCGATTTGTTCCTGTCGGACCTCAAGCCCGACAAGGCGACCAAGCTCAAGGGCCTCGGCAAGGCCGCCTACCGGCTGAACACCGCCGCGACCGGCGCGCACGGCCCGGTCATCGAGATCGGCTGGCTCAGCGAGGCGAAGCAGCTGCAGACGTTGCGCTTCACCTTCGCCAAGAACGCCAAGGCCGCCGACGTGAGCGCGATGAACACCAAGCTGCTCGCCCTCGCGAAGGCCATGGACACAACGGCGGGCTGACGGCCCACGTGCCGTCGGCGGTGAGTGTCAGTCAGCCACGGCCCGGAGTGCGGCAGCGGGTGCCACCGGTCAGTGCGCGGCCACGAAGACCCGGGACGCGACCTCGCGCGGGAGCCGGATCTTGTCGCCCGAGCGGTCGATGGTCACGGAGTCACGCTCCTGCGCCACGGTCACCGTCGTACCCGGGTCGATGCCCGCCGCATGCAGTTGGCGCAGCACGTCGGCGTTGGTCTGCACGCTCTCGCAGATGCGCCGCACCACCACGCTGCCGGACAGGCCCGGGAACGCCAGGTTGCGCTCGCCCTGGCTGCTCGTGCTGGTCGCGGCGCCCGCGCTGATCTCGTCGTCCTCCGGCAGGCCCAGCTTGTCGAGGCCGGGGATCGGATTTCCGTACGGCGAGCGGGTCGGCCGGTTGAGCAGCTCGTAGACCTTGCGCTCGACCGTGTCGCTCATCACGTGCTCCCAGCGGCAGGCTTCCTCGTGAGCCTCCTCGTAGGGCATGCCGATGACGTTGACCAGCAGCAGCTCGGCCAGGCGGTGCTTGCGCATGACGGCGACGGCGGCCACCCGGCCGGCCGGGGTCAGCACCAGATGGCGGTCGCCCTCGACGGTGAGCAATCCATCGCGCTCCATGCGGGCCACCGTCTGGCTGACCGTCGGGCCGCTCTGGTGAAGGCGCTCGGCGATCCGCGCGCGCAGCGGCGGGACGCCCTCCTCCTCCAGCTCGAGGATGGTGCGGAGATACATCTCCGTAGTGTCGACTAGTGAGTGCACGTTTATCTTTGACACCTGCCTAATCGAGTCGTACCGGAGGAACCAGTGTCGCACGTGCACGTGTCGATCGACCACCTCGCCCTCGGGGGCAGCCGTGGGTGAGCCTGTGCCGCTGCGCTGCGCCATCTACTGCCGCATCTCCCAGGACCGGGAGAGCGAGGAGAAAGGCGTCCAGCGCCAGGAAGAGGACTGCCGGAAACTGGCAGCTCAGCGCGGCTGGGAGATCGTTCGCGTCTTCATCGAGAACGATGTCTCCGCCTCGACCCGGACGAAGAAGAAGCGGCCTGAGTACGACCGCATGATCGCCGCCTGCGAGGCCGGCGTCGTGGACGTGATCGTCGCCTACTCCAACGGGCGCCTGACGCGCCGGCCCCTGGAGCTGGAGGATTTGATCAAGCTCCACGAGAAGACGGGCGTGCTGATCAACACCGTCAAGAGCGGTGACGACAACCTCGGCACCGCTGATGGCCGGATGGTGGCCCGCATCAAGGCCGCGGTGGACGCCGCCGAGGTGGAGCGTTCAGCCGAGCGTGTCGCTCGCGCTGCCCGCCAGCGTCGGGAGGAGGGCCGGCTGCACGGTGGTGCCCGGACCTTCGGCTACATCCATCCGACCAAGGAGAACGGCTACGGCTACTGCCAGGTCATCGACCCGGTGGCCGCGGACGCCATCAAGAAGGGGATGCAGGTGCTCTTCGACACGGGCAAAGTGTCGGAGGTGCGCAACCTGTGGCAGCGCATGCGGGTGAAGACGCCGCTGGGCAAAGAATGGCGCAACGAGGGCAACGTGGCCAGGACGCTGCGCAACCCGCGGATCGCCGGCCTCGTGGTTCACGACGGGGAGATCGTGGGTGAGGGCAACTGGCCGGCCATCATCAGTCGCGCTGAGCACGAGGCGATCGTTGCCGCACTCGGGGATCGGGGGAAGAAGTACAAGGCGACCGGCTCGCGGACGAGGGCGCGTCGTTACCTGCTGCCGGGCTTCGTCTACTGCATCTGCGGCTCGCCGATGTCCGCGCAGGTCTACAAGCCCGCCGAGGAGAGCGTGAACCGTGGCCTCGACCGGTACCTGTGCGTCAAGCAGCGGGGTGGGTGCGGCAAGGTTTCGCGCTCGAAGCCGTGGCTGGACGAGGTGGTCCGGCAGTACGTGGCCGGCGCGATCGAGGGCCGCGTGAGCGTCCCTGAGGGGCTGGCAGACGGCGACCCTAACCCGGCCATAGAGGCGGAGATCCGGGAGCTTGAGAAGCAGATCAAGCGGATTCAGGGGGGCCAGATCACGGGCATCTTCACTGACGACGAGGCGCTCGACCAGATCATCCCGAGGCGGGAGCAGATCAAGGAGCTGCGCGCGAAGCAGGGGGAGATGGCGCGGGAGGCCGCGATGGACAAGGTTGACCCGGAGGAGGAACTAGAAGACTGGCTTGACGAGGACCCGGAGACGTTGCACCACCGCAGGGAGATCCTGGGTCGGTACGTCAAGCGGATCATCGTCAAGCCAGTCGGCAAGGGTGGCAGCCAGGGTTGGGGTGGGCCGCCGGTTGATTCGATCTCTATCGTCCCGGTCGAGCGGTTTCTCGGCTGAGCCGGGTGCTGCGGATTGATCGAAGGATGTTGGTGACCTCCGCGTCTCGCTGAGGGTCGGGGTTGTTCCGAGCCCACTGTCTGCCGACCTTGCGGAAGTGGGCTCGGATGCTTTCCGGGATGGTGCTGTTGCTCACCCGGCGACTCCGGTGGGCTCGCTGTTGTCGTCGTGGGGCTCGAAGACGACGGCTCCGCTGTCGGCGTCGGTGTAGTGGTCGATGCGGGACTCGATGAAGGCGGCCAGCGCGGTGCGCCAGTCGTCGTCGGCCATGTCGATGGCACTGGGGACGGTGGTGGTGAAGTCGGTCTTGGCGATCTCGAGCATCAGCTCGATGGCGTACGAGACGTGGTGGCCGGCGGTCAGGAAGTCGCCTTCTTCGAGCTGGCTGAAGCCGGTGGAGAGGTGGCCGAGGACGCCGTAGGTGACGGCTCGCTGGCAGGAGTTGCATGCGGTCAGCGGCTCGTTGGTGCCGTCGAGGCCGGCCATGTGGCCGATGATCTCCGCGGCTACTGCGTCGTCTGCGGCCGGCACGGCAACTGCGACAAGTACACGCAGGTCGAGCCCAGGACCAGAACGAGGAAGATGAGCCAACTACGAGATATCTAAGACAGAGTTCTCAAGTTTGGGCCGCCAGCATGCTTGTCGAACTTAACTTTTATAAGTTTTGGGGATACTCGCCAGGCGTCTACCAGGGAAAACATTCGGTTCCGCCGGTGAAGTTACCGTGGTTGTATGGAAGTTTTCTTCCTGGGGCTTGTAGAGTTCTCTACAGAACCTAACGAGTATCGTCGATGGGGCATAGCTCAGCATCGATCGGATCTCGTTGGTGAGCCGGCCCCGCCCCATCTGTCTGGCTGGACCTCGAGGGCGGAACCGACTACCGATGGTGGGCCCATCTGATCCCGTGGATCAGGTGGGCCCCGTTTTGCAGGTCCCGATCAAACCGACGATGGCCGTGATCAGGGTGGAGACGACGATGATCGTCTCGATTAAGAGACGCCACCGCCGCTCGGTGCGGTCGGGCCTGCTGCGAGGCTCGTCGGAGTCCGGCTGGGCCGGTTCCGTCTTGTCTGGCAGCCTGTTGTCAGGTTCCTCGGTGTCCGGCTTCGCCGGCTCAGGTTCCCCTGGCAACACGACCTCCTTCCATTACTCGTGCCCGCCCCTAATGGGTGGCACTCCACGGGAGCGCCATCCGGATGGGCCGTGCGACCGAGGTCGGAAGGTCTGGAAGTACGATACCGCCGGACGCGACGGATTCTCGTCTCGGCCGTTCAGGTGCCGGGCCGAAATATCGCCCCGGCAGCGGCTTTGAGCTGCGGAAATGGCCGTTCCAAGAATGCCCCAAAGGTGGTTCAGAAATGGCTGAACGGCTGAGGAATACCCCAATTTCCGCCACGTTACGTGCCTGGGCTGCCACATCGGGTAACGCTTCAGCCGGCCATGTCCCCGCTTGACCCATTCGAGGAAGTCGACGCACTTAGGGGCGGGGCACGTCAAGGGCGCCGTCACTGATTCTTTCCGGGTAAGGGCGCGTGTGCCGTCGGTGATCGTCCGGAACGTGTAGGAACGCCTGTACCTGCCCGGCTGGGGCGTGAGGGCGCGGAACTCCGGTATGAAGCGGACTTCTCACAGAACACGTCACCCGGAGTCCCGCGCCAGCTATGAGTATCACCTATGCCGCTGCCCTGTCCGTCCACGACGAGACCGTGCTGCGCATTGCGGCACTGCTGTACGCCGAACGGCTACGCCGCAATACCCGGTCCGGGCGGCGGGCATTGACCTGCCAGCAGCAGGCCGTCGTCTTCCTGCGCTGGTTGCTGGACGGCACCCGGGTGAGCCAGTTGGTCGCCGACAACCAGGTCAGCACGTCCACCGGCTACGAGCGGCTGCACGAGACCACCGCGGTTCTGGCCGCGCAGGCCCCCAGCCTGCACGGTGCGCTGCTGGCCGCGAAGGCCGCCGGCTACGACTACGTCCTGCTGGACGGCACCCTGATCGAGACCGACCGGGTCTCGACCCCCGGCCCGACGCCCGGAGTGGACCTTCATCGGATTCGAGTACGAGGCCGAGTCGCTCCAGAACTACGAGTCGCTGTTCGTGCCGGGCCTGCTGCAAACCGAGGACTACGCACGCGCCGTCATCGGCGGCGTGGTGCAGGGGATCTCCGGCGAAGACCTGCAACGTCGCGTTGACGTGCGCCTACAGCGGCAGAGCGTCCTGCACCGGCCGGCGCCGATGCAACTTCACGCCGTCATGGACGAGGCGGCGATCCGTCGGGTGGTCGGCGGGCCGGCGGTCATGCGCGCACAGCTCGAACGGCTCGCGCAAGCGGCAGCATCTCGGCACATTCGGCTGCAAGTCGTACCCTTCGGGGTGGGAGCGCATCCTGGCATGCCGGGCAGCTTCATCGTCATGAACTTCGCCGATCCATTCGACGCGCCGCTCGTCTACGTCGACAGCATGGCCGGCGATCTCTTCCTCGAAGCCGAGGAGGATGTGCGGCGCTTCGAGGCAACGTTCGATCGGATCGCCACTGACGCACTCTCGCCAGCCCAGACCAAGAAGCTGATCCAGGAAGCGGCAAAGGCCGCGTCATAGCAAGGAGGAGTGCCGGATGGACCTCACCGGTGCGAAGTGGTTCAAGAGCACCCGCTCAAGCGGCAACGGCGCTTGCGTCGAGGTCGCCATCACAGACGAGGGTGTCGCTGTGCGCGACACCAAGGACCGGACGAAGGCGCCGCACATCTACACCCGCGCCGAGTGGGACGCCTTTATCGGCGGCGTCAAGGACGGCGAGTTCGACCTGTAGTCACAACGCAAAAGAAAGAGCCCCGCTCGACATGATGCCGAGCGGGGCTTCTTCATCGACGTGCGGCGTACACCGTTGCGACGGCTTTTCCCAGGGCGATGATCGTCGTTGGGATGATGCGGATCAACTCCGCCCTGATGTTGATGGGGAACATGCGGCGCTCGCCGCCGCTTTCGCCCGGAGCGCCGTCGCCGTCGTCGCGCGGTGCTTCGTCTGGCATCTTTTGCCTACCCTCGATGTATGTGATGGTGGAGGTTGGCGCCCGGGCACGGCCGTCCTCTTACATACAAAAGGTTAGAGCGGGGCACAGTTCACCGCAAGACGAATAGTAGCATAGCATAGGACTCCGACATGCGGAAAATCCAAGTCACCGCGTATGGAATTTATTGAAAAAGCCATCGTGAGCTGCGCAAATGTATAAGTCGATTTTTATCTAGAACCTCTGGGCGGAGCAGATCGCGCACAAATGGTCATTTTTTAGCAAGGCCCGGCCCCTCATCGCGAGGAGCCGGGCCTTTTTGTTGCTCATTTCATTTTTGAAACTCAGGTTCCCGCCGACCGCCGGCCTCCACCCCCTGGCGCACGCGCTCGGCGAGCTGCCGGCCGAGATTGCGGAAGTGGTCCTTGACGTTCTGGGGAAGGCTGCTCATCGCCGACTCCTGTACCTAGTTTGCCCCGGTATGGACTACTTCGGTACGCTCAGGCAAGAGATAACTTGATGATCTGTCGTATCGACAGATCATTCAAGGTGCGGCCCTCCCGGTAGCGATATTACCCCGGCGCCCGGGGTTGACAGCCGCGCTGATCTGGTGTGCGACAGACCCTACCTGAACGCGTTCCGGAAGTGTCGGGGGTGCGTGGCAGCATGACGGTCATGGCAGACCGGACGACCGCCGTGGTGTGGGATCAAGCCCTGCTCGACTACGACATGGGCGACCATCCGCTCAACCCCGTGCGCGTCGAGCTGACCATGGCACTCGCCCGTGAGCTGGGCATCCTCGACCGGCCCGGCGTGCGCATGGTCACCCCGCGGCCGGCGACGGACGACGATCTCACCCGCGTTCACCGCGCCGAATATCTCAAGGCCGTCCGGCTCGCCCCGAGCGATCCGTTCTTCCGGGGCTGGGGGCTCAACACCCCCGACAATCCCGTGTTCGAGGGCATGCACGAGTCGTCCGCGCGCATCTGCGGCGCGACCATCGCGGCCGCCGAGGCCGTGTGGGAGGGCACGGCGACCCGCGCCGTCAACGTGGCCGGTGGCCTGCACCACGCGATGGCCGCCCGGGCTTCCGGGTTCTGTGTCTACAACGACCCCGCCGTCGCGATCGCGCGCCTGCTCGACCGTGGCGCCCAGCGGGTGGCCTATGTCGATGTCGACGTCCATCACGGCGACGGCGTGCAGGCCGCCTTCTACAACGACCCCCGGGTGCTCACGATCAGCCTGCACGAGTCGCCGCTCGCGCTCTTCCCCGGCACCGGCTTCTCCGAGGAGGTCGGCGGTCCGGGCGCCGAGGGCACGGCGGTCAATGTGCCGCTGCCGCCCGGCACCTCCGACGGCGGCTGGCTGCGCGCGTTCCATGCCATCGTCCCGTCGGTGGTGCGCGCGTTCGCACCCGAGATCGTCTTCAGCCAGTGCGGCGCCGACGCCCACCGCCTCGACCCGCTGGCCGACCTGCGGCTGTCCGTCGACGGCCAGCGCGCGGCGTATCTGGCGATGCGCGCCCTGGCCGACGAGCTCTGCGACGGCCGCTGGGTCGCCACCGGCGGCGGGGGATACGCGCTGGTCGAGGTGGTCCCGCGGGCCTGGGCGCACCTGCTCGCCGTGGCCACCGGCGACCCGCTCGATCCCGCCACCGCGACCCCGGCGGCCTGGCGCTCGTTCGCGGCGCAGCGCTGCCCGGGCGGTGTCGTGCCCGAGACCATGACCGACGGCGCCGACCCGCCCCTCGAGCGCTGGGAGCCGGGCACCACGCCCGACCCGATCGACCGGGCGATCCTCGCCACTCGTACGGCGGTGTTCCCGCTGCACGGCCTCGACCCACAGGACCCGAGAGACTAGGCGGCGTAGTGGAAAAGAGCGCAGATGTCCTGCTCTCCGACGGGTCCGCGGCTCACCTGCGGCAGATCCGGCCCGAGGACGCGCCGGCCATTGTGGATTTCCACTCGCGCATGAGCGAGCGCACGCGCTACCTGCGCTACTTCTCGCCGTACCCGCGAATTCCCGAGCGCGACCTCGAGCGCTTCGTCCACGTCGACCACGCCGACCGCGAGGCGTTCGTCATGGTGAGTGACCAGCGCATCATCGCGGTCGGCCGCTACGAGCGCCTCGGCCACGACTCGCCCGAGGCCGAGGTGGCGCTGGTGGTGGAGGACGCGCATCAGGGCCGGGGCATCGGCTCGGTGCTGCTCGAGCATCTCGCGCAGGCCGCCCGCGAGAACGGCATCCATCGTTTCGTCGCCGAGGTCCTCCCGGAAAACGGCGGCATGCTGCGCGTCTTCAGCGACTTCGGCTATTCGATCCAGCGCCGCTATGCCGACGGCGTGGTGCATCTCGACTTCCCGATCGAGCCCACCGAAAAGTCGCGGGAGGTGCAGGAGTCGCGGGAGCAGCGCACCGAGGCCCGGTCGATCGCCCGGCTGCTGGCGCCGCGGGCGGTAGCGGTCTACGGCGCCAGCGCGAGCGGCCAGGGCATCGGCGCGGCCATGCTGGGCCATCTGCGCGACGGCGGGTATGCGGGGACGATCGTGCCCGTGCACCGGCGGGAGCAGCGGGTCGCCGGCCTTCCGGCATACCGGTCGGCCACCGAGTCCGGCGTCGCGGTCGATCTGGCGCTCATCGCGGTGCCGCCGGAAGCCGTCGCCGACGCGGTCGAGGACGCCGCCGCGAGCGGCGCCGGCGGATTGGTGGTGGTCTCGGCCGGCTTCGCCGAGGCCGGGGCCGCGGGCGCGGCCGCCCAGCGGGCGCTGGTGGAACGCGCGCACGACGTGGGGTTGCGCGTGGTGGGGCCCAACAGCATGGGGATCGCCAACGCCGACCCTTCCGTACGCCTCAACGCGACGCTCGCGCCGACGCTGCCGGCGCCGGGGCGGGTCGGGTTCTTCAGCCAGAGCGGCGCGCTCGGGGTGGCGCTGCTGGCCGAGGCCGACCGACGCGGGCTGGGCCTGTCGAGCTTCGTCTCGGCCGGCAACCGGGCCGACGTCTCCGGCAACGACATGCTGCAGTACTGGCAGGACGACCCGGGCACCGACGTGGTCCTGCTCTACCTCGAGACCTTCGGCAACCCGCGCAAGTTCGCCCGCATCGCCCGCCGGATGTCCAGGGTCAAGCCGATCGTGGCGGTGGCCTCGGCGACCCGCCCGCCCGGCCTCGCGGGCGACCTGCCCGGGCCCGATGCCAACGCGGTGACCGCCCTGTTCGCCCGCTCCGGCGTCATCCGGGTCGACACGGTGCGCGAGCTTTTCGACGTCGGCCTCCTGCTGGCCCACCAGCCCCTGCCCGGCGGCCGGCGGGTGGCGGTCGTCGGCAACTCCTCGGCCCTGTCGCGGCTGGCGGTGTCCGCCTGCCGCGCGGCGGGACTGGTCGTCGCCGAGGGCTATCCGCACGACATCAGCCCTCAGGCCGGCGCGCACGAGTTCGCCGACGCGCTGGCCGATGCCGCCGCCGACGCGCGGGCCGACGCGCTGGTGGTGGTGTTCGCGCCCCCGTTGCCCGGCCAGCTCCCGGACGAGGACGCCGACTTCGCCGCGGCCCTGGCGAGCGTCGCGCTGGCGGGCGAGAAGCCGACGGTGGCGACCTTCCTGCTGGGCAACCTGCCGCCGCGGGTGCCGTCGTATCCGTCGGTCGAGGAAGCGGTGCGGACGCTGGCCCGGGTGGCGAATTACGCCGATTGGTTGCGCCGCCCGCCGGGCGTGCTGCCGGTGCTCTCCGATGTGGACCCTTCGGCGGCCGACCTGGAGGGGCCGCCGTCGGCGCTGCTGGCCGCCTACGGCATCGACGTGGTGCCGTCCACGCTGGCGACGTCGGAAAAATCGGTTCTCGCCGCCGCCTCGTCGCTCGGTTATCCGGTGGCTTTGAAGGCGGCCGGCGGGGCGCTGCGGCATCGCATCGACCTCGGGGCGGTGCGGCTGGCCCTCGCCGACGAGGACGACCTGCTCGCCGCCTATGCGGATCTGTCGGCGAAATTCGGTCCGGACGTGCTGGTGCAGACGATGGTGGCGCCGGGCGTCGCCTGCACGGTCGAGGTGGTGGAGGACCCGGCGTTCGGGCCGGTCGTCGGCTTCGGCCTGGGCGGGGTGGCCAGCGAGCTGCTCGGCGACCTCGCGTGGCGGGCGGCGCCGCTGACCGACCGCGCGGCCGAGGCCCTGGTCGACGAGCCCCGCGCGGCCCCGCTCCTGCACGGCTATCGCGGGTCGGCCCCGGTCGACCGCGCGGCCCTGGTCGACCTGCTTCTGCGGGTGGGGCGGCTGGCCGACGACCACCCTCGCCTGCGCTCGCTGATGCTCAACCCGGTGCTGGCCCGGCCGGACGGCATCTCGGTCCTGCATGCCGCGACCGAGCTGGGCCCGCCCATGCCTCGCCCCGACACGGGCCCGCGCCGTCTCCGCATCCCATAGGCCGTCTCGCCATCGATGGCGCCGGGCGCCCGTCCCCTTCGGACTTTCACCGTTTAGGCTGAGAGGGCACCAAAGGACCAAGCGAACCTGAACGACATACCGGGCAGTTTGAAAGGGGTTTCGCATGCGGGCACTGGTGCAGACCGTGAGCCGGGCCAGTGTGACCGTCGACGACGAGGTGATCGGCAAGATCGAGGACGGTCTGCTCGTGCTGGTCGGGGTAACCCACGACGACACGCCGGTCAAGGCCGCCGAACTGGCACGCAAGACGCATGAGCTGCGGATTCTCGACGACGAGGCATCCGCCTCCGATGCCGGTGCGCCGTTGCTGGTGATCAGTCAGTTCACCCTCTACGGCGACGCCCGCAAGGGGCGCCGGCCGACCTGGAGCGCGGCCGCGCCGGCCGAGATCGCGGAACCCCTGGTCGACGCGTACGTCGAAGCCCTGCGCGCCCGGGGAGCGACCGTGCAGACCGGCCGTTTCCGGGCGCACATGCTCGTCGAGAGCGTCAACGTCGGACCGCGCACGTTGCTGCTGGAAATCTAGAAGAACAGCCCCCTGCGCTGGGCGGATTGCCGCAGCCACTGGTCGAGGCGGCCGGCCCAGTCGACGCCGTCGGCCGTGGCGTAGTCGACGTCGAACTTGCCGAACGCGTCACGACCTTCGGTGAACATGCCGCCCCGCTTGTCGATCTCCAGGACCACCTGGAGGCGGTGCGGCGTCGGGATGAACGTCAGCTCGAGCTGGTTGATGCCATGCGCGTACGCGGACGGCGGGTAGAACTCGATCTCCTGGTAGAACGGCAACTGCTGCTCCACCCCGTAGACCCGGCCCCGCTCGACATCGGCGCGGCTGAATCGGAAACCGAGCCTGAGCAGCGCGTCGAGAATGCGCTCCTGGGCCGGCAACGGGTGCACCGCCACCGCGTCGAGATCCGACTTGTCGACCGCGCGGGCCACCTCGAGCTCGGTCGTCAGCCCCATGGTCATGCCGTGCAGATGCTGCCCGTAGACCTCGGTGATCGGGGTTTCCCACGGCACGTCGAAGCGGAACGGCACGTCGTAGCGTGCCCCCGGGTCGAGCCGGAACGAGCCGGTCAGCCGCTGACGGTGGAACTCCTGATCGGTGTTGTACTCGCTGTCGCCGCTCTCCACCTCGACCCGGGTGATCAGCCCGACCGCGAGATATTCCACGTCAACCGCGTGATCGCCGCCCTGGACGTGCACCTGGCCCTCGAGGAAGCCGCCGGGCCGGCAGTTGGGGTTGGCCAGGATCGTCTCGACGGACGGCCCACCGACACCCATCGCCTGCAACATCTTCTTGAAGACCACTGAACCGAAACCTCCTGGACGGCGTTTGCAGAACATTATCGGCGCACCACAACAACGCAGATCGGGCATTCCACCCACTTGTCGGCTTGGTGACGTCAGGGTTCTCCCTGATTCATGCCACCTGGACGCTTGCCTCACCTCCGCTTAACGCGTCCCGGGCCAAGCTATCGATCACCGGCACGAAGCGGCTGGGACGCACGAGACGGTTATCAGCGGGGAGGGGACTGAAAGGTGGTCCTGCAGATGAAGGCCTCTGACGAGAACAGCATGACGGACGGTGTCGAGCTTCTGGCCGACCTGGACGCCACGGACGAGCGTGGAGTCTCCGCCGACCTGGTTCGGGCCTACCTGAACGGCATCGGCCGCACCCGCCTCCTCACCGCCGTCGAGGAGGTCGAGCTCTCCAAGCGCATCGAGGCCGGGCTCTACGCCGAGGAAAAGCTTGCCGAGGCCAACGACGACCTCGTACCCCTTCTCGAGATCATCATCATCGAGGGCAAGGCCGCGAAGAACCACCTGCTCGAGGCCAACCTGCGGCTGGTCGTGAGCATCGCGAAGCGCTACACCGGCCGGGGGATGGCGTTCCTGGATCTGATCCAGGAGGGCAACCTGGGCCTGATCCGGGCGGTCGAGAAGTTCGACTACACCAAGGGCTACAAGTTCTCGACGTACGCCACCTGGTGGATCCGGCAGGCGATCACCCGCGCGATGGCCGACCAAGCCCGCACGATCCGCATCCCGGTGCACATGGTCGAGCAGGTCAACCGCATGGTCCGGGCCCGGCGGGACCTGGCCGCGACGCTGGGCCGCGAGCCGAGCATCGCCGAGATCGCCACGGCCATGAGCGTGCCCGAGTTCCAGGTCATCGAGCTCATCTCGTACGACCGGGAGCCGGTCAGCCTCGACCAGGCCGTCGGCGAGGACGGGGAGAGCGCGCTGGGCGACTTCGTCGCTGCGGCCGACCCGAACCCGGCGAACACCATCGGCCAGGGCGAGCTCCGCAACGAGGTGGAGATCGTGCTCGCCACGCTCTCGGAGCGCGAGTCCGCGGTGATCCGCCTCCGCTTCGGTCTCGACGACGGCCGGCAGCGCACCCTCGACGAGGTGGGTCGCGAGTTCGGTCTCTCCCGCGAGCGCATCCGCCAGATCGAGAAGGTCACGATGCTCAAGCTCCGCGACCCCGAGCGCGCCTCCCGGCTGGAGGCCTACGCGGGCTGATCCCGCGCCCCTCAACTGCGCGACCGTCCGGCGGATCCTCCCCTTCCGCCGGACGGTCGTTTGCTGTCGGCGCTCGTTGCAGTGCGGCGCTCGTTTGTTATCGAACGCCGGCTCGCACCCGGGCGACGGCGGTGCCGATCATCGCGATCTCGTCCGGCGACATGGTGAGCTGGCCTCGGCGGTACGCCGCCGCGTCGTCGAGCAGGCGAACCGGGTCGCCCGGAGCCAGCTCGAGGAACCGGTCGAGCATGGCGTCGATGGACGCACCGAGCGGATGCTCGATGGACCCGATCGCCACCTGCGCGATGATCAGCGCGCTCAGCGCCGTGTCCAGGTCGCCCGGTCCGTCGCCGGCGTTCCGCCAGTCGATCACCACCGGCCCCCGCTCGGTGATCAGCACGTTCTCCGGATGCAGGTCGAGATGGACGATCGTGTCCCGGCTACCGGATCCCCGCGGTGGCAACTCGTGCAGCCGGCGCAGCAGGTCGGCGAGCATCACGGCCCCGTCTTCCAGGGCAAGGTCGCCGGCGAGCGCCGCCTCGGCCATGGTCGGGCCGTGCAGCCGCTCCATCACCATGTCGGGCCCGCTCGCGGCGTACACCGCGGGAACGGGATAACCGTGGCTGGCGGCGTACGCCATGATCTCGGCCTCGTGCGCGGTGTCCGCCGCGGTGCGGTAGCGCCGCAACACCCGCCCGTCGTCGAGCAGAAAGACATCGGCCTCTCGGCCGGCGGCGAACGGCTCACTCGTGGCCGGGATCGGCAGCTGGTTGGTCACGCCGCCGACGGTAGTGGCCCGCGGCCAGATCAGTCGACCGCGTTGCTGCTGGCGTCGCTCGTGTAGCTGTCGACCGGCGTCTCCAGGGCGCCGGTGGTGGCGTCGCCGGTAGTCGTGTTCGCGACGCCGGGCCCGGTGCGCGGGCGGGCGCGGAAGCTGTTCGGCCCGGCCGTGCCGCCCGTCGTGGTCATCACGCCGTGCCCGGGGTGCGGCCCGCCGTCCTGAAGCTGGTCGACGTCGGTGCCCGCGGCGAGCGTGCTCGACAGCCCGGCGTCGTCGTCACCCTTCTCCGGCCGGGACGAATCCGGCTCGTCGAAGACCCCGGGACCGTAGTCGCTCCCGGCGATCTCCCGCTCGATGCTCTCGTACGAGTCGCTCATCGTCGTACCCCTTCCTGACGGACCGGTGACATGCTGCGACGTTACCCGCGAGCGGCCGGCCCATTGCGTTCGTCGCTGTGATCCGCGTCGCGGCGCAGCCGGCCGGACGTGCTTGCCCGCCGGACGGATGATGATCCGGTGCTGAAGGCGATCATCTTCGATCTCGACGGAACGATCCTCGACACCGAGACGCCCGAGTTCACCTCCTGGCAGGAGGCGTACGCCGCCCACGGCGTCTCGCTCGACCGGACCGTGTGGTCGCAGGCGATCGGCACGTCGGACTCGGGCTGGGATCCGTATGACCACCTCGAGGAGTTGATCGGCGGCCCGGTCGACCGGGCGGCGCTGCGGGCGACAAGACATTCCCGTTTCGACGAGCTGATGTCCGCGGCCGAGGCCAGACCCGGAATCGTCGCCTGGCTGGACGAGGCCCGCGACCTGGGCCTGCGCGTGGGCCTGGCCTCGAGCTCCGGCGCGGCCTGGGTCGCGCGGTTCCTCGACGCGCTCGGTCTGCGCGATCGGTTCGCGGTGCTGGCCACGCGAGACCGGGTGGCGCGCAGCAAGCCCGCGCCCGACCTGTACGAGCTGGCGCTCAACGACCTGGGCGTCCGCGCCGACGAGGCACTCGCCGTCGAGGACTCGCCCAACGGGGTGGCAGCGGCCAAGGCGGCCGGCTTGTTCTGCGTGGCGGTGCCCAACCCGCTGACTGCTGACCTGGCACTGGACGGCGCGGACATCGTGCTGGGCTCGCTGACCGAGCGCTCGATCCGTGAGGTCGCCGGCCTTTGAGGCCCCGGGCCGACTCCCGCGGCGGGGCTTTGGGGCCTCACCGGGAAGATCCCGTCGCCGCCGTTCGAGGACTGGCGTCGGCTCCCGTCGTCGGCGTTCGAGGGTTCACGACAGCTCCTGGGCGGGGTTGAAGCGGGTGAGCCGTGCCCGGGCGGGAAGCACGCTGGCCGTCAGCGCCAGGGCGAGGCAGACGCCGACCGCGACGGCGACGGTCGGCCAGGGCACGGTCAGGGGCACAGCCATACCGGTCTGCTCGCGTAGCCCGCTCACGCCACCCCAGAGGGCCAGGACCGCGGCGGCGCCCCCGAGCACGGCGCCGATAGCGACGACGAGGGCCGACTCGCCGGCGACGGCGAGCAGGACCTGGCGCGGCGTGGCGCCGGCCAGCCGCAGCAGGCGGTAGTCGGGCGCGCGGCGAGCCGTGGACATGAAGAGCGTGTTGGCCACCGCGAGCGCACCGTAGCCGACCGACACCCCAATCAGCAGAAGCGTGAAAATCCAGACAAGACGGTCTTCGTCCGCGTCCGCCTGCCGGGCGTAGGTGCCCACATCAACCACTCGCGCGCCCAGCATGGCCGCTGCCCCGCCGCCGAGCCGCCGCGCGCCGTCATCGCCAGACGCCGGGCCGGGCACGGCGCCGGGCGGCGCGTCTGGTTGGGCGCTGGACGCCTCGCCCGCCTCGGTCACCGCAGCGGCTGTCGCCAGCGCCGAAGGGTCGTGCTCTCGCACGGTGGCGCGGCTCAGCATCACCTCGGCCGGCGCCTGGTCGTCGGGGAGGACGGCCACCACGCGCAAGCGCGCCGGCCGCCCGTCGGGGAAGGCCGCCGTGAGCGTGTCGCCGATTCCCAGCCGCGACTGCGCGGCCCGCGACTGCGAAAGTGCCACGGCATCCGGCTCGGCGAGGGCTCGCGCCGATGCGGGGAGGGAGGCCGCCGAGGGATCCACGCCGGCGGCTGGCAGCACGGTGTCGTCGACGTAGAGGTCGGTGGGCAGGGGCGCCGACGGTGCCGCCGCGTCGGTCAGACCGGGTGTCCCGTCCGGGATCAGGACTGTGCCGGACCGCATCGCGTCGGCACGTCGGCTCGCGTAGGCGTCGGCCGAGGTCTGCACGTTGCCCGCGATGAAGACCGCGAAGGCTACCGTCAGCAACACCGGTGCGGCGGTCGACGCGGTGCGCCTGGCCCCGGCCAGCGCGCTCTCCCGCATCACCGTCGCTATCGGCCCGCGAGCCGGCCGCAGCAGCACCCGCACGAGCAGCGGCACGGCGGCCGGCGCCAGCACCGTCGCGCCCACCACCAGCAGCATCGCCCCGAGCAACGCGAACGTCGCGAGATCGCTGAAGTCGTTGGTCGTCGTTGTGGCGAGGCCGGCCACCACGCCGCCGCTCGTGCACAGCAGCCCGACGATCCAGCGAAGCCGCGTCATCGGCCGGGGCTCGACCTGCGCCTGCCGCAGCGCCTCCAGCGGGCCGACCCGGGCCGCGCGGCGGGCGGCCATCAGCGATCCCGCGACGGCGAGCAGCGGACCGGCCGCGACGCCCGCCAGGATCGCCGGGAAGTGGAACCCGACCGCGAACGACGGCGGCTCGAACCCCGCATCGACCAGTACCTTTCCGGTCAGCGGCGAGAGGGCGAGCCCGAGGAGCGTGCCGGCCGACCCGGCGACGATCCCGACCATTGCGGCCTCCCGGACCACCGAGCCCCGCACCTGAGCGGGCGTGGCGCCGGTCGCTCGCAACAGGCCGATCTCCCGCCGTCGTTGGTGGACGGTGAGCGCGAAGGTGGAAGCGATCACGAAGGCGCACGCGAACGCCGACAACGCCGTCATGGCGGTGATCACCTGAAGGCCGATCCACCGGGTCCGGGCGTCGGACCGCGGCTCGAGCTCACCCAGCGCCGAGCCCGCCAACACCGTCGCGCCGCCGGCGAGTGCGTTCACTTGCGCCAGGTGGGGACCCCCGGTGAGACCGATGACGCGTACGCCGGGGGCCAGGCGCGCCGCGGTGGTGTCCGAGACATAGAGGCGGCCGGCCTCGATGAGCCCGGCCACCCGCCATGCGGACGGACCGGTCGCCGTCAGGATGGTGATCGAGCCGCCGACCGGGATCCCCGAACCTCGGGGGACGACGACCTCGCGATCGGCAACCGGTGAACGGCCTTCGACCAACGTGTCGGCCGCCAGGGTCGAGCTCGCCCAGCCGTGGCCCTCCTGGATCGCGGGTGAAGGACGGTCGTCGATGAGAGGCTGGGCGTAGAAGCGTCGATCGGGGACCGCGGCGGTCACGCCGGGGACCGCGGCCAAACGGGCTGCCAAGGCGATCGCCTCCGCGGACGACCAGGGCCGGGGCTCGGGGAACGGAGCGGCCGGGGTCGTCACCCGGTGGCTCTGCACCGCCACTGTGACCGCCGCGTATCGGTCCGGCACTCGCGGGTGGGCCGAACCGAGCAGCGTCATGGTGAGCGCTACGGCCGCCGTACCGAAAAAGACCGCGACAAACGCACCCACCCGGTCTCTCGTCAGCATGTCGCCTCCACCGCGGCCATGCGGGCGGCGATCGACTCGGCGGAGGTCGCGGTCAGGCGATCGACAAGCCGGCCGTCTGTCAGCAGCAGAATCTCGTCGGCCACCGCCGCCACCGGGTCGTGGGTGACCATCACGATCGTCTGGCGGCGCTCGTCGACCAGGCCGCGCAGCAGGGCGAGCACCTGACGGGAAGTGGTGGCGTCGAGCGCGCCGGTCGGCTCGTCGGCGAAGAGCACGGACGGACCGGTCAGCAACGCGCGGGCGATCGCCACCCGCTGCTGCTCGCCGCCGGACAGCTCGACCGGGCGGTGCCCGGACCGGTCGGCGAGACCCACCCGGCCCAGCGCGGCGGCCACCTCCTCCGGAGCGACCCGGCGGCCGGCCAAGCGGGCGGGCAGGGCGACATTTTGCGCGGCGGTGAGCGAGGAGATCAGGTTGAAGGCCTGGAAGACGAAGCCGACACGCTCGCGGCGAAGGATGGTGAGACCGGTCTCGTCGAGCTCGCTCAACCGCACGCCGTCGAGCACCACCTCGCCGGAGCTCGGCCGGTCCAACCCGGCGGCGCAATGCAGGAGGGTGGATTTGCCCGAGCCGGACGGGCCCATGACGGCCGTGAAGGTGCCGGCCGGGAGGCCGACGGTGACGCCGTCCAGGGCCGTCACCCGGCCGCGGCCGGCGGTGTACTCCATCCGTAGGTCGTGGAGCGCGACCATCGCTGTCGTCATGGCTGTCGACGATCGCGGCCGGGCGGACGAAAGTCGTCAAACCCAGGTCCACACTTGGAGATCGCGAACATCAGACCGTGGTCTGACGCGCCCGGCGGGACTTCTGATTAATGTCGCGGCATGACGACCGCAGCGCCCTCCGTGTTCCTCCGCGGGCTCAGCCGCGGCCAGCTGCTCGCGGGTGACGCGGTGCTGGCCGTGGGGGCCGCGGTGCTCGGCTGGCTCGCCGCGGCCGAGGTGCCGCTCGCGTCGTCGCGAGTCTCCTGGCACGAGCCGGCCTGGGTGTCGGTGCTGATCGGCCTGCTGCTGGGCGTGCCGGTGGCGGTGCGCCGGCTGCGGCCCGAGGCGGCGGCCTGGTCGGCCATCGCGCTTTGTGTGTTCGCCGCCGGCACCGGGGCAATACCCGATTACGCGGGCATAGCGCCGAGCGTCGTGCTGGGTCTGGTGATCTATACGGTGGGCACCGATGTGCGGCGGCACCGGTCGGTGCTGATCATCATTCTTGGCATCGCGGTGCTGGGCGTGACGTTCAGCTTGGCGACCCGCGAGCTGTACGAGGTGGGGCTGGTTCTGTGGGCGCTGGGCATCTGCTGGACGCTCGGGCGCGCCATTCGCGAGCGCCGGGCCTACGCCGCGCAGAGCGCCGGTCAGGCGACCGAGCTGGCGTTGCGCGCGGAAAGGCTGCGCATCGCCCGCGACCTGCACGACATCGTGTCGCACAAGATGAGTGTCATCGCGGTCCGGGCCACGATCGCCGACCACATCGCCGAGGCGCGGCCCGACCAGCTGCGCGAGTCACTGCGGCTGATCGCGACCACGAGCCGCGAGACGCTCGCCGAGCTTCGCGGCGCGCTGGGGGCGCTGCGTGCCGAGGCGGTTGTCGCGCCGGCTCCCGGTCTGACCGAGCTCGACGACCTCGCCGCGGCGGCGCGTTCGGCCGGGCTTGCGGTCGATCTCGAGGTCCGCGGCGACCGGGCCGTTCCGGAGAGCGTCGGCGTGGCCGTGTTCCGGGTGGTGCAGGAGGCGGTCACGAATGTGCTCAAGCATGCCCGGGCGACGACCTGCCGGATCGGAATCGACCTCGCGCCGGGCGAGGTCGGGGTCGAGGTGACCGATGACGGCACCGGGCCTCGCGACGACGGTGAGGACGGGGAAATGGATAGAACGGCTGGGCAGGGGCTGATCGGGATGCGTGAGCGGGCCGCGATGTTCGGCGGGGAGTTGGTTGCCGGGCCGCGGCCCGAGGGTGGCTGGCGGGTGGCGACGACCCTGCGGTATTCGGCATGAGCAGGGCGGTTTCCGGCACGGGCAGGACGGTGTTGGGCGTGGGCAGGGCGGCTCCCGGCGGGGGCGCGGCGGTGTTCGGCGTGGGCAGCGCGGCTCCCGGCGGGGGCGCGGCGGTGTTCGGCGGGGGCGCGGCGGTGTCCGGCGGGGGCGCGGCGGTGTTCGGCGGGGGCGCGGCGGTGTTCGGCGGGGGCGCGGCGGTGTTCGGCGTGGGCCCGGCGGTGTTGGGCGGGCGCGGGACGGCTCTTGGCGTGAGTGCGGCGGCGGTTGGTGTTGGTGGGGCGGTGTTGGGCGGGCGGGGCACGGCTCGTGGCGCCGGTGCGGTGGTCTCGGCCGGAGCGGGGGCGGGGCCTGGTGTGAGTGGGGTGGTGTCCGGCGGGCGCGAGGCGGTGCTCGGCGGGGGCGGGGAGGTGCGGGTCGCGCTGGCTGACGATCAGCCGTTGCTGCGGACCGGCTTCCGGCTGCTCATCGAGAACACGCCGGGGATGGTCTGCGTGGGGGAGGCGGGCACCGGGAAGGAGGCCGTCGAGGTCGCGCTCCGGAAGCGGCCCGATGTGATCCTCATGGATGTGCGGATGCCGGACATGAACGGCATCGAGGCGACTCGGCAGATCTGCCAGGGCAACGCCGGGGCTCACACGCGGGTGCTCGTGCTGACGACGTTCGACCTCGACGAGTATGTGTTCGGGGCGATCCGCGCCGGGGCCAGTGGCTTCCTGCTCAAGGAGGTGCTGCCGGACGATCTGATCAACGCGATCAGGGTGGTCGCGGCCGGCGAGGCGCTGCTGACGCCGGGCGCCACGCGGCGGTTGATCGAGGCCTACACCGAGCTGCCCGAGCGCAAGGTCACGCCGCTTCCGCACATCACGGCCAGGGAGCGGGAGGTGCTGGAGCTGATCGCGCGGTGCCGTTCGAACGAGGAGATCGCCGCCGATCTGCAGGTGAGCATGGGCACCGTCAAGACGCACATCACCCGGCTGCTGGCCAAGCTGGGCGCCCGCGACCGGGCCCAGCTGGTGGCCCTGGCCTACGAGGCCGGAATGCGCTGACGCGGTAATTGGCCTGCGCTGGCGTGGTGATCGGCTTGCGCTGACGCGGTGGTCGGCCCACGCTGACGTGGAGTCGGGACTGCGCTGACGGGGTGGTCCCACTGCGCTGACGTGAGTTCGATGAGAACTGTTCTGAGCTGGGGTGGATGCTGATGTGCGGGCTCTTTGGCAGGCTGTCGCCATGACTCTTTCGCTGCCGATCGACGACGAGGCCAACAAGCTGTTGTCCAGTGATCCATTGGCGCTGCTCATCGGGATGGTTTTGGATCAGCAGATTCCGTTGGAGAAGGCGTTCACCTCGCCGTGGGTGCTGGCTCAGCGGCTCGGGCACGCGCCCACCGCCGCGGAGATCGCGGAGTTCGATCCCGAGGCGCTGGTGGCGATCTTCGCCAAGCCGCCGGCGTTGCATCGCTTCCCCAAGGCCATGGCCGCCCGGGTGCAGGAAGTGTGCCGGGCGCTCGTCGAGGAATACGACGGGGAGGCGGCCAACCTCTGGGCCGGCGTGGCCGACGGCAAGGAGTTGCTCAAACGGGTGGGCTCGCTGCCGGGGTTCGGCAAGCAGAAGTCGCAGATCTTCGTGGCGTTGCTCGGTAAGCAGTACGGGGTGGAGCCGGCGGGCTGGCGCGAGGCGGCGGGTGGCTACGGCGAGGCCGGATCTTTCAAATCCGTGGCCGACATCGTCGACGGCGAGTCGCTGGGCAAGGTTCGCGCCTACAAGAAGGAGGTGAAGGCCGCGGCCAAGCAGTGAGGCAGGATCGAGGAGCGCGCGTACCGGGACCGAGTGGGCATCGATGCCCCGGCGGTGCAAGGATAGGGAGTCGATCGGAGTCCTTACCGTGAAGAAGCAGCCGGTCCTGATCACCGATGCCGCCCGCAGCCAGGACGAGCAGTTTCGTAGCCGGCAGATCCGCTACGTGACGATGATGGGTCTGCGGGCCGTCTGCCTGATCGTCGGTGCCATCCTGATCAGCGCCCATCCGCCGCTGCTCGCGCTCTGGCTCATCCTCTGCGCGGTCGGCATGGTCACCCTGCCGTGGATGGCCGTGCTCATCGCCAACGACCGGCCCCCCCGCAGCAAGGCCGAGCGGGCCGCGGCCGCCGCCGAGCGCGAGAAACCGCAGCCCTCGCTCGCCCAGCACACCGACGAGCAGGTGGAGTATCTGACCATCGACGCCGATTGGACGCCCCAGCCCGGCCGGGAGCGAGAGCCGGAACGCGAACGGGAACGCGGACAGGGCTAGCGAGGCAGGGCGGCCGGGCCGGCGCGGCGAAGTCAGCCCGGCCAGAGTTAACGGGGCCGAGCCGGCGCCGCCCAGTCAGCGGGGCCGGGCACCGATCTGGGCGACGGCCTCGGCGCCGAGGGCCGCTCCGGCGGCCAGCGCGGCCTGCGGGCCCGCGCCGGAAGACCACGCGTCGAGCAGGCCGGCCGCGAAAGCGTCGCCCGCGCCGGTGGGATCCTTCACGGGTACGCGTGACGCCGCCCCATGCCAGATCCGGCCGGCCCGATCCGCCCAGCACGCGCCGGCCGCGCCCCGTTTGACCACGACGTTCGACACGTACGTGGTCAGCCCGGCCGCCTGCTCGGCCGCCGCGCCCGGACCGGCCAGCACGTCGGCCTCGTCCGCGTTGCACAGGAGCAGGTCGGCGCCGCGTACCCAAGTCAGGAAAGCCCTGGCACCCACGGCCCGCAGCGGTGCCGCCGAGGCCGCGTCGACGCTCGTCGTGAGACCTCGCTCCGAGGCGGCCGCCAAGGCCGCGAGGCCGGCCGGCCTCGAACCCTCGTGCAGCAGCGGATAGCCGGAAAGGTGCAGGTGGCCGGCCTCGGTCGCGGCGATCGCGGCCACCACGTCGTGCGGGTCGAGCAGCAGCGACGCGCCGCGGTCGGTGACCATCGTGCGCTCCTCGGGGCCGGCCAGCACCACCACGCTTCCGGTCGCGGCGCCCGCATGCGCCCGCACCGCGCAGCGCACCCCGGCCGCGGTCAGCTCGGCCACCCGTTCGCGGCCGGCCGCATCGTCGCCGACCGCCGCCACCAGTGTCACCGGCCGGCCGGCGCGGGCCAGCCAGGCGGCCGTGTTCGCGGCCTGGCCACCGCCACCCACCGTGATCGCGGCGGCCGTGTCCGAGCCGATCTCGATCGGGCCGGCGTGCGACACCAGCACGTCGGTGACCAGGTCGCCGACGACAATCACGCCGGAACTGCCCGCGCCGGAACCTCCCGCGCCGGAACCGCTCACGCCAAGCCCGTTCACAAAGGCATCGCTCACGCCGGCACGGAGAAGCCCAGCGTCGCGGGCGTCGCGGTGCTGGCCACGGCGATCCTCGCGGCCAGCGCGGCGTTGCGCAGGATGATCCGGACGTTCACCGCGAGGCTCTGCCCCTCGGTGGTCTCGTGGAAGTGCGCGAGCAGGAACGGCGTGACCGCCTTGCCGGTGATCCCGTCGCGGGCCAGCAGCGCGAGCCCCTCCCGCAGGGTGCGATCGTGCAGCGCCGGGTCGAGCTGCTCGTCGGTGGGCAGCGGGTTGGCCAGGATCAGCGCACCGGCCCCGATCGCCTGGTCGGCGCGGGCCCGGATCACGTCGGCGACCTGCTCGGGGGAGTCGAGCTCCCAGTCGATGTCGAAGCCGCCGTCGGTGACGAAGAAGCCGGGGAAGCGCCGGGTGCGATAGCCGGCCACGGCGACGCCCAGCGTCTCGAGCCGCTCCAGCGTGGCGCCCACGTCGAGGATCGACTTGACCCCGGCGCAGACCACGACGATCGGGGTGCGGGCCAGCGTGACCAGGTCGGCCGACTCGTCGAACGTGACGCTCGCTTCGCGGTGCACGCCGCCCAGGCCGCCGGTGGCGAACACGCCGATCTCGGCGGCCGCGGCGACCGCGCTGGTCGCGGCGACCGTGGTGGCGCCGTCGGCCCGGCGCGCGGCGGCCACGGCCAGATCGCGGACGCTGAGCTTGGCCACGTCCTCGGCCAGCGCCAGGTGCCGCACCTGGTCGTCGTCCAGGCCCACGACGAGGTCGCCGCCGATCATGCCGATCGTGGCGGGCACCGCGCCGTTGTCGCGGACGGTCTGCTCGATCTCGCGTGCCACCCGCAGATTGTCGGGGTGCGGCAGGCCGTGCGAGATGATCGTGCTCTCCAGCGCGACCACCGGCCGGCCGTCCCGGCGGGCGCGGGTCACGTGCTCGCCGTATCGAATCGCGAAGTCAGTCACGAGGCAACCGTACGGTGCCGTTGGACCGTCCCGCTGTGAGGTGTCAGACTTGCTGGTCGGAGCTTCGTACCTCCGCCGCGCTGGGGGCGCCGGCGGCACAATTCACCGAAGGGCAGATTCTCGTGAGCACGCAGATTCTGGAGCGGCCGGAGACCAAGGACGCCGACACCGGACCGGAGATGTTCCACTACGTCCGTAAGGAAAAGATCGCCGAGAGCGCGGTCATGGGCACCTTCGTGGTCGCGCTGTGCGGCGAGAAGTTCCCGGTGACCAAGACGCCGAAGCCCGGCTCCCCGGTCTGCCCGCAATGCAAGGAGATCTACGAGGCGATGACGCACTGATCGGTCTGCTCGTCGGCGATCTCGTCGGCGTCGCGGTCTTCGCCGCCTCCGGCGCGTCGGCCGCGATCGCCAAGCGCCTCGACCTGTTCGGCATCGCGTTCGTCGGGTTCGTGGCCGCGCTCGGCGGCGGCATCCTGCGCGATCTCTCGATCGACGCGGTGCCGCCGCCGGCGTTCGCCGACTGGCGGTACGCGGTGACCGCGCTCGGCGGGGCGATCCTCGTCACGATTCTGCATGGGCTGGGGCTCGCAGGTCCGGTCTCGGCGGTGGCCGCGGCCGTGCTCATCACGGGTGTGCGCCTGCTCGCCCTCTATCGGCGGTGGTCCGCGCCGATCCCCGTGCGCTGAGCCGGCCATGGCTATGCTGGCCCTTCTGTGCCGGAACTGAAGGGATGTTCGTGAGCCCGCCTTTACCGGATCTGGAGAGGTTCCCACCGCTGCGCACCTGGCAGCGAAAAGCGCTGGTGGAGTACCTGCGGCGCCGCTCCGAGGACTTCATGGCCGTGGCGACGCCCGGGGCCGGCAAGACCACCTTCGCCCTCCGGATCGCCGCCGAGCTGCTCGCCGACGGCACCGTCGAGGCGGTCACCGTGGTGTGCCCGACCGAGCACCTCAAGAGCCAGTGGGCGGCCGCCGCCGGCCGGGTCGGCATCCAGCTCGACCCGACCTTCCGCAACGCCGACGTGCACTCGGCGCGCGACTTCCACGGCGCGGTCCTGACCTACGCGCAGGTCGGCATGGCCCCGGCGGTGCACCGGCGGCGCACGATGACCCGCAAGACGTTCGTCATCCTCGACGAGATCCACCACGCCGGCGACTCGCGCACGTGGGGCGACGGGGTCAAGTCCGCCTTCGAGGAGGCCACCCGCCGGCTGATGCTGACCGGCACCCCGTTCCGGTCCGACGAGAACCCGATCCCGTTCGTGGCCTACGAGCGCGGGGAGGACGGCCTGCAACGCTCCCGGGCCGATTCGGTCTACGGGTACGCGGACGCGCTGCGCGACCGGGTGGTGCGGCCGGTGCTGTTCATGGCGTACTCCGGCGAGACGCGGTGGCGCACCAACGCGGGCGACGAGCTGGCCGCCCGTCTCGGTGAGCCGATGACCAAGGATCTGGTGGCCCAGGCCTGGCGTACCGCGCTGGACCACCGCGGCGACTGGATGCCACAGGTGCTGCGGGCCGCCGACGCCCGGCTGACCAAACTGCGCGAGCACGGCATGACCGACGCGGGCGGCCTGGTCATCGCGAGCGACCAGCAGACCGCCCGGGCGTACGCGAAGCTGTTGCACGAGATCACCGGGCGGCCGGCCGTGGTCGTGCTCTCCGACGACGAGGGCGCCTCGGGCCGGATCGCCTCCTTCGCCGCCTCCGAGGAGCGCTGGCTGGTCGCGGTGCGGATGGTCTCCGAGGGCGTCGACATTCCGCGCCTGGCCGTGGGCGTCTACGCCACCAGCGCCTCCACCCCGCTGTACTTCGCGCAGGCGATCGGCCGCTTCGTGCGGGCCCGGGTGCCGGGCGAGACGGCGACGGTGTTCCTGCCCAGCGTGCCGCACCTGCTCGGGCTGGCCAGCGAGATGGAGGCGCAGCGCGACCACGTCCTGGGCGCGCCGAAGCAGAAGGACGGCCTCGACGACGACCTGATGGAGCGGGCGCAGCGCGAGGAGGATGCCTCCGGCGAGCTGGAGAAGCAGTTCGAGGCGCTGTCCTCGATCGCGGAGCTCGACCAGGTCATCTACGACGGCACCTCGTTCGGCACCGGCGCCCGCACCGGCACCGCCGAGGAGGAGGAGTACCTCGGCATACCCGGGCTGCTCACCCCCGACCAGGTGTCGATGGTGCTCAACAAGCGGCAGGCCGACCAGTTGGCCGCCCAGAAGCGGCAGAAGACGGCCGAGACGGTGCCGGCCCAGCGCGATCCCGCGCCGGTGCCGATGACCGCAGGGGAGCGGCGCAACAGCCTGCGCCGCCAGCTGAACACGCTGGTGGCCGCCCATCACCACCGCACCAACCTGCCGCACGGCAAGATCCACGCCGAGCTGCGGCGGATCTGCGGCGGCCCGCCGAGCGCTCAGGCGACCATCGAGCAGCTGGAGGAGCGGATCGCGACGATCCAGACGTTGTGAGGTCGATTCCGCGGTCCCAGCGGCACGCTCCGGGTTTTCCGTCCCTGGGGTGGACTTGACCCATACCCGGGCCGGGCCGGGTCGTAGAAAGGCGCTGCGGCGCCCGGCGGCCACATTCGATGTTAAGGCCACTTGACGTCAAGAGGACTTAACACGATGATGGACGCATGACGACATCAATGCTCGACCGCGTGGTGCGGTGGAATCTCGATCTGGACGGCGACCTCTACGGCGACGAGCGGGAGCGGTACCGGTGGTATGAGGGCATCGCCACCGCCTCCCAGCTCCAGGCGATCCTCATTCCGTGGGTGGCGGCGATCGCGGTGTGGCCGCTCGGCGACGACTCGGTCCTCCCGCTGGCGCTGATGCTGGTCGCGTTCTGGCTCCCGGCCGTGCTCAGCACGATCTACGTCAGGGCGCGCAGGGTGGAGACCGCTCCGCGCAGCTGGAGCGCCAAGCGGGTTCTGCTGACCGCGGTGACCGCCCCGCCCTACGGGGTGTTCGTGGCCGGCGCCTTCTACGTCCACGACCCCGACAACTCGACCTGGATCGGCGCGATCGTGGGCGGCTTGATCGGCGGGTGCATCAGCGTCGTGGCTCTGGTCGTCAAGGGCCGGCGGGTTCAGCGGCGCGAGGCGCTCGCCAAGGACGAGGACTGATGGCGCCACCGTCCGGTCCGGTGCGGGCCACCGAGGCCGACGGTGCGGCGGGCACCCGCATCCGGGTCGCCCGCAAGGAGGCCGGCCTCACCCAGCAAGGGCTCTCGGCGGCGGTGGGGGTCAGTCGGCAGACCATCATCGCGATGGAGACCGGGGATTACGCCCCGTCGGTGTACCTGGCTATCAAGATCTCCCGAGCCCTGGGAGTGACCGTGGAAAGCCTCTGGGACGCGTGAAAAGGGACGCCCCACACCTGGGCGTCCCTTCGATCACGTCTTCCGGGGATCTAGTTGGAGTTAGACATCATGTCCGCGCCACGCCAGGTGAACTCCGGGTCCGCCGCGTACTGCACCGCGATCTTCACCAGGTCCTCGGCGTACCGGTTGGCGTGGTGTCCGCAGAACACCAGCTCACCGCCACCAGCCAGGGTCAAACGGAGCTTTCCGGCTGCATTGCAGCGGTCGCACCGTTCATCGGCTGCGGGGCCGGCCACACTACCCGCCGGCGGCGTGAGAGTCGGGGTCATCGCCTTCCTCCTCTGTTCGAACCGATGAACATGTTCCTCGGCTACTGCTCACATCGTGCAACACCCTGCACCGTTGCAGCCTTCCCACTGTGCCCCGGGGGGACCAGGGTCACACGTGCTTGGGGCTAGTGTGCCGTGATCCAAGGGTGCCACGTCAACGATCATTTCTGCACAACGGTCTGACCATCACCCGGCGATGTACGGGTGGTGATCAAACGGACACGCTCTGTTGACTAAGGCCCGGCCGTCCTGCCTAGTCCAAGTAGTCCCGGAGAACCTGCGACCGGGACGGGTGACGCAGCTTCGACATCGTCTTGGACTCGATCTGCCGGATGCGCTCGCGGGTGACGCCGTAGACCTGGCCGATCTCGTCCAGCGTGCGGGGCTGGCCGTCGGTCAGGCCGAAGCGCAGCCGGACCACGCCGGCCTCGCGCTCGGAGAGCGTCTGGAGCACCTGCTGGAGCTGGTCCTGCAGCAGCGAGAACGAGACCGCGTCGACCGCGACGACCGCCTCGGAGTCCTCGATGAAGTCGCCGAGCTGGCTGTCGCCCTCGTCGCCGATGGTCTGGTCGAGCGAGATGGGCTCTCGGGCGTACTGCTGGATCTCCAGCACCTTTTCCGGGGTGATGTCCATCTCCTTGGCCAGCTCTTCCGGGGTGGGCTCGCGGCCCAGGTCCTGGAGCAGCTCACGCTGTATGCGGCCGAGCTTGTTGATGACCTCGACCATGTGCACCGGGATGCGGATCGTGCGGGCCTGGTCGGCCATCGCGCGGGTGATCGCCTGCCGGATCCACCAGGTGGCGTACGTCGAGAACTTGTAACCCTTGGTGTAGTCGAACTTCTCGACCGCCCGGATCAGGCCGAGGTTGCCCTCCTGGATCAGGTCGAGGAACGCCATGCCGCGGCCCGTGTAGCGCTTCGCCAGCGATACCACCAGGCGGAGGTTGGCCTCGAGCAGGTGGTTCTTGGCCCGCTCGCCGTCGCGGCCGATCCAGCGCAGGTCGCGCTCCATCGTCCGCTCGAGCTTCTCCTCGCCCTCGTCGCAGGCGCGCAGGCGCTCGGCCGCGTACAGCCCGGCCTCGATGCGCTTGGCCAGCTCGACCTCCTGCTCGGCGTTCAGCAGGGGGACCTTGCCGATCTGCTTGAGGTAGGCCCGGACGGAGTCGGCGGAGGCGGTCAGCTCGGCGTCGCGGCGGGCCTGCTTGAGGGCCTCGGACTCCTCGTCGTCCCACTCGAAGTCGCCGTCGGTGGCCGAGCTCGCGGCGTCGGTCGCGGCGGCCTCGACCATGGCGGCCGGCTCCTCGACGACCACGTCCTCGATCTCGGCGGCCAGCGCCTCGGGATCGATCTCCTCGGCGTCCTCGGGAGCGCCCTCCTCGCCCGGAGCGGCGGCCTTGGCGGGCGCGGCCTTCTTGGCAGGGGCGGCGGTCTTGGCGGCCGCCTTCTTGGCCGGCGCCGCCTTCTTGGCGGGGGCGGCCTCGCCCTCGGCGGCCGGCGCGGCGGCGGCGCTCTGCTTCGGGGCGGCGGCCTTCTTCGTGGCCGGCGCCGCCTTGGCGGTGGTGGCCTTGGAGGCGGGCGTCGCGGCGCGGGCGGCGGCAACCTTGCGGCGAGTGCTCGCCGAGCCGTCGACGACGACGGTGATGCCGGCGTCCACGAGACCGCGCAGGATCTTCTTGGCCTGAGCCGGATTCACCTCGGCGGACTCGAGCGTGCGAGCGACCTCGGCCGATGTGAGCTGCCCGCCGGCGCCCTGCGCGTGGGCGATCAGGGCCTCGGTGAGAGAACGAACGTCGGCACCGTTCTGGTGGGCTTCTGTCACGAAAGACCTTCCGGAGGCGATGAGGTTGTGCGGCCATGAGCCCAGCGCAGCGCACGGCGGGGAAGCTGGCCGGTGTTGGTGTGGGGACCCCCGGGACGCTCTCTTACGTTCGCGAAGCGGTGGGTAGGCGTGAATTGTAGCGCCGTCCGGTGAGATCCTCCCGCCGCAGCACGCCGCAGGGGGTCGCCGACCTCGCCGGAGACTCTTGGCGCGAGAATGGTATCGGCGGAAAGGGCGAACAAGTGAGCGAGTTTCCGGCGGCCGGCGAGCTGCTTTCGATGGCCGTGCCGATCGCGCGCGAGGCCGCGGCGACCGCGCGGCGGATGCGGTCCGCGGCGATCACCGATGTCGAGACCAAGAGCACGCGTACGGACGTGGTGACGGCCGCCGATCGGGCGGTCGAGCGCCAGGTGGTGGACGCCCTGCGTGCGGCGCGTCCCGCGGACGGCGTGTTGGGTGAGGAGTACGGCGAGTCGCCGGTTGCCGAGGGCGCCGTGCGGTGGATCCTCGACCCGATCGACGGGACCGTGAACTACCTGTACGGCATACCGGCGTACGCGGTGTCGCTGGCCGCCGAGGTGGACGGCGTGGTGGTCGCCGGCGTCGTGATCAACGCGGCCACCGGCGACGAATGGACCGCGACTCGCGGCGGCGGCGCCTGGCGGGCCGGGCGGCGGCTGCGCTGCTCCTCCCAGGAGAATTTGGCGCAAGCTCTGCTCGGCACCGGTTTCGGCTACGACGCCAAGCGCCGGGCCCATCAGGGCGCGGTCGTGGCCCAATTGATCACCCGGGTGCGGGACATCCGGCGGATCGGCGCGGCGTCGCTCGATCTGTGCTCGGTCGGCGAGGGCGTTCTCGACGCATATTTCGAGAAAGGTCTCAATCCGTGGGACCACGCGGCCGGCGGGCTGGTCGCCACCGAGGCCGGCGCGATCGTCCGCGGGCTCCAGGGCGCCCCGCCCAGCCTCGAGATGGTCGTGGCCGCTCCGCCCGCCCTCTTCGGGCCGCTGGAAGCCGCGCTGGTCGAGCTGGACGCGGCCGGCGGGGCCTAGGAGTCGTCGTCCTTCTTCTTGACCGGCTTGATGCAGGCGCCCGGCGGCAGGGTCGGCTCGCCGACCTCGACCAGCGACTGGTTGACCTCGGTCGTCGTGGCGAGCTGCCGGAACTGGCTGCCGATCACGATGTCGATCGTGGCGCCCTTGCGCTTGGCGTTGTACTCCATCTTCGACTGGGCCAGGAAGTACGCCCGGAGCAGCTGGGCCCGCCCGACCGCGTCCGGGCCGAACCGGATCTCGGCGACGCCCTTGTACTTGGTCTTGCTCTCGGCCGGCTTCTGCACGGTGAAGCGCCGGTTCTTGAACTCGTTGGTGACGCTGTCGGCCAGCCCGGGGGTGTTCGTGCCGTTGAGGATGCGTACGGTTACCTCGGCCGGATCGTCCGGCAGCGTCACGTCGGCGAGCGGGGCGCCCGCGGGGCAATCCTCTCCGTTCACCACGTCGCCCTGCGAGTCGCGGACCAGGGCGGTCACGACGAAGACCACCGCGGCCACGGCGAGCACGCCAACGACGACGAGCGCTCGGACGCGGGCAAAGCTCATGGGGCTGGCTCCAGGATTGGGTGAGACGGCCGCGGGGGACGCGGCGCCTGTCGGGAGGCGCGGTGCCTGTCGAGAGGTTAGCGTCTGTGCGCCAGGCATGCGGAAACAGGGAATCCCTCCGGCGCGCCGACGATGATCCAGAGCGTTTCGCCCCTACTTTGATGTCGCCTCGGTCACATCGGGAACAATGGGCCGCCTGTATGCGTACAACTCTGCCGCGACGCAGGTAAGGTTCCGCGCTCGCCGGGGCAGTTTCCAGAGGTCAGTACGAGTTGTCAGAAATCGTCCGGCGGAACCGGGAACCGAAACCTCGTCACCGGCGTTACTAACGCCAAGTGACTCATCGATACAGGAGAGTGAAAACCGATGGCCACCGACTACGACGCCCCGCGTCGCGATGAGGTCGACCTCGGCGAGGACAGCCTCGAGGAGCTCAAGGCCCGTCGCGCCGACTCGCAGTCGGGCTCAGTGGACGTCGACGAGGTCGAGGTGGCGGAAAGCTTCGAGCTGCCCGGCGCCGACCTGGCCGACGAGGAACTGACCGTCAAGGTGCTGCCCATGCAGCAAGACGAGTTCCGCTGCGCCCGTTGTTTCCTCGTGCACCACCGCAGCCAGCTGGCCGCGGAGCGCAACGGGGAGCTGATCTGCCGCGAGTGCGCCTGACCGGCGTTCTCGCGCGCAGCGCACCACCGGCCGCGCTCCCGACCGGACCGTGCTGGTTTCAATGGGGGACACGACCGGGCATCAGGCTTTCCAGCTGATGCCACGCACCACGGGGAGGACACCATGAGCCACCCTTCGCCGGAGGCCGAACCGGGCGCCGCCACGCCCGCCGAGGCCGACGTCAACGGCGACACGGAGCTGGGCACGACCGCCGAGCTGGGCAGGACCGCCGAGCCGGGCCGGACCGTGGAACCGGGCACGGACCTGGAACCCGGCCAGGACGCGGAACTGGGCCAGACGGTCGCGGCATTGACCGCCGACGACCTCGAGCCGGCGACCCGGCGCGAGCTGCTCGGCCGCCTCGTCGGCGACATCCGCCGGCGTGGGCTGGGCCAGCTGTTCCGTCCCAAGGCCGCGCTGCGCTGGATGGCCGACGCGGTCACCGACGTGGCGCCGCACGTCCCGATCCGCGATCGGGCCACGCTCCACCGCCACTTCCCCGGCCTGAGCGACGACGACCTGGCCGAGCGCCTGATCCGCAACGCCGCGCGGTCCACCGCCGGGATCGGCGCGGTCGGCGGCGGCGTGGCCGCCGTCGAGTGGGTCGCCACGCCCACGCTGCTCTCGATGCCGGTGCTGCTGGCCGCCGAGACGGTCGCGGTGGTGGCGATCGAGCTGAAGCTCCTCGGCGAGTTGCACGAGGCCTACCACCAGCCGATCGCCGGCGGTCCCGGCCAGCGTGCGCTCGCGCTGCTCCAGTCGTGGTCGCAGCAGCGCGGGATCAACCCGCTGCTGCCCGGCGTGGGGGTGGCCACCGTGCTGGGCACGGCCGCCCGCCGTGACCTGCAGAACAGCCTGCTGCGCCGGTTCGGCCGCAGCCTGAGCACGCTGGGGCCGCTGCTCACCGGCGCCGCCGTCGCCGGTTATCTCAACCGGCGCGCCACCCGGGCGCTGGGCGAGCACGTCAGCAAGGACCTCCGCCGGTCGCGGCCCAGGATCATCGAGTCTTCCTGACCTGGTCGAGCAGCGCGGTCGCCAGCTCCACCGGGCGCCGCGTGCTGATCAGCCAGAACGGCGTGGGATCGGCCGGGTCGTCGAGCAGCACCTGCACCGCGGGGCCGATCCACGGCCGCTGGATGACGAAGGCCATCGGATGGGCGCCGACGCCGAGGGCCTCGCGCTTGCCGGCGGCGTCCAGAGCCACCACATCGGAGATCACCGCGAGCGGCAGCCGGGCGTCGTCGACCTGGAGCTCGTCGGCGGTCACCGTCACCCGGATGCGGCCGAACCAGAGCAGCAGGGCCGCGGTGAGCGGCAACAGCACGGCGAACGGCAGCCAGCCCGGGGCCTCGGGGAAGCCGAGCAGGATCTCGAAGCCGACGATCAGGTCGACCGCCAGCGCGGCCAGCCAGGACCACCACGAGAGACCCAGCCGCTCGGTGTAGGCGGCCGGTGCGGTGCTGCGCGCGGGGGACTGCGGTGTCACCCTGGAAGGGTACGACGCGCCTGAAGAAAGCGGGCACGGCAGTATGGCAGGGTGGGTGCCCGGCCTTGATGAAGGAAGCTGCCTTGACCGACGTTGTCATCCCGATCCGCAGGCTCGATCCCGGCCTGCCGCTCCCGGCCTATGCGCACCCGGGCGACGCCGGCGCCGACCTGGTCGCCGCCGAGGACGTGACGCTCCACCCCGGTGGGCGGGCCACCGTGCGCACGGGCATTGCGGTGGCGATCCCCGAGGGCTACGTCGGTCTCGTCCACCCGCGGTCCGGGCTGGCGGCCCGGCTGGGTGTCACGGTGCTCAACGCGCCCGGTACGGTCGACGCGGGCTACCGCGGCGAGGTTCTGGTCATCCTGGTGAACCACGACCGCGAGCAGACTGTCAAGATCTCACGCGGCGACCGCATCGCCCAGCTGGTCGTCCAGCGGGTCGAGCGGGCCGTGTTCCACGTGGTCGACACCCTCGACGACACCGCGCGCGGTGCCGGCGGCACGGGATCGACCGGCGGGCACCAGTCTTTGATCACGGAAGGTGGCAGTGATGTTCTCCCGTAAGCGCCCCAAGCACGTGCGTGCCGCCGACGCGCCGCCGTCCGAGGCGCTCGCGCAGAGTCTCGTGGCCGACGACGAGGGCCCGGCCCCGGCGACCGGCCCCTGGGACGCCAAGCACGCGCCCGAGGGGGTGCAGCGGCTCGACCTGGGCAGCCTGCAGATCCCCGCGATCGAGGGCGTCGAGGTGCGGGTGCAGGCCAACCCGGACGGCGGCGTCGAGCAGGTCGTGCTGGTCGACGGCGACAGCGCGCTCCAGCTGGGCGTGTTCGCGGCGCCGCGCACCGAGGGCATCTGGGACGAGGTCCGCGCCGAGATCGCCCAGGCGATGACCGCCGACGGCGTCTCGCCGCGCGAGGTCCAGGGGCCGTACGGCGCCGAGCTCACCGCGCGGGTCACCACCCCGGAGGGCCCGGCCGACGTGCGATTCGTCGGCGTGGACGGGCCGCGCTGGATGGTGCGGGCGCTCTACCAGGGCGCGGCGGCGGCCAACCCGGGCCGCGAGGGCGCGCTCGGCGAGGTGCTCTCCGGGCTGGTGGTCATCCGCGACGCGGAGGCCCGCCCGGTGCGCGAGGCGCTGCCGCTCCGGCTGCCCAAGGAGATGCACGATCAGGCGGCGGCCGCGCAGGCCCAGGAGGAGCAGGGACCGAACGGCCACCACCGGTGATTCGGCGCACCTGACGGCGTACCGTGGTTGCCATGTCCACCGATGAGCGCACCGGTCTGCGCAGGTTCCTCGACCGGCTGACCGCCAGCGACTCGGAGCTCGACGCCGAGCGGCTGCAGCGAGAGAGCGCGAAATGCGGCGCCATGCCGGTCGGCCAGTGCAACCGGGGACAGGTCGTCTCGGTGTCCGGCCGGTTGCGCACGGTGGCGTACACTCCTCGGACCAACCTGCCGACGCTGGAGGCCGACCTCTACGACGGCAGCGACGTGGTCACGCTCGTCTTCCTGGGCCGCCGGTCGATCGCCGGCATCGAGCCCGGCAGGCAGCTCACCGCGCGTGGCCGGATAGCCATCCGGGATGACCGCAAGGTCATCTACAACCCGTACTACGAGCTGGAGGCGCCCCGGTGACACCCGGCAGCGAGCCGCCGCGTCACGCCGCGCAGGAAACCGTGGAGGAACGGCTCGCGGAGGAGGTCGTGGAGGAGCTGGACCTCCATCCGGTGCCTTCGGACGAGGACGACGAGCCCTTTCCCTCGATGAGCGAGCAGATCGCCGAGCAGTTGGGCGGCGTCCGCGGGCTGGTCGAGTCGAGCCTCCCGGTTCTGGCGTTCGTGCTGTTCAACGTGGTGCTCGGGGACGCCGTCCTCGGCCTGGACAAAAAGACGGCGCTGTACTGGGCGATCGCCGGGTCGGTGATCTCGGCCGTCGGCATCGGCGTGTTCCGCCTGATGCGCAAGCAGCCGGTGCGGCACGCGGTCAACGGTCTGTTCGGCATCGCGATCGGCGCGTTCCTGGCCTGGCGCACCGGCGAGGCCAAGGACTTCTACCTCCCCGGCATCCTGCTGACGTTCGGGCAGGCGGCGGTGCTGTTGCTCTCGGTGGTGGTGCGCAAGCCGATCATCGGGTACGCCTGGGGGATCATGGCCAACAAGGGCCATCAGGACTGGTTCGGCAACACGCGGCTGTTCCGCACCTTCCAGTGGCTGACCCTGGTGTGGGTGCTGTCGCTGTCGCTGCGGGCCGGCATCCAGTATTACCTGTGGGCTCTGGGCGAGGCGAACGCGCTGGGCATCGTCCGGATCCTGATCAGCTGGCCCATCTACGCGGCCACCTTCGCCTTCACGGCCTGGGCCATCCACCGCGTCACCAGCACCCAGAAGGACATCGCGCCGGCGTAGGCCTTGGCGGTTTGGTCGCTCAGCTTTATCGGTACGGGCGACGACCGTCCACAACCGCAGACGACGCCGTGCCCGCCGCGCGACGCGAGGCGCGCGCGGGGTACGGCCTGTGTCGCGACCGCCGGGCTGAGCTCGGTGGCGCCGCCCGCCGGCCCCCGCTCACCCTGACTGACGCGCCCCGTCGGCCGCGCGCTGCGGGCTCGCGCTCGTGCGCGGTCACGTTCGTGTTGCCCGCCGCGGGCCCGGGCTCGTGCGCGGTCACCTTCGTGCGGCCCGCCGCAGGCCCCGGCTCGTGCGTGGTCACGTTCGTGCGGCCCGCCGCGGTGGGGTGGTGGCTGGGCCGGGCTGCCATGGGCTGGCCCGCGCATGCTCACCGTGAGCGCGGCCCGTTGCGGCGCCGTCGTGGCGATCCGTACCCGCCGCCCGCTCGGCCTCCGTCTGCCACCAATGCGTAGATCTTGTTGAGTTGCCGTTCGCGCCGAACGGATACTCACCATCGCCGGTCGCCCTCGATCAACAGCCGCCAGATATACCCGATATTTCCGGCAGGCGTCTCACATGGTGAGCGGATCGTCCCAGGCACCGCGACACGCGGCCACGACATGGGAACGCGTCCCTCTGGCTGAACGCGCTCGCCACATCGTGGGATCCGAGGCCGGCCAGCGCGACGGGCCGCACCCCGCCGCGCCCACCCAACCCCCCGGGCCATGGCAAGCAGCCCAGCCTGCTGATCACCGCAAGTTTTCGATCTTCGCAGCGCCCACAATCCATCCCCCGCCCCGGCGCTTGGGCGGGGTCCAGTAGAGCAGGTGGGTACGACAAGAAATCGTCGCCGTCCACAGGGGCGGCTCGGGCCCGACTACCAGGGCGATGCCCGGCCATCGGCACCCGCACGCGCACCGCGGTGTGACGCGGGTCGGGTGCCGACTGCGGTTGGGGACGGCGTACGCCGTACGGAAAATGCGGTTTTGCGGAGGCGCCGGGCGGAAGTCAGCCGCCCAGCTCGCGGCCCTCGGTGCCGAGGATGACCGCGCGGATCTGATCTTCGACCTCGGTGGTGCAGACGAAGATGAGCTCGTCGCCGGCCTCGAGCGGATCGTCGGCGGTGGGTACCACCACCCGCTTGCCGCGCAGGATGGCCACCAGGGCGGCGTCGCGGGGGAGCGGGACGCTGCGGACCGGCTTGCCCTCGTAGGGGGCGTGACGGGGCAGGGTGATCTCGACCAGGTTGGCCTCGCCCTGGCGGAAGGTCATGAGGCGGACCAGGTCGCCGACCGTGACCGCCTCCTCCACCAGCGCGGCCATCAGGCGGGGCTTGCTGACCGAGACGTCGACGCCCCACTGCTCGGTGAACAGCCACTCGTTCTCGGCGCGATTAACCCGGGCGACCACTCTCGGCACCGCGAACTCGGTCTTGGCCAGCAGCGAGACCACCAGGTTGACCTTGTCGTCGCCGGTGGCCGCCACCACGACGTCGCAGCCGGCCACGTCGGCCTCCTCGAGGCTGGACAGCTCGCAGGCGTCGGCCAGCACCCACTCGGCCTCGGGCACTCGCTCGGGGCGCAGCTGGCGGGGCTGCCGCTCGATCAGCATGACGCTGTGGCCGTTGCCGATCAGCTCCTGCGCGATCGACCGGCCGACGTTGCCGGCCCCGGCGATGGCGATCCGCATGGTCACTGCCCTTCCCTGTGCGATCCGGCGGCGATGTCCAGCACATCGCCGACGGTGTCGTCGGTGACCAGCAGGAAGATCTGGTCGCCGTCCTGGATGACGGTGGACGGCGTGCCGAGCATGCCCATCCCGAAGCGCATCAGGTAGGCCACCCGGGCGCCGGTGGCCTCCTCCAGGGTCTTCAGCGGGCGGCCCACCCAGTCGCGGTGGATCGGCGCCTCGACGATCGAGATCACGCTGGTCGGGTCGCGGAACACCTCGACGGTGCCCTCGGGCACGAGGTGGCGCACCATCCGGTCGGCGGCCCAGCGGATCGTGGCCACCGTGGGGATGCCGAGCCGCTCGTACACCTGGGCGCGGCGCGAGTCGTAGATGCGGGCGACGACCCGGGACACGCCGAAGGTCTCGCGGGCCAGCCGGGCCGAGATGATGTTGGAGTTGTCGCCGCTGGAGACCGCGGCGAACGCGTCGGCGCGCTCGATGCCGGCCGCCCGCATGACGTCGCGGTCGAAGCCGACGCCGGTGACCGTGATGCCGCCGAAATCCGAGCCGAGACGGCGGAACGCGTCCGCGTTCTGGTCGATCACCGCGACCGAGTGGCCGCGGCTCTCGAGGTTGTGCGCGAGCGTGGAGCCGAGCCGGCCACACCCCATGATCACCACGTGCACGTGTCGTGCCCTCCCGGGTCAATGCTGACATGTGTGAGCGTGCCATGCCCCCGCGGCGGACGGCGGCCGGGGCGGGGCACACCGCGGGTGGACCGGCCGTACTCTTGGCACTCGTGGCCAGTTCGACCTCCCTCGCCAAGCGATTGCTGCTGGGCCGACCGTTCCGCTCCGACCGGTTGCAGCACACGCTGCTGCCGAAGCGGATCGCGCTGCCCGTCTTCGCCAGCGACGCGCTGTCGAGCGTGGCGTACGCGCCCGACGAGATCCTGCTGACCCTCTCGATCGCCGGTGCGAGCGCCTTCGTGATCTCGCCCTGGATCGCCCTCGCCGTCGGGGTCGTGATGATCACCGTGGTGGCCAGCTACCGGCAGAACGTGCACGCCTACCCCTCCGGCGGCGGCGACTACGAGGTCGCCACGGTCAACCTCGGCCCGCGGGCCGGCCTGGGCGTGGCCAGCGCCCTCCTCGTCGACTACATCCTCACCGTGGCCGTGTCGACCTCGTCCGGGGTGGCGGCGCTGGGCGCGGTGTGGCCGCTGGCCAAGAACAACCCGGTCGCGTTCTGCGTCGGCGGGATCGTCATCCTCACCGCGCTCAACCTGCGCGGCCTGCGCGAGGCGGGCATCGCCTTCGCCGTTCCGACGTACGCGTTCATCGTGGTCATCATCGGCGTGATCCTCACCGGCCTGGTCCGCGAGTTCGTCCTCGGCCAGGAGCTGCGCGCCCCCTCGGCCGGACTGGTGATCACCGCCGAGCACGGCCACCTGACCAGCTTCGCCTTCGTCTACCTGCTGTTACGCACGTTCTCCTCGGGCTGTGCGGCGCTCACCGGGGTCGAGGCGATCTCCAACGGGGTGCCCGCGTTCAAGCCGCCGAAGAGCAAGAACGCGGCGACCACGCTGCTGCTGCTCGGCGTGACCGCGATCATCATGCTGGTCGGCATCGTGGTGCTGTCCCGCCGCACGCACCTGCAGTTCGTCGAGGACCAGAGCACCCAGATCGTCTCCGGGCCGCCCGGATACGACCAGAAGCCGGTCGTCGCCCAGCTGGCCGAGACCGTCTTCGGGCACGGGTCGCCGCTGCTCTATCTGGTTTCCGCGGTGACCGCGCTCATCCTGTTCCTGGCCGCGAACACCGCCTTCAACGGCTTCCCGGTGCTCGGCTCGATCCTCGCCCAGGACCGCTACCTGCCCCGCCAGCTGCACACCCGCGGCGACCGGCTGGCCTTCTCCAACGGCATCATCTTCCTGGCCGGGGCGGCGATCGTGCTGGTCATCGCGTTCCAGGCGGAGACCACCCGGCTCATCCAGCTCTACATCGTGGGCGTGTTCGTCTCGTTCACGCTGTCCCAGGGCGGCATGATCCGGCACTGGAACCGGCTGCTGCGCACCCAGCGCGATCCCGCGCGCCGCAGCCGGATGAAGCGCTCCCGCGCGATCAACGCGTTCGGCATGGGCCTGACCGGCGCCGTGCTGATCGTCGTGCTGATCACGAAGTTCCTGCTCGGCGCGTGGATCGCGATCGCCGCGATGGTGGTCATCTACGTGACCATGCTCGGCATCCGCAAGCACTACACGCGGGTCGCCCAGGAGCTGCAGCCGACCGACGAGCGCCCGGTGCTGCCCAGCCGCAACCACGCGGTCGTGCTGGTCAGCAAGGTGCACATGCCGACGCTGCGGGCGGTCGCCTACGCCCAGGCGACCCGCCCCGACACGCTCACCGCGGTCACCGTCAACGTCGACGACAAGGACACCCGCACCATCCAGCAGGAGTGGGAGCGCCGCCAGATCCCGGTGCCGCTCACGGTGGTCGACTCGCCCTACCGCGAGATCACCCGCCCGATCATCGACTTCGTCAAGGGCATCCGCCGCGGCTCGCCGCGCGACGTGGTCACCGTCTTCGTGCCCGAGTATGTGGTCGGCCGCTGGTGGGAGAACCTGCTGCACAACCAGAGCGCGTTGCGCATCAAGGGCCGGCTGCTGTTCGAGCCCGGCGTGATGGTGACCAGCGTGCCGTGGCAGCTGCGGTCCAGCCAGGACCGTGACCTGGAGCGTTTCGACCGCGGCCTGAGCCGTGCCCCGCAGCGTGGCCCGCGGGCCCGCACCGAACCGCCACCCGACCCGGCCGAGCCGGCCGAGGACGCACACACATGACCGATCCCAGTGTTGATCTCGTCGAGGGCGCACATACATGACCGATCCCAGTCTTGATCTCGTCGAGGGCGACCGCGTGGAAGTCGAGGTCGGCGCGCCCGCCCACGGCGGGCATTGTGTGGCGCGTCTGGACGGTCGCGTGCTGTTCGTGCGCCATGCCCTGCCCGGCGAGCGCGTCACCGCCGAGATCACCGAGCGCCACCGCGGCTACCTGCGCGCCGACGCCGTCGAGATCCACACGCCGTCGCCGGCCCGGGTCCGGCCCCCGTGCCCCTACGCTCATCCCGGTGGTTGCGGTGGGTGCGACCTGCAGCACGTGGCCGGCGACGCGCAGCTGCGGTGGAAGGGCCAGGTGGTCGAGGAACAGCTCCGGCGCTTGGCCGGGCTTTCCTTATCCGTACGGGTCGAGGAGCTCCCGACCGCAACAGCGGGGGACCGCCTGCTCGGGTGGCGCAGCCGGGTCCGCTACGCCGTCGACGCCGCCGGTCGCCCCGGCCTGTTGCAGCACCGCTCGCACCAGGTCGTACCGATCGACCGCTGCTTGATCGCGCACCCGGCCATCCAGGAGCTCGACCTGCTGCGGCGCGAGTGGCCCGACGCCGACGCGCTGGAGGCCGTCGCCTCGACCGGCGGCGACGTGGTGGCTCTGGCCCGGGCGGCCGGAAGCGGGCCGCTGCCGGCCGAGGATCCCACCGAGCCCGGCATCGCGGCCGGTGGGCGCGTTCGGCTCGCCGGCCCGGACGAGGTCGACGAGGTGGCGGCGGGACGGCGCTGGCGTGTGCCCCCGGAGGGCTTCTGGCAGATCCACCCGGCCGCCGCCGACACGCTCGCCGCGGCGGTCGTCGATCTCCTGCGGCCCGCCGCGGGCGAGGTCACCTGGGATCTCTACGGCGGCGCCGGGCTGTTCGCGGCGGCCGTCGCCGATCGCACGGGGGCCCGCACCACGCTGGTCGAGTCGTCGCCGATCGGCTGCGCCGCGGCCCGCGCCAACCTGGCCGATCTCGCCATGGTCGAGATCGTCGAGGCCCGGGTCGAGACGGCCCTGCACCGGCGCCGCGTCATTGGCCCGGTCGACTTGGTCGTGCTCGACCCGCCGCGCTCGGGTGCCGGAGCGCGGGTGGTGCGAGGCATCGCGGCGGCCCGGCCCCGGGCGGTCGCCTATGTCGCCTGCGACCCTGCCGCCCTGGCCCGGGACATCGGCACGTTTCTTTCGCTCGGCTGGCGGCTGACCACATTGCGCTCCTTCGATTGCTTTCCGATGACGCAGCACATCGAGTGTGTCGCGCTTCTCGAGCCCGCGCATCGGACCGTGGTCTGACATTCCCGGGTCCGATGTGCATACCTGGGTCCGATGTGGCCGGGCCCGTTCTCCGGCATCGTTGACCGCGAACGACAGGCGGTGCATCGTCCTCCGCGGACGACAGGCGGTGCACCGTTGTCCGCGGACGACAGGAGGTGAGGTCTAAGGCTCCAGGTAGCGAGGCAGGCGCAGGCGCCAGGCGAACAGCGCGTAGGTGCCGCCCGCACAGATCAGCCAGGTGATGGCGGCGTGCAGGAGGGCCCGCCACAGGTAGCCTGAGTCGGCGCCGTCGACGACGTAGGTGCCCAGCTCGCGGGCCGACCAGAAGGGCATCAGGCGGGCCGCCAGGCCGGCCGGGTCGGCCAGCATCTGCACCGCGCAGATGCTCAGCAGGGCCAGCGCTCCTTCCAGCTCGCGGGGGAGGACCGCGGCGACGAGGCTGCCCAGCGGGGCGGCGATGGCGGCCGTCAGCGCCATCATCAGGCCGGCCGCCAGCGGACGGTCGAGGCGCTGGTCGGCTTCGGCCAGTGCCCAGTATCCGGCGGCCAGGGCCACGCCGCCGCTGGTGAGGGCGAGCAGCCGGCCGCCGATGACGTCGAGGACGGAGGCGCCGGTCAGGCGCAGGCGGGGGTCGATGCCGCGGGCGGCGTTGACCACGAAGAGGGTGAGCGTGGAGACCGCCCAGCCGATGCCGAGGGTCAGCATGCGGATCGACTGACCTTCCAGATCGCGGCGCACCAGATAAAACCACAGGGGAAGGCTGACGACGAGAGCCAGCGCCACGCGCCGGCGGCCGACCTCGCGCGCGGAGAGGGCCGCCACCACGAGCGCGGTCATTGGGCGGCTCCCAAGTCGTGGACGTGGTTGACGTGCTGCAGGTCGTGCAGCAGGTGGGTGACCACCACGACCGCCTTGCCGGCGTCGCGCCAGGCCAGGACCTGCTTCCAGAAGTCGAGGTAGGTGCCCTGGTCGAAGCCCTGGTAGGGCTCGTCCAGCAGGAGCAGGTCGGGGGCGTGCAGCTCGCCGAGGACCAGGTTGAGCTTCTGCCGGGTGCCGCCGGAGAGGTGCTGGGCGAGCTGGCCGGGCTCGGGGCGCCAGGCCAGGCGGGCGGCCAGATGTTCGCCGGTCGAGCCGGCCCGGCGGGCGGCGAGGCCGGCCGCGGCGCCGAAGAGCCGGAAGTGCTCGCCGGCGGTGAGCCAGCCGGCGGTGCCGCCGTCCTGCGGGACAAAGCCGACCCGGCGGGTGCGGTGGACCGTGCCCGTGGTGGGGCGGGTCAGGCCGGCGCAGATGCGCAGCAGGGTGGACTTGCCGCAGCCGTTGGCGCCGACGATCGCGGTCACCTCGCCCGCCCGGACGGTCAGGTCGACGCCGGAGAAGACGGTGCGGCGGCGGTAGCGCTTGCCCACGCCGGTCAGCCGCAGCCGGACGGCGCCCGGCTGGATGGCGCCGGGCCGAACCGCGCCGGGCTGGATGGCGCCCGGCTGGATGGCGCCCGGCTGGATGGCGCCCGGCTGGGTGGCGCCCGGCTGGGTGGCGCGAGGCGGGACGGCGGCGGGCGGGGCGGCGGTGTTGAGCTCGGTCAGCAGGTGCCGGGCGTAGAGATGGGCCGGGCCGAAGAGGGCGTCCGGCGCGGTGGCGGACTCGGCGGCCTGCTGGGCGGTCTCCTCGGCGAGCCGGCGCGCGCGGGCTGGCTGCAGGCCGAGCCGCAGCAGCTCGTCCTCGAAGCGGCCGGTCCAGCCGCCTCGGCCGCCGGTCCGGTCGCCTCGGCCGCCGGTCCGGTCGCCTCGGCCGCCGGTCCAGCCGTCTCCGCCGCCGGTCCAGCCGTCTCGGTCGCCGGTCGGGTCGCCGCGGCCGTCTCGGTCGCCGGCCGGGTCGGGCAGGCCAGGCGGTGTGCCGCTCATCGTGCGGCTCCGGCGGTCACCAGCAGGTCGATGCCGTCGCGGAAGCGCTGCCACTCGGCGACCTGGGCGTCGAGGGCGGCCCGCCCGGCCTCGGTGACCGCGTAGTACTTGCGGCGCGGGCCGGACTCGGACGGCTGCCAGCGGGGCTCGGCCAGGCCCTGCTGCTCCAGGCGCAGCAGGGCCGGGTACAGCGTGCCGCCGGGCACGTCGGCGACGCCGGCCGCGGTCAGGCGCTGGGCCAGGCCGTAGCCGTAGTCGGGGCGTTCTCGCAGCATCGCGAGCAGGCACAGGTCGAGGAAGCCATGCAGCCATGGCCGTGGCGCGGTCACCATGGCTAGGTAGGCTACCTGCTAACCAGAGAGCCTGACTAGCTGGCGCGCTCGGCGGCCTGGATCGCGTTGCGGAAGAGCATGGCGACCGTGGTCGGGCCGACGCCGCCGACCCGGGGCGTGATCGCGCCGGCCACCTCGGCGCAGGACTCGTCCACGTCGGGGAGCAGGCGGCGGCCCTCGTAGCGGACACCCGCGCCGATGACGACCGCGCCCGGCCGTACGTGCTCGGGCTGGATGATGCCGGGGACGCCGGCCGCGGCCACCAGGATGTCGGCCCGCTGGGTGTAGCGCGGCCAGTCCTTCACCCCGGTGTGCACCACCGTCACCGCGGCGTTGGCGGTCGGGCGCTTCTGGGCCAGCAGCATGGCCAGCGGGCGGCCCAGGGTGGCGCCGCGGCCCAGGATGACCACCTCGCGGCCGGAGACCGGGATCTCGTGGTGGGCCAGCAGCGTCTCGATGCCGGCCGGCGTGCAGGGAAGCGGGCCGGGCAGGCCCAGCGCCAGGCGGCCCATGTTGAGCGGGTGCATGCCGTCGACGTCCTTGTCGGGGTCGAGGGTCTGCAGGGCCGCGTCGTAGTCCAGGTGGCCGGGGATCGGGTACTGGATGAGCACGCCGTGCACGGCCCGGTCGGCGTTGAACTCGTCGATCACCCGCAGCAGGTCCGGCTGGGTGGCGTCGGCCGGCAGGTGCCGGTGCGGCGAGGCGAAGCCCAGCTCGGCGGCCTGGCGCTGCTTGATGCGGATGTAGCCGGCGCTGGCGTCGTCGTCGCCGACCAGGATGGTGGCGAGGCTCGGGACGACGCCGCGCTCGCGGAGCTTGGCGGCACGGACGGTCACGTCGGCCAGGACGGCCTCGGCGACGGGAGCGCCGGGCAGGAGACGGGCGGAAGGCATACGGGCTCCTCGAGGCACGGGAACCCAGGCGGTCGATTCCCGTGGCCGGCTCCCCGATGGTCACCCATCCCCGTGCCGCCAGTCGCGCAGAGGCCTCCCAGGATGCCATATCGCCACGCTTGTGAGGGAAGTCACCGATCTCGGTGATGTGCAGGTTGTGTGTAGGACCAGGCTCTGTATGTTCGCGCGGCGTGCGCCCCTGCCCTGCGCCGATAGACTTCGCATCCATGAGCGAAGCCCACCCCGCCTCGACCGGCCTGCTGGCGTCCATCACCTGTCCGGGTGACCTCAAGCGCCTCACCCCCGAGCAGCTGACCCTGCTGGCCGCCGAGATCCGCGACTTCCTGGTGGCCAAGGTGTCCCGCACCGGCGGCCACCTGGGACCCAACCTGGGCGTCGTGGAGACCACCCTGGCCCTGCACCGGGTCTTCGAGTCCCCGCGGGACAGCCTGCTTTTCGACACCGGCCACCAGGCGTACGTTCACAAGATCGTCACCGGCCGGCAGGACGGCTTCGACCTGCTCCGCCAGCGCGGCGGGCTCTCCGGCTACCCGAGCCGGGCCGAGAGCGAGCACGACTACATCGAGAACTCGCACGCCTCCACCGCCCTGTCCTACGCCGACGGCCTGTCCAAGGCGTACACGCTGCGCGGCGAGGAGCGGCACGTGGTGGCCGTGGTCGGCGACGGCGCGCTCACCGGCGGCATGTGCTGGGAGGCGCTCAACAACATCGCCGCGGCGGAAAACCGGCTGGTCATCGTCGTCAACGACAACGGCCGGTCGTACGCGCCGACCATCGGCGGCCTCGCCGACCACCTCTCCACGCTTCGCCTCAACCCGGGCTACGAGCGGGTGCTCGACCTGGTGAAGGACGCGCTCGGCTCGACCCCGGTGGTGGGCAAGCCGGTCTACGAGGTGCTGCACGCGGTCAAGAAGGGCATCAAGGACGCGGTCAGCCCGCAGCCGATGTTCGAGGACCTCGGCATCAAGTACATCGGCCCGGTCGACGGCCACGACGTCGTCGCCATGGAGTCGGCGCTGCGCCGGGCCAAGGGCTTCAACGCGCCGGTCATCGTGCACGCGGTGACCCGCAAGGGCTACGGCTACCGCCCGGCCGAGCTCGACGAGGCCGACCGCCTGCACGGCCCGGGCAGCGCCTTCGACGTCGAGACCGGCAAGCTGCTGGCCAAGCCGTCGGTGAAGTGGACGCATGTCTTCGCCGAGGAGCTCGTGCACATCGCCGACGAGCGCCCCGACATCGTGGGCATCACGGCGGCGATGGCCGAGCCGACCGGGATCGCCGCGCTCGCCCGCAAATACCCCGAGCGGACGTACGACGTGGGCATCGCCGAGCAGCACGCGGCGACCAGCGCGGCCGGCCTGGCCATGGGCGGCCTGCACCCGGTGGTCGCGGTCTACGCGACGTTCCTGAACCGGGCGTTCGACCAGGTGCTGCTCGACGTGGCGATGCACCGGCTGCCGGTGACCTTCGTGCTCGACCGGGCCGGCATCACCGGGCCGGACGGCCCGAGCCACTACGGCATCTGGGACATGAGCGTCTTCGGCGTGGTGCCGGGCCTGCGGATCGCGGCGCCGCGGGACGCGGCCACGCTGCGCGAGGAGCTGCGGGAGGCGGTCGCGGTCGACGACGGGCCCACGATCGTACGATTCCCGACCGGTTCCGTGGCGCCGGCGACTCCCGCCGTGCGCCGCTTCGGCCAGGTCGACGTGCTGCGCGAGGACGACCGCAAGGACGTGCTGCTGGTGCCGGTGGGCTCGTTCGCCGGGCTGGGTCTCGAGGTCGCCGACCGGCTGGCCGAGCAGGGCTACGGCGTGACGGTGGTCGACCCGCGCTGGGTGCGCCCGGTGCCGATCGAGCTGATCGGCCTGGCCGGCCAGCACCGCATGGTGGTCACCCTGGAGGACGGCGTGCGGGCCGGCGGCGTCGGCGACGCGGTGGCGAGCGCGCTGCGCGACGCGGCGGTCGACGTGCCGCTGCGCGACTTCGGCGTGCCCACCGGCTTCCACCCGCACGGCAGCCGCGCCGAGATCCTCGCCGCGCTCGGCCTGACGGCGCAGGACATCGCCCGCGACGTCACCGAGTGGGTCTCCCGCCTGGAGGACGCGGCCGAGCCGCACAGCGCCCTGGGGGGACCCGCACGGGAGAAAGCCTAAACGCCCCATAGGCGGCTGAACGGGACCGTTGCCCGGCGGTTCCGTTACCCAGTCGTTATTTTTGGGCGATGAGTGACGTGGTAGTCATCGATCTTGGTCTCGAGCGTGGGGAGCCATCCACGTACGATCGCCCGGGCCGGCCGACCACCCCGATCTGGTTTCCCGCCGCGGTGCTGGCGGCGCTCGTACTGCTGCTGACCGCGGGCTCGGTGGCGCCCGCGAAGTCGCCGCTCTCCACCGTCTTCCGGCTGCAGGTCGGCCCGGCCGACACGTACGCGATGACCGACGACGGCCAGTTGCTCGCGCAGACCTTCGGGCTGCTCACCTCGTACAACCTCAGCGACGGGCGGCTGCGGTGGCAGGCCGGGCAATCGACGCCCGCCTACCGGCTGCGGCTCTCCGACGACATCGTGCTGATGCGGCCGTGGACGACCGGCAACACCGAGCCGGGCACCACCGCCGTCTCCACGTTCACCGGCGGCACCATGTGGGAGCGCCCGGGCAACGTCGTCAACATTGCCGGCTCGTCGGCGCTGCTCGCGGTCTCGTCGGTGCGCGGCCTCAGCGGCGCCGGCCGCCGGGTGCAGGGCCCGATCGACGCGGTCGACCCGGCCACCGGGCGCACCCGGTGGACCGTGCGGGTGCCGTCGACCGCGGTGCTGCTCGGCGTGCCCGGCGCCGGCGACGACGAGTCCCGGATGCTGCTCGTGCACGACGACCGGACGCTCGCGATCCACGACCTGAGCACCGGCAAGGTCCTGGTCAGTCGCAAGGTGCCGGCCGCCGGCTACAACCCGTCCAACCCGGTGGTGGCCGGTGGGCGGATCCTGCTGCGGCACCCCGGCATCGTCGGCGGCGAGATCTCCGCCTTCGACCCGGTCACGCTCAAGCAGGTCTGGACCGAGCCCGCCGAGGACTCGTACCGGATCCAGCCGTGCGGCATCAACGCCTGCCTCAGCGGCTCGGACGGCGTACGCGCGATCGACCCGTTCACCGGTGACACCCTGTGGCGGCAGCCCACCTGGCACAGCGTCACCCAGTACGGGCAGATGTTCGTCGCGTTCGGCGACCCGGACGAGACCTCGCCGCTCGGCGTGATCGACCCGCGGACCGGCGCCCTGCAGGTCAGGCTGCGCGGCTGGCGCCCGGTCAGCGGCGCCGGCGCGGACGGCGGGCTGCTGCTCACCCGGGCCGCCGACGGGGGAAGTCGTACCATGGTCGCCGTCGCCCGGCCGGGCGACACCAGTCCGCGCGTGCTCGACGCGCTGCCGCGGGGCACCGGCGAGTGCCAGGCGGCCCCCACCCGGCTGGTCTGCCGGACGATGTACGGCGAGCTGGTCGTCTGGGCGTACCGGGAGGGGTAGGAGCGTTGGCGCTGATCGAGCTGGACCTGACCACCCAGCCCGACCCGGCGCCCGGCTCGCTGCCACCCGCCCACCGGTACCGGATCCCCGGCCTACTCCTCGCAGCCGTGCTGCTGCTGGCGCTCGGCGGCGCCTCGACCGGCGCGCCCACCCTCTGGCGGCACCTCGGCGCGGTGCCGCCGCCGGTCGGCGCCGAGACCCAGCACCGGCTGATCGGCGACCGCGTCTACACGGTGGCCTCGACCGGCGGCGAGCTGATCACCACGGCCTGGCGGCTCGACTCGCCGCCGCGCCGGCTGTGGACTGCGCGCTTCCCGGCCCGGCTGACCGGCCCCGACGAGGTCACCTACCGCGGCGTGGAGGTCCGGCAGTCCGGCGACGTGGTGCTGCTCTCGGACGGGCCGGCCACCACCGTGGTCGACGCGGCCACCGGCGCGGTCCGCTGGCGCTCCCCGGTCGGCGTCATCCCGCTGGCCGGCGGCCGGATCGGCATCACGCAGACCCCGCTGTTCCGCCCCGGCACCGTCTACGACCAGGCCTCGGGCGAGCCCGGCCTGCTCTACTTCTCGGCCTCCGGTGAGCCGCATGTCGAGCCGCCGGTGCGCACCGAGATCCGCGGCGTCGACCTGCGCACCGGCCGGACGCTCTGGACCGGCGCGGCCGGCGGCTCGATCAACGTCTTCGCCGCGCCCGGCGACGCCGCGGCCGCGCTCGTGCTCGCCTCCGACCGGCTGGAGCGGATCGACGGCGACACCGGCGCGATCGCCCGGGCGCTCCGAATGCCCAAGATCGGCGACAGCGGGCCGGCCGGCGGCTCGCTCGCCGACGGCCTGTTGCTGGTCCGCTACGGCGACTACGCGTTCGACGGGCACGAGGTCGCCTACGACCCCGGCACGCTCGCCAAGCGGTGGCAGCGGTCGGTGCCCGAGGTGCTGCTCGACCCGCCCGACTGCGACGGCCTGCTGTGCGCCGGGCCCCGCTCGGCGCTCGACGTGCTCGACCCGGCCACCGGCCGGGCCGCCTGGCGGGCGCCGGCCGGGGTCGACCTCGGCGAGCACGACGGGTACGTGCTGGAGAAGAACCCGGACACCGGCGCGCCGCTGCGCCTGGCCGACCGGGACACCGGCACGACCCGCATCGACCTGGCCGGCTGGGACGGCGCCCTGACCGGCCACCCCGACCGGCCGCTGGTGCTGCGCCGCAGCCTAGACGGCGGAAAGAGCGCGTTCGGCGTCGTGCTCGCCGGCCGGGACAGGGTGCAGTTGCTCGGCGAGAGCGCCGGCCCGGTCAGCGGCTGCACCTCCGACCGGCATTACGTGATGTGCCGCGGGAACGAGGGCCTCGAGGTCTGGGCGTACACCCCCTGACCCTGCACAATGGGTGCACCGTGAGTCACGTCATGATCGATCTCGATGAGGTGCCGGAGCACCTCGCCTCGACGGCCGCCCGGCCGCCGGTGCCGTACCGCGCGTTGCTCGGCGCGCTCTCGGTCGTGATGCTCGCTCTGCTCGCCGGCGCGACCCACCCGGCGCCGCAGCAGCAGCCCACGGTGATCCCGGCCCGCCTCGGCGACACCTTCCGCCTCGACGGCGACTTCATGTACGTGATCGGCACCGGCGGGGTGGACAGCTTCGACGAGGTGCGCGACCGGGTCATCACCACGTACCGGCTGCCGGCGGTGCGGATGGTCAGCCGCACCACCGTCCCGATTCCCGGCACGGTGGTCGACGTCGATCAGGCCAGCGACACCGTCATCGTGGGCTACCAGCTCAACGCCAGCGGCAGCCAGGCGACCGTGGCCTACCCGGCCGGCGGTGGCCCGATGCGGTGGACGCGGAGCGCACGCTTCGTCGCCGCCTCCGAGGCCGACGGGATCGCCCTGCTCAGCGCCGACAACGGCGACATCGCGATCGACCTCGCCACCGGGCAGGAGCGCTGGCGGGTCGATCGCCCGGCCGCGGGGTTCCTCGCCGAGAGCGGCGCCCGCGCCGACGGCGGCTATCCCGACTGGCTGGTCGCGTTCTCCGATGCCCGCGTCCGGAGCTGGGACGCGCGCACCGGCCGCCCGATCGCCTCGGCCACCGTGCCGAGCAACCACCTCGACGGGATGATCTGGCCGGTCAGCTCGTTCCTGCTGATCAACGCGGGCGAGGGCGGCTTCGAGGGGTACCACCTGCCCGGCCTGCGGCCGCTCTGGCACACGCCGGTCGACCTCCGGCAGAGCTGGATGCAGACCGACTGCGGCTCGGTGATCTGCACGTTCCGCCAGCAGCGCGGGATGAGCGTGCTCGACCCGGCCGACGGTCACCTGCTCTGGGACTCCGACCGGTGGGTGTACGCGCGGCCGCTCGGGCCGTACCTGCTGGCCACCGCCGACGACGGCGGGCGGGCCGCGTTGTCCGTCCTCGACCCGGCCACCGGGCGGGTGCTGGGCGACTTCGGCGCCTGGCAGGGCCTCGGCGTGGCCGGCGACAGCGGCCTGATCTGGGGGCAGCGCGCGGCGCCCGGCAGTTATCAGGTCTTCTACGGTCTGCTCGACCCGGCCGATCGGTCGGTGCGGGTGCTGGGCCGCGCCGACCGCGTCTCGGGCGGCTGCGAGACCAGCGCCGTGCCGCCGCCGGCCCCCGGTTCGCCGGAGGGGGCGACGGGCCAGCGCACCGCGGGGGTCATGGTCTGCCGGCTGGTCGACGCCTCGGTCGCGGTCTGGCAGCTTCGGTAGCCTTCTCTTACGGCCTCTTCACATCGGCTCGGGGAGGCTGATGCCCTGCGGTGGCGATGGAGGCTGGACCGGTGCGCGTGCTGGTGGTGGAAGACGAGCGGAACCTGTGCGACGCGATCGCCCGCGGGCTGCGCCGCAAGGGCATGGCGGTCGACGTGGCGTACGACGGGCTCGAAGGCCACGAGATGGCCTACGTGACCCGCTACGACGTTGTGGTCCTCGACCGCGACCTGCCCGGCAAGCACGGCGACGAGATCTGCGCCGACCTGGTCGCCTCCGGCGCGCTGACCCGGGTGCTGATGCTCACCGCCAGCGGCACGGTCGCCGACCGGGTCGAGGGGCTGCAGCTCGGCGCCGACGACTACCTGGCCAAGCCGTTCGCGTTCGAGGAGCTGGTGGCCCGGGTGCAGGCGCTCGGCCGGCGGGCCACCCCCGCTGCCCCGCCGGTGCTGACCGTCGGCAACCTGATCCTCGACCAGACCCGCCGGGTGGTCACCCGCGGCGGCGTGCCGATCGAGCTCACCAACAAAGAGTTCGGCGTGCTCGAGGAGCTGTTGAAGGCCCGCGGCGGCGTGGTGTCCAGCGAGGAGCTGCTCGAACGCGTCTGGGATGCGAACACCGACCCGTTCACCACCACGGTGCGGGTCACCGTCATGACGTTGCGCAAGAAGGTCGGCGACCCGCCGCTGATCGAGACCGTGGTCGGCGCCGGATACCGCGTGCCCGAGCCGGTCGGCCTCTCATGACCGTCTACCTCGGGCGCAGCCGGCGAAAGCTGGAGCTCAGCCTCCGGCCCACGCTGCGGCTGCGGCTCACCCTGCTCAACGGGATCCTGCTGATCGGCGCCGGCGCGATCCTGGTGCTGCTCGCCTGGCTGCTGGTCGGCGACGCCATGCACCCGGTCGACGCCCTCCGGCCCGGTTCCACGGTCACGCTCGCCGACGGCAACACCCGCGACGCGATCGCCTGGCAGACCACGGTGGTCGACCGGGCCTCCCGCGAGGTGCTGGTCAAGGGACTGGTGGCGCTGGTCGCCATCGGCATCATCGGCATCGCCGGGGCGTACGCGGTGGCCGGGCGGGCGCTTCGGCCGCTGCACGCGGTCACCCAGACCGCCCAGCGTCTCGGCGAGGAGACCCTCGACCAGCGCATCCGGTACTCGGGCGCGGACGACGAGGTGGCCGAGCTGGCCCGCACCTTCGACGCCATGCTCGACCGGCTGGCCGGTGCGTTCGAATCGCAGAAGAGATTCGTGGCCAACGCGTCGCACGAGCTGCGCACCCCGCTCGCCGTGATGCGGACCGAGATCGACGTGACCCTCAGCGACGACGAGGCCGACGTGGCCGAGTACCGCCGGATGGCCAAGGTGGTGCGCAACGCCTCCGAGCGGGCCAACGGGCTGGTCGACGCGTTGCTGGTGCTGGCCCGGTCGGAGGCGCAGTCCGGCCGCCGGTTGGTGCGCAAGGTGCCGGCCGACCTGGCGACCAGCGTCTCCAACGCGCTGTCCGCGGTGAAGGCCGAGGCCGAGCGGCTCAAGCTGGACGTCACCACCGACCTGCAGCCGGCGCCGGTGGTGGGCGACCCGAGCCTGCTCGACCGGCTGGCCGGCAACCTGATCGAGAACGCGATCCGCTACAACCACCTGCTGGGCAAGCTGTGGCTGCGCACCGAGATGGCGAACGGCCAGGCCCGGCTGATCGTCGGCAACACCGGGTACGAGGTCGAGCCGGGCGACGTCCCCGGGCTGTTCGAGCCGTTCCGCCGGGGCGGGTGGGAGCGCACCGGGTCGCGTGGGTCCGGTTTGGGGCTGTCGATCGTCCGGGCGGTCTGCGACGCCCACGGCGGGACGGTGTCGGCGGTCGCCCAGCCGGGCGGCGGGCTCGAGGTGACGGTGGCACTGCCGACGGCGGACGCGACCCCGGTGGTGGCGGCGTCGGCGTCGGTCCCGCGCGGCAAGAACGTCGGCCTCGCGTCCTGAAGGGTCAGGCCGCCAGGGTGTGGTCGCCGGCCGCGGCCTCGCGGCGCACCGTGCGCCAGCGCGACGGGCTGATGCCGAGCTCGGCGGCGATCTCGGTCTCGGTCAGCGACGGGCGCTCGGCCTTGATGCGGTTGGCCAGGGCGACGGTCTCGGCGGGGGAGCGGCGCTCCTTCTTGGCGGACGTCCCCGGCTTCGCGGCGCCTCGGGTGGCGCTGGTGCCCGGGCCGGTGGCCGCCCGCGCGGTGGAACCGGCTTGGCTGGTGGCCGCACGGGAGGCGGCGGTGCCGCGCTGGGCGGGGACGGTGCGGCCCGAGGTGGCGGTGCCGCGCTGGGCGGGGACGGCGCGGCCCGAGGTGGCCGGCCGGCGGGTCGGGGCCGGGGTGAATGCGGGGGTCTCGCTGGTGCCGTGGGTGAGGGCGGCGGCGATCTGGGTGCGGGCCCGGGGGTCCATCGCGGCACGGCCGCGCTGGCCGACGGCGCCGATGGAGGGGGTGGGGATCAGACCGGGGATTGCCGGTTCGGGCGGGGCCTCGGACCGGCTCGGCATCGCGACGCCGGGGGCCGGCTGGGCCGCGGTGGCGGAGCTTGCCGCGGCGGTGGCCTCCTGGCTCTCCAGGGACGAGATGCGGCCGGCCAGCTCGACCAGGCAGATGCTGGCCACCACGATGAGGCCGTCGACCGAGAGGGGCAGCAGGTAGGGCGAGGCGCCGGTCTCGCCGTAGCGGGCGGCGACGCCGGCCATGTGCCAGTACGACACCGTGCGCCGCGAGGCGCCGCAAGATCGAGTGGAGGTGTGAGACCGCCACCGCCGTTCTGTCGCAGCAGGACGGTGAAGCTGAGGGCAGCCTGTCCCGGGAGGTGCCGGGAGCGGGTGGGAAGCAGCCCTGACAACGCCGGGACGGGCTGGCACTGCCAGACGGTTCGGGTCCGGCAAGCGAGACGGGAAGGTGTACGTGAGGAACCAGCGTGTAAAGCTTCTCAAGACTAGGCACCAGCTCAAATCTGGCGGATATGGGCTGGGTAGCGGCGTGCGTGTCCCTGGTTGGTCAGGCCGGGGACAACTTCCGGGTGGTCTGGTTTCGGCTGTCCGGGAGGCCATGGTGAAGGACTGCGGCGTAGCCGTGGCGATGCCGCAGGGGCAGAGCTGGGCACCTAACCCGACGATCGATCGTGTGGTGAACGCGGGAACCTGCCCGCAACCGCCCCAGCGCCCGACCGGCCAGGTCGGGGCGGGGCAGGCACATCGTCTGCCGAGGGTTGCGGATAGGGGCGGAGTCGCCGTAGTAGTCGGAGGCCGGGAAAGCCGGCCACAGGGCGAAGGGCGACAGCGAGTACGCAGCCGAGAGGCTGGAATGCCAGGAGGTCGCCGGTGAATATCGGCGCACCGCCGATCGTGTGGCCGGAAACCTACGGTCAGGCGGAACGGCGGGTACTGGAGATCCAGGCGAAGCTGCACCGATGGGCCAGCGAGGATCCTGCTCGCCGGTTCGATGATCTGTTCAACCTCGTCACCGATCCCGCGTTCCTGATGGTCGCGTGGGAACGGGTGCGGTCGAATAAGGGAGCACGCACCGCCGGGGTGGACGGCATGACCGCCCACTACATCCAGGCGGTGCGAGGTCAGGAGCCGTTCCTGGCCGAGATCCGCGCCGACGTGAAAGCCGGAGCGTTCACTCCCGTGCCCGTACGGGAACGGATGATCGCGAAGGCGAACGGCAAGCTGCGTCGTCTGGGCATCCCGACCGTGCGGGACAGGGTGGTCCAGGCTGCCCTGAAGCTTGTCCTGGAGCCGATTTTCGAGGCCGGGTTCCGCCCGTGCTCGTATGGCTTCCGCCCGAACTGTCGGGCGCAGGACGCTGTCGCGGAGATTCAGTTCTTCGGCACCAAGGGCTACGGCTGGGTGTTGGAGGCCGATATCGAGGCGTGTTTCGATCGGATCGATCACCCGGCTCTGATGGACCGGGTGCGTCGCCGCATCGCGGACAAACGGGTTCTGCGTCTGGTGAAGGCGTTTCTCACCGCGGGGGTGCTGCGCGCCCACGTCGGGTTCGAGGAGTCCAGGGCCGGCACGCCGCAAGGCGGCATCTTGTCGCCGTTGCTGGCCAACATCGCGTTGTCGGACCTCGACGACTTCTTCGCCGAGTCCTGGCAGCATGAGATGGGCAGCCACGCGCGACGCCAAACCCGCAGGCGCAACGGTAAGGCGAACTGGCGGCTGGTGCGTTATGCCGACGATTTCGTCGTCATGGTCGCCGGGGAGCGTGAACACGCCGAGGCGTTGCGGGAACAGGTCGCGCAGGTGCTGGCCCGGATCGGACTGGTTCTGTCCGGGCCGAAGACGCAGGTAGTCCACCTTGATGAGGGGTTCGACTTCCTCGGGTGGCGCATCCAGCGCCGCAAGCAACGAGGAACGACCAAGCGGTATGTCTACACCTATCCGGCGAAGAAGGCGCTGGCCTCGATCGTCGACAAGGTGCGCAAGACAACCGCGCGGACAGCACACACCCATCTGTCCGATCTGTTGCGCGAGCTCAACGCGATCCTGCGGGGCTGGTGCAACTACTTCCGGCACGGCGTCTCCAAGGCCACGTTCAGTTACCTGTCGCGCTTCGCGTGGCGGCGGGTTCTCGTCTGGCTGCGGAAACGCCATAAACGCGTGCCCTGGAAGGACCTGATCCGTCGGTATCTGCCCGGCTGGAAACCGACGCACGAGGGGATCGTCTTGTTCGACCCGCAACAGGTGGTGATTGAGCGTTACCGCTACCGCGGGGCGAAGATCCCCACACCGTGGGACCGATGGCATCGAATCGCAGCAATGATCAACGCGTAGCTCACCGGCGTGTGCTCGTGGAGAGCCGGATGCGCGGAGACGTGCACGTCCGGTTCGGGCGGGCGGGTCAGGGAAACGACCGGACCGAAAGGGCGGCACCGCGCCCTGACCCGACCCCACCACGCGGCGATGCCCGCGATCGTGGCGGTGGCCAGCAGGCGGGTCACGGCGAGCCAGCGGCGGTGCACCGGGACCCGGGAGATCAGCTCGACGGTCAGCAGCAGGGCGAGCGGCGGCCAGGCGGCGATGGCCTGGCTGATCGGGTTGTCCAGCGCGTGCAGGACGTTGGCGACGACGGAGGCGGCCACCCCGAGGAACAGGGTGGCGCGAACCGCCCACCGAACGCGACGCAAGTGCCGCAGGACCACCACCGGACCACTCCTCAGTCAGTCGACAGGACCGACCCATCCTGACCGGTGCGGGTTACCGGAACGCTCCCGGCGCGGAACCGTGTCCGGTCCGTGCCGGGAGCGTTGCGATCATGTGATCGTGTCGGGCGGCGTGTCGGCTTGACCCCCTCGGGCCACGGCCCGATCGGGCGGAAGCGGCTCAGCTCTTCTTCTCGACCTGGGCGCGGAGCTTGGGGAACTCGGCCTTGGCCTTGCTCACCGACTTGTCGTACCAGATCAGCATGCCGACGCTGCCGTCGTCGGCCCAGCTGCAGATCGCCATGTCGGAGCCGCCGGCCTCGGTGGAGCCGCACTTGGCGGCGCCGCCCAGCGTGCCGGTCGAGGCCGAGGAGATGCTGTTGACCTTGAGGCCGCCGATGCCCAGGCTGGAGATCATCTGGTCCAGGGTCTCGCCCGGGTCGTCGACCGGGGCCTGGGCCGCGGCGACGATCACGATGTCGGACTTGGCCGGGGTGCCGTAGAGCGCGCCGATCGAGCCGGTGGCGCCGGGGAACTGGCCCAGCGCCGACTCGAGCGAGTTGGCCATGCCGGCGAACTGCTCGTCGTCGAGCTTCGGACGGCCGCCCAGCGTCTTCGGCGCCGCGATGGTGGTCTTGGTCGCCTTCTGGGTGGGCTCGGTCGTCTCGTCCGTCGTGGTGGTCGTCGGGTCGCCCGCGGGGGCCGTGGTGGCGGTGGTGCCGCCGGCCTTGTCGCTGTCGTTGTTGTTCTTCGCGATCAGCGCGATCGCCGTGCCGCCGCCGACGCAGAGGACCAGCACGATGCCGACGATGGTCAGGATGATCGGCAGCGTCTTCGACTTCTTCGGCGGGGTCGGCGGCGGGAAGCCCGGCTGGCCGAAGCCCTGCTGCGCGTAGTCGGCCTGCCCGTACGGCTGCTGCCCGTACTCGGGCTGGCCGTATTGCGGCTGGCCGTACTCGGGCTGGCCGTACTGGGGCTGCCCATACTGGGGCTGACCGTACTCGGGCTGGCCGGACTGGGGCTGGCCGTACTGGGGCTGGCCGTAGGCGGGCTGACCGGAAGACGGCGGCTGGCCGTACTGCGGCTGCTGCCCGTAGTCGGGCTGGCCACCCGCCGGATACGCCTGCGTGGGCGGCACATCCGGGTTGGGTTGAGCGGGGTACTGCTGGCCCTGATACGGCTGGCCCCCGTAGGGCTGGCCGGAGGAAGGCTGACCGTTGTAAGGCGGGCCGGAATACGGCGGCTGCGACATCAGGGCTCCATCGATCGGCTATACCCTCAGGAGCCTATCTGTCGTCGCCAAACGGGTTCGCCGCCTCTCCGGCCGACGTGGCCCACCGGATCGGACAAACCCCCCGGGAGTGCGACAACGCCCCGCGCCGGGCGGGCGCGGGGCGTCGTGGATCCGACTACATCGGGAAGATCACCGCGGCAGGCTCGCCACGCCCTCCGGCAGGAACCGCTTGCCGGTCACCTTCTCGGCGATCCCGCTCCGGTCCAGGTACGGCGTCACGCCGCCCAGGTGCATCGGCCAGCCCGCGCCCAGCACCATGCACAGGTCGATGTCCTGCGCCTCGGCGACCACGCCCTCGTCCAGCATGATCCGGATCTCCTCGGCCAGCGCGGCCAGCGCGCGGTCGCGTACCTCATCGGCCGTCAACGGCTCGGAACCGCCCGACGCGAGCTTGACCACCTCGGGGTTGATCTCGTCGTCGTCCATCAGCGGCAGCCCGGCGTCGACGATCTTCTTGAGCGTCGGCGAGTCGGTGAAACGCGCCGGGAACGCCCGGTGCAGCGTCTCGCCCACGTGGTAGGCGACCGCCGGCCCGACCAGCTGCAGCAGCGCGATCGGGCGCATCGGCAGGCCCAGCGGGTCGAACGCGGTGTCGACCACGTCCAGCGGGGTGCCGGCGTCGACGGCCTTGAAGACCTCGCTGGTGAAGCGGGTGAGCACCCGGTTGACCACGAACGCCGGGGCGTCCTTGACCAGCACCGACGACTTCTTGAGCTCCGTGCCGACCGCGAACGCCGTGGCCAGCGTGGCGTCGTCGGTCCGCTCGCCCTTGACGATCTCGAGGAGCGGCAGCACGGCGACCGGGTTGAAGAAGTGGAAACCCACCACCCGCTCCGGGTGCTCGAGGCCGGCGGCCATCTCGGTCACCGACAGCGAGCTGGTGTTGGTCGCGAGGATCGCCTCGGGCGAGACGATCTTCTCCAGCTCGGCCCAGATCTGCTTCTTGAGGTCGAGGTTCTCGAAGACGGCCTCGATCACGAAGTCGGCGTCGGCGAAGACGGACTTGTCGACCGAGCCGGACACCAGGCCGCGCAGCTTGGCCGCGGTGCCCTCGTCCATCCGGCCCTTGGCGACCGTCTTGTCGATCTGGCCGCGTACGTAGTCGACGCCCTTGTCGACCCGGGCCTGGTCGAGGTCGGTCAGCACGACCGGCACCTGCAGGCGGCGGGCGAACAGCAGCGCGAGCTGGGAGGCCATCAGGCCGGCGCCGACGATGCCGACCTTGGTGACCTTGCGGGCCAGCGACTTGTCGGGCACGCCGACCGGCCGCTTGGCCCGGCGCTGCACCAGGTCGAACGCGTACAGCGAGGCGCGCGCCTCGTCGCCCATGATCAGGTCGGCGAGCGCCTGGGTCTCGGCCGCCGTGCCGTCCTCGAAGGAGGCGTCCTTGGCCAGCGCCAGCAACTCGAGCGCCTTGTTGGCCGAGGGGACCGCGCCGTGCAGCTTCTCGTCGAGCTGCTGCTTGGCGAAGAACAGCACGCCGTCCCACATGTCCTTGTCGACTTCGGGCCGCTCGACCGTGACGGTGCCCTGGACGACGCCGGCCGCCCACTCCAGCGACCGTTCGAGGAAGTCGGCCGGCTCGAAGAGCACGTCGGCCACGCCCAGCTCGGCGGCCTGCTTCGGGCGCAGCACCTTCTGGGTGAGCGGGTTCTGCAGGATGACCTGGGCCGCGCCCGGCGCGCCGATCAGGTTGGGCAGCAGCTGGCTGCCGCCCCAGCCGGGGACCAGGCCGATCGCGACCTCGGGCAGCCCGAGAGCCGCCGCGCCGCCGGACACCGTGCGGTAGTGGCAGTGCAGCGCCACTTCGAGACCGCCGCCGAGCGCCGCGCCGTTGATGAAGGCAAAAGTCGGAATCGTCGAGTTCTTCAGGCGAGCGAAGACGCGGTGACCGAGTTCGCCCAGCTCGACCGCCTGCTCCCGCGACGTGATGTACGGAATGCCCGTGATGTCCGCCCCGACGCAGAAGATGTACGGCTTGCCGGTCACGGCGATGAACGCCGGGTCGGCCTCGGTGGCGGCCGTGATGGCGGCGTCCAGGGAGGCGAGACCGCCGGGGCCGAAGCTGTTCGGCTTCTTGTAGTCGAGGCCGTTGTCCAGGGTGATCAGCGCGGCTTGCTTGGCGAGACCCGGCACCCGGACAAACCGGACGAGGGCCTTGGTCACGACCTCATTCGGGTGCTGGATCACTTCGCCTCCCAGTTCGGGTTCTCCCAGATCACGGTGCCGCCCATGCCGATGCCGATGCACATGGCGGTGAGGCCGTAGCGGACCTCGGGGTGCTCGGCGAAGTGCCGGGCCAGCTGGGTCATCAGCCGCACGCCGGAGGAGGCGAGCGGGTGACCGATGGCGATCGCGCCGCCCCACGGGTTGACCCGCGGGTCGTCGTCGGCGATGCCGTAGTGGTCGAGGAACGCGAGCACCTGCACGGCGAACGCCTCGTTGAGCTCGAACAGCCCGATGTCGTCGATGGTGAGGCCGGCCTTGTGCAGCGCCTTCTCGGTCGACGGGATGGGCCCGTACCCCATGATCTCCGGCTCGACGCCGACGAAGCCGTAGGAAACCAGGCGCATGGCGATCGGCAGCCCGAGCTCGCGGGCCGAGGCCTCGTCGGCGAGCAGGGCTGCGGTCGCGCCGTCGTTGAGACCGGCGGCGTTGCCGGCGGTCACCCGGCCGTGCGGGCGGAACGGCGTCTTCAGCGTCGCCAGCTTCTCGAGCGAGGTCTCGCGCGGCGCCTCGTCGACGGTCGCCAGGCCCCAGCCCTCCTCGGCGCTGCGCACCGCCACCGGCACCAGGTCCGGCTGGAGCTTGCCGTCGGCGTACGCCTTGGCGGTCTTGATCTGGGAATTGAGGCCGTAGCGGTCGGCCCGCTCCTTGGTGATCTGCGGCAGGCGATCGTGCAGGTTTTCCGCCGTCGAGCCCATCACCAGCGCCGACGGGTCGACGAGCTTCTCGGCCAGGATGCGCGGGTTGGGGTCGACGCCCTCGCCCATCGGGTGCCGGCCCATGTGCTCGACGCCGCCCGCGATCGCGAAGTCGTAGGCGCCCATCGCGATGCCGCCGGCCACGTTGGTCACCGCGGTCATCGCGCCGGCGCACATCCGGTCGATCGCGTAGCCCGGCACCGTCTTGGGCAGGCCGGAGAGCAGCGCGGCCGTGCGCCCGATGGTGAGACCCTGGTCGCCGATCTGGGTGGTGGCCGCGACCGCGACCTCGTCCACCCGCTCCGGCGGAAGCTGAGGATTGCGCCGCATCAGCTCGCGAATGCAGCGGATGACCAGATCATCGGCGCGGGTCTCGGCATACATGCCGCCCGCCTTGCCGAACGGTGTGCGGACGCCGTCGACAAAGACGACCTCACGTACTTCACGGGCCACAAGACCTCCTCCAGCGCAGTTCCCTGGAATGCTACTCGTCAGTAACTAATGGGTGCCACCGACCCGGCGAAATGTCACATGCTTGTTTCACTTCAAGATCAAGAACGGGATGTCGTGCCTGGGTGGTGGGTACGGACCGTCGCTCCCGCCGAGGCCGGGCCTGGGGCCCAGCAGTGCTGGCCCGAGGCCCTTCATTCTGCGTGAGTGGTAGCGCAAAACCCACAAAACCCCGCGGACCGTCGCGGCTAGCGACGGTCCGCCGGGATCAGGCTGTGGGCGCGGGGTCGGGCAGGACCTCGGCCAACTGGACTGCCAGCAGGGTTACCTGCCAATTGCGGGCGCCGAAGCCGCGCAGCGTGTCGGAGACGGTCTGGGCGCTCACCTCGTCGGGCGGTGACCACGCCAGGCGGCGGATGAAGTCCGGACTTATCAGGTTTTCCGGGGGCAGACGGTTGGCCTCGGCGGTGGCGACCACCACGCCGCGGCAGCGAGCCAGGCGGGCGGCGGCGATCGGGTCGCGCTCGGCCCAGCGGTGCGGCGGGGGCGGGCCGTCCATCGGCTGGTTGACCGGCAGCTCGTCGTCGGGCAGCGCCCGCGCCTCGTCCAGCGCGTCCAGCCAGACCCGGGCCAGGCGGCGGACCGAGCGGCCGCCGAAACCGGGGATGCCGAGCAGGGTGCGCTCGTCCTTGGGGTCCGACTCGGCGGCGGCGATGATCGCGGAGTCGGGCAGCACCCGGCCGGGGGCCGAGTCGCGGCGGGCCGCCACGCCGTCGCGGGCGTACCAGAGCGCGCGCACCCGGGATTGGGCGCGCGCGCCGCGTACGCGATGAATGCCGGACGTGCGCCGCCAGGGATCGGGCCGGACCCGCGGCGGCCGGTCGGCCGACGCCACCAGGGCGGCGAACTCCTCCGCGGCCCAGGCGGACTTGCCCTGCCGGTCCAGCTCGGCGGCCAGGTGGTCGCGCAGGTCGGTGAGCAGCTCGACGTCGAGGGCCGCGTAGGTCAGCCAGGAGTCGGGAAGGGGCCGGGTGGACCAGTCGGCGGCGGAGTGGTGCTTCTCCAGCGAGAAGCCGAGAAGCTGCTCGGTCAGCGCGGCCAGCCCGACCCGCTCGAAGCCGGCCAGGCGGGCGGCCAGCTCGGTGTCGAACAGGCGGCGCGGCTTCATGCCCAGCTCGGCCAGGCACGCGAGGTCCTGGCTGGCCGCGTGCAGCACCCACTCGCTCTCGGCCAGGGCGGCGTCCAGCGTGCGCAGATCGTCGAGCGGCAGCGGGTCGATCAGCACCGTGCCGGCGCCGGCACGGCGCAGTTGTACCAGGTACGCCCGCTGGGTGTAGCGGTAGCCGGAGGCGCGCTCGGCGTCCACGGCGACGGGGCCGGTGCCGGTGGCCATCTTGGCCACGATCTCGGCCAGCTCGGTCGCGGACTCGACCGGGCGGGGGGTGCCCTCTCGGGGGGCGGTCAGCGGGACGGCGGCGGGCAGGGGGTCGGGACCGCCAGACGTCGGGTCGGGCGGCTCGGGGAGCGGTCGTCCGTCCCCTGCCGGCGCTGGCTCGTCCCGACGGCGCAGGGGTGCTTCGTCGGTCACTCCGTAACCGTACGGGTGCGCCACCCCCGCATGATGCAGCCGGGTCCCGGCGCGTCGGTTCTCGATCCGAAACCGACTCATCCGAAACGGCTTCCCGTCCGTATAACCACTCGCAGCGCCGAGACCCGGGAGGCCGTGCCGGATGACCACCACGTACGACCCGTTCATCCCCGCCGACGGCGCTGACCAGGGCCGATACGACGGGCGACGGCGCGCCGAGGACCAATCCTTCCCGTCGCGATCCGCGGAGTACGCGCAGCCGGCGCCCCGGTGGCAGCCGGAACCGCGATGGGAGCCGGCCGATCAGCCGTGGGAACCGGTCGATCAGCGATGGGGATCGGTCGATCCGCGGGGGGAGCCGGTCGATCAACGATGGGCGCCGGAGCCGCCGCGGCATCCGCGGTCCTGGCAGAGCAGCGGGCTGACCGGGACGTTCCCGGTGGCCGAGCCGGAACCGGAGCGCGCCCGGGCCGGCCGTGGCCGGGTGAAGCCCCTGCTGACCGGCCTGGTGGCGGTGCTGGTCGCGGTGGCGGGCTGGCAGGCGTACCGGATCGAGAGCATGAACAGCGACAACGCCACGCTGCACTCGACCCTCGCGGCCGAGAAGAACCGGACCGACCGGCTGGAGAAGCAGCTGGCCGGGGTCTTCGACCCGGAGGCGGTGTCGTCGAAGGTGCTGCCGAGCGTCTTCCGGGTACGCGCCGGCTCGTTCACCGGCACCGCGTGGTCGGTCGGCAGCAAGGCCGCCGACGGCCAGGCGAACCTGTTCACGAATTACCACGTGGTCGCCGACGTGTGGACCGACGGCGGCAAGTCGGTGACCCTCGAGCGCGGCAGCACGAAGATCAAGGCCACCATCGTGAAGGTCAGCAAGGGCAAGGACCTGGCGCTGCTGCGCGCCGACCAGGAGATCACCGGCCTGGCCACCGCGCCCGGCCAGGTCAAGCCGGGTCAGCAGGTGGTCGTGGTGGGCGCCCCGCTCGGCCTGGACGACACGGTCACCACCGGCGTGATCAGCGCCTACCGCCCGGACGACCCGGACGGGCCGACCATCCAGTTCGACGCGCCGATCAACCCGGGCAACTCGGGCGGCCCGGTGGTCAACGCGAACAACCAGGTGGTGGGGCTGGCGACCGCGAAGGCCAAGGACGCCGAGGGCATCGGGCTGGCGATCCCGGTGAAGACCGCCTGCGCCACGTTCGCCGTCTGCTGAACCCGTTGCTTTTGCTGTTTCCGGGCGCTTCCCGCTCTCGCCGGCGCTTCAGCCGACGCGGTGCCGGTCGGTCAGCGCCGTCACCCCGGGCGGCGGCAAGCCGGCGGTCGAGGCGAGCATCGCGCACCAGCCCAGCAGGTGCGCGGCCGTGTCGGTGGAGGTCGGCGTCCAGGACGCGCGGACCTCGAGGTCGGCCGTGGGCGCCGGCCCGGCCAGCTCGCCGAAGCGGGTCGACGCGGTCTGGGTGATGGTGCCGCCGATCGCCGTGTACGTCGCGGCGTGCTGCTCGAGCGCGTCGGTCAGCCAGGTCCACGCCACCGCGGGCAGCAGCGGGTCGCCGGCCATGTCCGGCTCCAGCTCGGCCGTGACCAGCGTGACCAGCCGCAGGTCGCCGCGCCAGGCCTCGTGGCCGGCCGGGTCGTGCAGCAGGATCAGCCGCCCGCTGGCCACCTCGTCACCGGCCCGCAGCACGGTGGCGCTCAGGGCGAACGAGAACGGCGCCAGGCGCTGCGGCGCCGCGATCTCCTCGAGCAGGATCTCGGGTCTCGGCGCGGCCGCCCGCAGCCCGCCCACCGCGCGAGAGAACGCGTCCGGGGCAGCGGAGGGGGTCGCCATGCCGAGAGCCTATGCCGCGCTCCGGTGTCCGTCGTCGATCGCCGCGCCGAACTTGGCGGCTTCGCTTCGCCGGCGGGCGATCGCTTTGCAACCGGTGCGACGGCGAATTTGCCGCCGTGCGACGATCGGGCGGTGACTCTCGACGATTCGCCCTTCGTGCGGGCGTGCCGCGGCCAGGACGTGCCGCACACCCCGGTCTGGTTCATGCGGCAGGCCGGGCGCTCGCTGCCCGAGTACCGCAAGGTCCGGGAGGGCATCGCCATGCTGGAGTCCTGCCGGCGACCGGATCTGGTCACCGAGATCACCCTGCAGCCGGTCCGCCGGCACAACGTGGACGCGGCGGTTCTGTACAGCGACATCGTGGTGCCGATCGCGGCGGCCGGCGTCGACCTGGACATCGTGCCCGGCACCGGGCCGGTGGTCGCGGCGCCGATCCGCACCTCGGCCGACCTGCAGCGGCTGCGCCCGATCACGGCGGACGACGTCGCCTTCGTCGCCGAGTCGGTGCGGCTGCTGGTCGGCGAGCTCGGCAAGACTCCCCTCATCGGGTTCGCCGGTGCGCCGTTCACGCTGGCCAGCTACCTGATCGAGGGCGGTCCGTCGAGGACATACACCCGGACCAAGGCCATGATGTACGGCGATCCCGGGCTCTGGCACGCCCTGCTGACCCGCCTCTCCGGCATCACGCTGGCGTTCCTGCGCACCCAGATCGAGGCCGGGGTCAGCGCGGTCCAGCTGTTCGACTCGTGGGCCGGCGCGCTCTCCGAGGCCGACTACCGCGAGTTCGTGATGCCGCACTCGCGGGAGGTGCTGGCCGGGCTGGCGAACGAGGGGATGCCGCGCATTCACTTCGGGGTCGGCACGGCGGTGCTGCTGCGCGCGATGGGCGAGGCCGGCGCCGACGTGGTGGGTGTCGACTGGCGTACGCCGCTGGACGCCGCCACCAAGGTGATCGGGCCGGACCGCGCGGTGCAGGGCAACCTCGACCCCGCGGTGCTGTTCGCGCCGTGGGAGGTGGTCGAGCGGGAGGCCCGCCGGGTGCTCGACCAGGGCCGCGCGGCGCCGGGCCACGTCTTCAACCTCGGCCACGGCGTGCTGCCGGACACCGACCCCGAGGTGCTGACCCGCCTCGTCGAGCTGGTGCACACGGCCTCGTCCCGCTGACCCGGCTCGTCCGCCCCGTCTCATCCGCCCCGTCTCGTCCGCGGACTGACGGCTCACATCCACCGACCCCGGTGGTGACCCGGGGTCGCGGCCTGCAATGGTGGATGACGTGCGGAAGCGGGTTGCGGTCATCGGCGGCGGCATCGCCGGCCTGGCCGCCGCGGTGCGGCTGAGAGATCTCATGCCGGCGGCGACCGACATCATCGTGTACGAGCAGGGCGGCGTCCTCGGCGGCAAGCTGCGCACCGGCGAGCTGGGCGGCCTGCCGGTCGAGCGCGGGGCCGAGTCGTTCCTGACCTCATCGCCGGACGGCGGCGAGTCGGCGGCGGTCGCGCTCGCGAAACGCCTCGGCCTCGGTCCGTCCCTGGTGCACCCGGCCAAGGTCCCGGCCGCGCTGTCGATCGGTGGCCGCCTCACCCCGATCCCGGCCGGCACGCTGATGGGCATCCCCGCCGATCCGTCGGCGCTGGGCGAGGTCGCGCACGCGTCCGGCCACGACATCGACGAGGGTCGCCCGCTGCTGGCCGAGGGCGCCGACGTCGCCGTGGGCACGCTGGTCCGCGCGCGATACGGCGCCGAGATCGTGGACCGCCTGGTCGACCCGTTGCTCGGCGGCGTCTACGCGGGCCGGGCCGACGGCCTGTCGCTCGAGGTGACCGCCCCGCAGCTGGCCGGCGCGGCCCGGGTGGAGCACACCCTGGGCGCGGCCGTCCGGGCCGCCCAGCGCGCGCGGGCGACGAACGCGGGCCGGCCGGTCTTCACCGCGGTCGAGGGCGGCATGACCCGGCTGGTCGCCGCCGCGGCCGCGGCGAGCGGGGCGCGCATCAGCCTGGGTCTCCCGGTGCGCGACATCTCCCGTACGGCGCACGGCTGGCGCCTGTTGCTCGGCCCGGTCGCGACGCCGCCCGGCCCGGGATTCTCCGCGTCGGCCACGGCCGGCCGCCCGGTGCCCGCCGCGCAGACCGACGATGTCGACGCGGTGGTGCTGGCCGTGCCAGCCCGGCCCGCCGCCCGGCTGCTCCGCGGCCTCTCGGCCGAGATCGCCGAGGCGGTGGCCGTGCTCGACTACGCGAGCGTGGCCCTGGTCGGCCTGGCGCTGCCGCCGGGGACGCCGCTGCCCGAGTTGTCCGGCTTCCTGGTGCCGCCGAGCGAGGGCACGCTGGTCAAGGCGGCGACGTTCGTCACCCGCAAATGGCCGCACCTCGCTTCCCGGCGGCCCGGCTCGGGGCCGGTGATCGTGCGGGCCTCGCTGGGCCGGGCCGGCGAGCCGGAACGGCTGCAGTTCGGCGACGACGTGCTGCTCGAGCGGGCGCGGCGCGAGCTGGGCGAGCTGATCGGCGGGGAGTTGCCGCCGCCGGCCGCGTCCTGGATCCAGCGCTGGGGTGGCGGGCTGCCGCAGTACGCGCCGGGCCACCGGGAGCGGGTGGCGTTCGCGCGCCGCGAGCTGCCGCCGGGGCTGGCGCTGGCCGGGGCCGCCTTCGACGGCGTGGGCATCCCGGCGTGCGTCGCGAGCGGCGAGCGCGCGGCCGAGGACGTGAGCAAGGCGCTGGCCGGATGACCCGCTTGAGCCGCGCCGACGATGTGAGCAGGACCTTGGAGGGTTGATGAGCGAGCAGACGAACGCGGCCAGGATCAACGAGCTGAACGCGACCATCCGGTACACGATGTGGTCGGTGTTCCGGGCCGGGACGCCGCTGCCACCGCTGCGCGAGGAGCTGGCCGGCGAGGTCGACGGCCTGTTCGAGCAGTTGGCCGGCAAGGACGTCACGATCCGCGGCACGTACGACGTGTCCGGGCTACGCGCCGACGCCGACGTGATGATCTGGTGGCACTCCGGGTCGTCGGACGCGTTGCAGGACGCGTACGGCCTGTTCCGGCGCACCGCGCTCGGCCGGCACCTGACGCCGGTCTGGTCGCAGATGGCGCTGCACCGGCCGGCCGAGTTCAACAAGAGCCACCTGCCGGCGTTCCTGGCCGGCGAGGAGCCGCGGTCGTACCTGTGCGTCTACCCGTTCGTCCGCTCCTACGAGTGGTACCTGCTGCCCGACGAGGAGCGGCGCTTCATGCTGGCCGAGCACGGCAAGCTGGCCCGCGGGTACCCGGACGTGCGGGCCAACACGGTGGCGTCGTTCGCGCTCGGCGACTACGAGTGGATGCTCGCCTTCGAGGCCGACGAGCTGCACCGGATCGTCGACCTGATGCGTGAGCTGCGGGCGGCCACCGCCCGGCGGCACGTGCGCGAGGAGATCCCGTTCTACACCGGCCGGCGGCGGTCGGTCAGCGAGCTGGTTGCGGCGCTGCCCTGAGCATCGGCACGTGCGGGATGCCGTCCTCGACGTACTCCGGGCCGGTCTGCCGGAAGCCGAATCGGCCGTAGAAATTCTTGAGGTGGGCCTGGGCGTCCAGCACGCTTGGGCGATCCCCGACGACCTTCAGCGCCTCGGTCACCAGGGCGCCGGCCAGCCCGCTGCCGCGGGCGTCCGGCGCGGTGACGACGCGGCCGATGCGTGGCACCCCACCGTCGTCCAAAATGCGGAGGTACGCCCGGATCGCGCCGGCCCGTTCGATCCAGAGATGCCGGGTCCCCGGCTCGGTGTCCCGCCCGTCCGGGTCGAGGTAGACGCAGGCCTGCTCGACGACGAAGACCTCGCTGCGCAACTTGAGGATCGCGTACAGGGTGCCGGCGTCGAGGTCGGCGAAGGATGCGAGACGCAGGTCGGACCGGGCTTCCGCGGACATGTCGCCGATCGTATTGCGGCGCGGCGTCACCCGTACCGGGGCCGCCCGTTGTACGGATGGAAGCCCGAGTGTGGAGGTCTTCATGATCAAGAAGAGCCGGCTGTTCGGCAACAAGACCCGGGTGACCTTCTGCCTGCCCGCCGACGTCCCGCCGGGACAGGTCAGCGTGGTCGGCACGTTCAACGGCTGGCAGCCCGGAGCCCACGAGCTGAAGCTGCGCCGCGACGGCACGCGGACGGTCAGCGTGCCGCTGCCGCCCGGCCACCACGCGTTCCGGTACCTGGCCACCGACGGAGTGTGGCTGGACGACGAGCAGGCGGACGCGGTGGGGCCGCACGGGAGCGAACTGCGCCTGTAAGCCGTTCTCGCGCACTTATCCGTGAAAAGCGCTCATTTACCGTTAATCTGGCGGCATGACCATGTACGAGACCTCGGACCTGCACAAACGTGTCGCGCGGTACGAGGCGGCGGTGGACGAGCTGCGGGCGGCGCATCAGGACATCCGGACCGTTCTGGTCGACCAGGTGCTCTACGAGCGGTGGCAGCAGATCGGCGCCGAGCTCGGGTTCACCGGGGCGCCGCCGGCGTCGGCCGCGCCGGCCGGGCAGGCGCAGGATCTCGGCGCGATGAACCAGCAGATTCCGCAGATGTCGGAGGCCTGGGCCGGTTAGGACCCTCCGCCCGGCGTCATCTTCGCTGCCACCGGGGTGACGCCGGCGGAGCCATGGCGGCTAGGTTTGCTGCCATGGCTGTCGACACCCAGTACGAGGACCTGCTGCGACGGGTTCTCGCCTCCGGAACCCCGAAGACCGACCGGACCGGCACCGGGACGGTGAGCCTGTTCGGCGAGCGGCTGCGCTACGACCTGTCGCGGACGTTCCCGCTGATCACGACGAAGCGGGTGCACTTCAAGTCGATCGCGGTGGAGCTGCTGTGGTTTCTGCGCGGCGACAGCAACGTCGGCTGGCTGCGCGACCAGGGCATCACCATCTGGGATGAATGGGCCGACCCGGCCGGCGAGCTCGGGCCGGTGTACGGGGTGCAGTGGCGGTCCTGGCCCACCCCCGACGGTGGCCATGTCGATCAGATCGCCGGGGTGCTCGAGACGCTGCGGACCGATCCGGACTCGCGGCGGATGATCGTGTCGGCGTGGAACGTCGCGGACCTGCCGTCGATGGCCCTGGCGCCGTGCCACGCGATGTTCCAGTTCTACGTGGCCGACGGCAAGCTGTCCTGCCAGCTCTACCAGCGGTCGGCCGACCTCTTCCTGGGGGTGCCGTTCAACATCGCCTCCTACGCCCTGCTGACCCGCATGGTGGCGCAGCAGGTCGGGCTGGCGCCGGGCGACTTCATCTGGGTGGGCGGCGACTGCCACATCTACAACAACCACGTCGAGCAGGTGACCGAGCAGCTGACCCGCCCGGCGTACGAGTTTCCGAAGTTGGAGATCGCGCCGGCGTCGTCGCTCTTCGACTACTCGTACGACGACTTCACGCTGGTCGACTACCAGCATCACCCGGCTCTGCGGGCGCCGGTGGCGGTGTGACCGTGCACATGATCTGGGCCGAGGCCCGGGATGGGGTGATCGGCGCCGACGGCGGCATTCCCTGGCAGTTGCCGGGGGAACAGGCCCTGTTCAAGGAGCGGACCATGGGCGCGACCGTGGTCATGGGCCGGGCCACCTGGGATTCGCTGCCGGCCGCCGTGCGCCCGCTGCCCGGCCGGCGCAATGTGGTGCTGACCCGGGATCGGTCGTGGTCGGCGCCGGGCGCCGAGGTGGCGCTGTCGGTGGCCGACGTGCCGGCCGACGGGCCCGTCTGGGTCATCGGCGGGGCGGCGGTCTACCAGGCCTTTCTGCCGCGCGCCGAGCACATCGTGCGGACCCGGATCGACCTGGACGTCGAGGGGGACACCCGGGCGCCGGCGCTGGACTCCTCGTGGGTGATCACCGGGTCGTCCGGGTGGCGCACGGCGCCGAACGGGCTGAAATACGTGGTGGAGGATCTGGCGCGGGCTTGATGCCGGTCGGCGCCGTCCCGCGGAGCGGCGCCGACTGACCCGATCTCTCGGGAGTTACGCCGCCTTCGGGTCCAGGCGGATCGAGAGGCTGTTCACGCAGTGGCGGGTGTTCTTGGCGGTGAAGTGCTCGCCGCGGAACACGTGGCCCAGGTGCGAGTCGCACCGGGCGCAGCGGATCTCGACCCGGACCATGCCGTGGCTGCGGTCCTCGATCTCCTTGACCGCCCCGGGGATGGCGTCGTCGAACGACGGCCAGCCGCAGTGCGAGTCGAACTTGTAGTCACTGGGGTAGAGCGCGGCGCCGCAGGCGCGACACTCGTACATCCCCTCGGTCTTGGTGTCGACGTACTCGCCGGACCAGGGCGCCTCGGTCGCGGCCTGGCGCAGGACCCGGAACTCGTCCGGGCTCAGGCGCACCCGCCACTCGTCCTCGGTGGTGGGCAGGGTGGTGTCGTTTGTTGCCATGCTTCAAAGGTACGTCGATCATGGCCGACGCACGCCCGGTGCGCCCGTTGCCATCGCCACACCCGTTGGGCCGGGCATGGAAGATGCATCGCCCGCGACTTTCCACCCCACCTGCCGGCAGGCCCTCGGCCGCGGCCTCTACCTCGGCGCGGTCGTGGCCCTGGTGGCGGTCGCCGCCGCCGCGGTCGTGGCGCCGCCGGGATGGGTGTGGGCGGTGCTGGCGTCCGGGCCGCCGGCGACCGGGGCGCTGCTCGGCCTGGTGCTCGGGCGGTGCACCGGCACGGAGGTCAGCGCGGGCGGCATCCGCACGCGGTCGGTCTTCGCCGGCGATGTGGCGCCGTGGCACCGGGTGGTGGATCTGCGGGCCGAGCGGCGGGGCGGCCGGACAGTGGTGTCGGTCTATCTCGACTCCGGGGCGAGTGTCCAGCTCCAGGCGCCGTACGACGGCGGCCTGTTCGCCGCCGACCCCCGCTTCGAGCTAAAGATGTTCGCTTTGTCCCATATATGGCGTAGTAACCGTTTCGGTGGTCTTCCGGGATGATGACCCGCCGAGGAGCGTTAGCGGGTAAACCGGGGCATTTGCCGCTAAGCTCCCGATCGGACCTGGAAATACCGCAACAGAACGGGATAACTCCTCATGAGTGCAACTCGCCGGATTCTGGCCGCCGGACTGCCCGCGGCCGCCGCCCTCGTCTTCGCCGCCTCGCCGGCGCTGGCGGTGGGTGACCACGCCGCCCGCCCGGCCGCCACCGCCTCGGCGTGCCCCGCGGGCGGACGCGACAACTGTGACTACGGCGCCACCGGCGCCGGCGCGTACGGCAACGCCGGCGCCGAGACCCCGGGCGCGGAGACTCCCGCCACCGCCGCCACGCCGGCCGCCGGCCACACCCGCGGCCAGGCCGGCTACAACACGCCGACGACGGTGCCGACCACCCCGACCGCGCACGTCGACACCGTGCCGCCGACCCCCGGCCCGAGCACGACGGTCCAGGCCGCCACGCCGACCCCCACCCAGAGCACGGGCGGCGGGGTCAGCGCGGGGCACGCCCTGCCGGTGACCGGCGCCCCGACGGGCGCGATCATCTCGCTGGGCGCGCTGATGGTGGCCGCCGGCGCCGCCTCGGTCTGGTACACCCGGCGGCGTCGCGCCTGATCTCCGGTCTCCGCACAGGCCGTCCGGCACCGCGCCGGGCGGCCTGTTCCGTGCCCGCCCTGCGGCGGCCTGTTCTGTGCGCGACCTTGGCGGCATAGGGTCGGGTGCATGCCGAAAGCCGCAGCGGAAGAGCACGAGATCGCCGGCCACACCGTCCGGCTGAGCAGCCCCGACAAGGTCGTCTTTCCCGGCCGGGGCTTCACCAAGCGCGACGTCTTCGAGTACTACCTGGCCGTCGGCGACGGCATCCTGCGTGCCCTGCGCGACCGGCCCACCACGCTGCAGCGCTTCCCCGACGGCATCGAGGGCGAGGCGTTCTACCAGAAGCGCATCCCCACCCGAGGCGTCCCGCCCTGGATCCAGACCGCGAAGATCACCTTCCCGAGCGGCCGGGGCGCCGACGAGCTGTGCCCGGCCGACCTCGCGCACGTCGCCTGGGCCGCGCAGATGGGCACGATCGTCTTCCACCCGTGGCCGGTGCGGGCCGCCGCCCCGGACCACCCCGACGAGCTGCGCATCGACCTCGACCCGCACGAGGGGACGGGCTTCGCCGAGGTGGTCGCCACCGCCGGGGTGATCCGCGACGTGCTGGCCGACCTGGGCTGGGTGGGCTATCCCAAGACCTCGGGCGGCCGCGGCGTGCACGTCTACATCCGGATCGCGCCGCAATGGTCGTTCGTGCAGGTGCGGCGGGCGGCGATCGCGCTGGCCCGGGAGGTCGAGCGGCGCGCCCCCGACCGGATCACCACCGCCTGGTGGAAGGAGGAGCGCGGCGAGAAGGTCTTCCTCGACTTCAACCAGATGGCCCGCGACCGCACCATCGCCTGCGCGTACTCGCTGCGGGCCAACGGCCGGGCCACCGCGTCGGCCCCGGTCACCTGGGACGAGCTCCCCGACGTCGAGCCGGACGATTTCGACCTGCGCACCGTCCCGGCCCGATTCGCCAAGATCGGCGACCCGCACGCGGCGATCGACGACGTGGCCCACGACATCACGCCGCTGCTGGAGTGGTCGGAGCGGGACGAGCGCAACGGGCTCGGCGACATGCCGTACCCACCCGATCACCCCAAAATGCCGGGGGAGCCGCCCCGCGTTCAGCCCAGCAAGATGAACAAGGCCAACTGGACGTAGGTCAGAGCGGTAGTTTCATGCCCTCGTGGCTCGCGGTGAAGCCGAGCGACTCGTAGAAGCGGTGCGCGTCGGTGCGGCGCTTGTCGGTGGTCAACTGGGCAATCCGGCAGCCCCGGTCGCGGGCCAGGCCCAGCGCGTACGCCATGAGCTTGCGGCCGATGCCGCCGCCGCGACGGTCGGAGCCCACCCGGACCGCCTCGATGGTCATCCGCCAGGCGCCGCCGCGGCTCAGGCCGGGGATGAAGGTGAGCTGGCAGGTCGCGACGACCTCGCCGTCCTCCTCGGCCACGATCAGCTCGTTGTGGGGGTCGGCGTCGATCGCCTCGAACGCCGCCCAGGTCGCGGCGTCGACCTCCTCGGGGACCACGCCGAAGCCGCGGGCCCGGCTGATGTCGTCGTCGGCGAGCAGCTGCAGGACGGCCGGCACGTCCGAGCGCGCGGCCGCGCGGAATCTCAACCCCTCCGGCCTCCCCTCGGGCTGCGCCGCTCGGGCACCATGGTCGCCATGCACGTCGTGCTCACGCCCTTCCGGAAGATCTATCGCGGCATCGTCTGGCTGGCGAACTCGCCGCGGACCCTGATCCTGTCCTACGCGCTGCTGATCGTCGTCTGCGGCGCCGCCTACCACTACTTCGAGAAGAGTCCTTCGTACGGCGACTCCCTCTGGTGGGCGGTCGTGACCGCCTCCACCGTCGGGTACGGCGATATCTCCCCCTCAAGCTGGGGCGGCCGGATGCTCGCCGGGATCCTCATCTCGGTCATGGTGCTCCTCGTCATCCCGCTGATCACCGCTCATTTCGCGAGCAAGCTGATCGTCGACACCGACGCCTTCCGCCATGAGGAGCAGGAAGAGCTCAAGCAAAACCTGCGCCGCGTGCGGGCGCTGCTCGAGGCGATGGCCGAGCGGGAGGGCGTCACTTTGCCGGACACCGCAGGCCCTCCTGTGGCACCTTCAGATCGATGAGGTAGTTGTCGACCGCGCTGACGATGCACGGCGTGCTCGGGTACGCCGTGTGGCCCTCGCCCTCCCAGGTGAGCACGTGGCCGACGCCCAGCATGCTGGCCAGGTCGGCGGTGTTCTCGTACGGCGTCGCGGGGTCGCCCGTCGTGCCGACCACGACGATCGGCGGGGCGCCGGTGGCCGGGCCGGCCGGGTACGGGTCGCGCTCGCCCGGCCACAGGCTGCACGAGAGCATGCCGACCGCGAGCGACGCGCCGAACAGCGGATACTTCGCCCGCCACTCGCCCTGCAGCTTGCGGATCTCGTCGATGCCCGGCACGTCCTTGGTGTCGGCGCAGTTCACCGCCAGGTTGGCGTCGAAGAGGTTGCTGTAGCTGCCGTCGGGTTTGCGCTCGGCGTACTGGTCGGCGAGGTTGAAGATGCCCTTGGGGTTGCCCTCGTTGAGCGCGGACACCGCGCCGGCCAGCGCGTTCCAGCCCGACTCGGTGTAGAGCGACGAGATCACCGCCAGGAAGATCCAGCCGGCGGTGGCCTTGCGGCCGTCGGAATAGGGCACCGGATTCTTCTCGGCCGCGGCCATCGCGTCGGTGACCGCCTTGCGGGCGTCGGGGGCGATCGGGCACTTGGCCGGCGTCCGCTTGCACCAGGCGGTGAAGTTGGTGAAGGCCCGCTCGAAGCCCTTGGCCTGCGACTCGGACCCTTGCACGTAGGTCTGCTTCGGGTCGATCGCGCCGTCGAGCACCATCGCCCGGATCTCGGTGGGCGACTGCTGGGCGTAGGTCGCGCCGAGCAGGGTGCCGTAGGAGAAGCCCAGGAAGGTCGTCTTCTCGTCGCCGATCGCCCGGCGGATCGCGTGGATGTCGTGGGCGGCCTGGTTGGTGGAGAAGGTGACCAGCTGGTCGCCGTACTTCCGGCCGCAGCCGTCCACGATCTTCTTGGTCAGCGCGACGTAGCTGTCGAACTGGGCCTGGCTCGCCGGGTCGGGCGGCGCCCCGAAATTCGCGTCCTGGTCGGCGTCGCTGATGCACTTGACCGGCTCGGAACGGCCGACGCCACGCGGGTCGAAGCCGAGGATGTCGAACCGGTCGGTGATCGCGGTGGGCAGGCCGCCGAGGGCCTCGCCGTAGGAGAGGTAGACCGCGAACTCGACGCCCGACCCGCCCGGGCCGCCGGGGTTGATCAGCAGGGAGCCGATGCGGTTCTTCTGCGTCTTGGACCGGATGCGGATCACGGAGATGCCGTAATTCTGGCCGTTGCTCGAGTTGTTCCAGTCGCGGGGGACCTCGACGGTGGCGCAGTCGTAGGTCATCCCGGTGGCCCCGCGGCCGACCAGCCGTTCGGGGACGTCGGAGCAGTCGCTCCAGTCGGCGGTGCCGGCGCCCTGCGGCGCGGTCGAGCCGTTGCCGGTCGAGGTGGGCTCGCCCGACCCGTCCGGGGCGAACGTGGGCACGGTGCATCCCGAGACGGCGAGAACCGTCGCGAACAGGAGTCCGGCGACCAGACGGAGGCGACGCGGCACGATCACGGCCCTTCCACGGCTTGGTTGGCTGGACCGACCCTAACCGGTTGGTCTGACCGGAACCTTCAGCGGCTGGTGAGTACCTCGGCCAGGTTGAACTGGACCGGGCGCTCGAGCTGCTCGTACGTGCAGGTGTGCGGGTCGCGGTCGGGCCGCCAGCGCTCGAACTGGGCGGTGTGCCGGAAGCGGATGCCCTCCATGTAGTCGTAGCGCACCTCGACCACGCGCTCCGGGCGCAGCGGCGTGAACGACAGGTCCTTGCCGTTGTTCCAGCGGCTGTACTCGTTCTTGCGCGGGGTGCGCTCGCCCTGCTCGTGCGCCGCCCAGTCCCAGGGGTGGCCCTCGAACGTGGTGACCAGCGGCTGGAGCTCGCGGAACAGCTCCTCGCGGACGGCGATCGGGAAGCTGCCGATGACGCCGACCGACACCAGCACGTCGCGCTCGTCGTACAGGCCGAGCAGCAGCGAGCCGATCCGGTCCTCGGCGGACTTGTGCACGCGGTACCCGGCGACGACGCAATCCGCCGTACGCTTGTGCTTGATCTTGGTCATCACCCGCTTGTCGGGCTGATAGGTCAGATCGCGGCCCTTCGCGATCAACCCGTCGAGACCGGCGCCCTCGAACTCGGCGAACCACCGCCGCGCGGTGGGAAGATCGTCGGTGGCCGGGGTGATGTGCACCGGTGGCTGCGCGTTTTTGAGTACGTCTTCCAGGCGCGCCCGGCGCTCGGCGAAGGGACGCTCGGTCAGATCCTCGTCGCCGATGGCCAGCAGGTCGAACGCCACGAAGCTGGCCGGGGTCTGCTCGGAGAGCAGCTTGACCCGGCTCGCCGCGGGGTGGATGCGCTGCTGGAGGGCCTCGAAGTCGAGCGTGTTGCGAGCGGTGTCGGCCACGATCACCTCGCCGTCGATCACCGCGCGCTCGGGGAAATTGTCCAGCACGGCCCGGACCACCTCGGGGAAGTACCGGGTCATCGGCTTCTCGTTGCGGCTGCCGATCTCCACCTCGTCGCCGTCCCGGAAGATGATCGAGCGGAAGCCGTCCCACTTCGGCTCGTACACCTGCCCGGGCGGGATCTCGGCGACGGGCTTGGCGAGCATCGGCTTGACCGGTGGATTGATCGGCAGGTCCATGGCACCCAGTCTGCCGCCTGGGACGCCATCCGGAAGCCCCTTGACCCTGACATCGTGGCAGACCCGAGACTCGGCGCATGGCCTACTCGCGACAGACCCGGTATTCCGACCCGCGGGCGCATGCGGCCCTGTTCGACCCGCTGCCCGCCGACCCGGCCGGCATCGGGGAGGTGATCCGCAACCTCGTCGTGCACTACCGCGCGTCCGGCATCGACTTCCCGCCCGACCGGCTCGCCGAGATCGACAGCCGCTGGGCCGACCGGCTGCTCGACGCCGACCGGCGCCGCTTCGACACCCCGCTGGCCGAGCCGCGCGCCCCCGAGCAGCGCATCGTCGGCTGCTGCCGCGACTTCGCCCTGCTCACCGTGTCGGCGCTGCGGCACCAGGGCATCCCGGCGCGCAGCCGGATCGGCTTCGCCGACTATCTCGGCCCGGATTGGCACTACGACCACGTCGTCGCGGAGTACTGGGACGGCGCCCGCTGGGTCGCCACCGACACCCAGATCGACATCGCCGACCTGCGGCTCGGGCCGGGCGGGCTGCGCACGGCGGCCCAGGTCTGGTCGGGCTTCCGGCGCGGCGAGATCGACCTCGAGACGTTCGGGGTCGATCCCGGCGCGGACCACCTGCGCGGCGGCTGGTTCGCCCGCAACTATGTGATCGGCGAGCTGGCCCACCGCCTCGGCGACGAGCTGCTGCTGTGGGATCTCTGGGGCGACATGTCCGAGGAGCTGCCCGACGACCTGTCGCTGATCGACGAGCTGGCCGAGCTGCTCCAGGCCGCCGACGCGGGCGACCGCGCGGCCGAGCGCAAGCTGGCCGACCACTACGCCGGCGATCCGCGGCTCCACCCGGGCACCCACGTGACCTGCGCGTCGCCGACCGGCGCCACATTCACCGCCGACCTACGGCGGGACGCTATCTGACCAGCAGCTCGAGCAGGCGCTCCAGCTCGGCGGCCGGGTCGGCGGCCAGGCCCATGTGGACCGGGCCGGCCCGCAGGATGGTGCTGCGCGGGGCGACCAGCCAGCGGAAGCGCTCGCCCGGCTTCATGTCGGCGGCCGCGCCGGCGCCGTTGCAGGTCGCCTCCCAGGAGGCCAGCGCGGCGGCGATCGCGGTCACGTCGGCCTGCGGGTCGAGGCAGCGCAGCCGGTCGGCGTGCAGGTGCGTGCGGGCGGCCAGGAAGTCGAGGCGCTGGCTGTAGAGCACCACGCCGACGTTGATCAGCTCACCGCGTTCGATCCGAGGGACGGCCTGGATGATGGCGTACTCGTACGGGATCCTCATGGCAGCCACGCCTCCGGCTGGGCGGCCCGCCGGGACAGGTGGGTCAGGTAGGCATCGCGGTCGCCGTCGTCGAGCCACTCGTCCGGAACCAGCTCGAGCACCTCGGCGAGCAGCTCCGGGGTCAGCCGCTCGGCCAGGGCGGGGCCCTCCGTGGCCAGGGCGGTGGCGTACGGCTTGAGCACGTGGTCGTCCCACTTGTACGGCCGGTGCACCACGCTCTCGGCGCGTGGCCAGTTGTGGTGGAAGTAGAGGGTGGCCCCGTGGTCGATCATCCAGAGGGCGTTGTGCCAGATCAGCAGGTTCGGATTGCGCCAGCTGCGGTCGACGTTCTCGACGAACGCGTCGAAGGCGACCACCCGGGAGGCCAGGGCCGGGTCGACCGGGTGCGCGTTGGGGTCGTAACCGAGCGACCCCGGCAGGAAGTCCATGCCGAGGTTGGCGCCGGCGCTCGCCTTGATGAGCTCCTGCACCTCCTCGTCGGGCTCGGCCCGCGCGACGACCGGGTCGAGGTGCACGACGGCGAGCTCGGGCACCGGCAGTCCGAGGCGCCGCCCCAGCTCGCCCGAGATCACCTCGGCGACGAGCGCCTTGGGGCCCTGACCGGCCCCGCGGAACTTCACCACGTAGGTGCCGAGATCGTCGGCCTCGACGACGCCGGGCAGCGACCCACCCTCACGCAGCGGGGTGACGTACCGCAGAGCGGTGACCTGACGAAGCACGCGCCCACCCTAACCGCCCCTGATCATCGCGGGCCGGCGCCGCTCGTATCCGCGGGCCGGGCCGCTCGTATCCGCGGGGCCGGCCCGCGAGCTGGTGCTCGCGGGCCGGAGCCCGTCGCAGGTGGACGGAGGTCAGGTCGTGGGGCCCTGGCGGCGCAGCTCGTCGACCTTGGTCATGGCCTGGCGCAGCTCGGCCAGCCACTCCTCGGTGTGCTGGCCCACCAGCTTGACGCACCAGGCGAGGGCCTCGGAGCGGGAGCGGGCCACGCCGGCGTCGACCAGGGTGTCGAGGATCTGGCGCTCGGGCTGGCGCAGCCGGGTCATGACCGGAGCGGCCAGGTGGGTGAACAACTCGTTGGTGTCGCCGCAGCGGATGCCCCAGGCGACCTTGCGCTGGTAGCGGTGCTCGATCTGGCGGGCCACCCGGATGCGGTCCTCCCGGGTGTCCTCGCGGAACTGGTTGATGCGACCCGCCTGGGCCGCGGCCCGGTCGGCCTCGGTGGCGTCGGCGCCGAGGCCGGGCTCGGCGACGCGGCCCCAAATGATGATCTCGTCTCGGTCGACGACCACCTCCGGGCGCTCGGTGAACCAGCCGTCGGGGACGGCGCCGGTCACCCAGGCCGCGGCGTCGTCGGCGTTGGGCGGCTCGGACCGGCCGCCCGGTGGAGTGGGACGAAAACGCATACCAACCTCCCATACGAACGTGATTACAGGATTACACCGTTACAGCGTTTGCTGCTATCACGTTCGCTGGGGGCGGAACGCTAATCGTGCTTGGCCATCTGGGCGTCGCGGATCGCGGCGTGCATCTCCCAGGGCGCCTGCGGGAGCACGTGACCGGTCTCGAGCAGGGACTTCAGGTTGGCGAAGACGGCCGGCCAGCCGTGCGAGATCGCCTCGACGGCCTCGTCGTCGGCCAGATTCTCGTGGGTCACGGTCAGGCGGACGATCTCGTGGAACGGCTCGATGTCGAAGGTGACCCGCGACGGGCCGGTGGCCGGTGGCGCTTCCGCCGGATCCTCGAAGGTCATGACCAGGCGCCGCGGCGGGGCGACCTCGAGAACTTTTCCGCCGGCGTCGGCGATGCCGGAGTCGTCGGTGCGGACGTGCTTCCACTCCGAGCCGGGCTGCCAGTCCGAGACGTTGCTGTGGCCCCAGTACGCCGCGGTCAGGTCGGCGTCGGTGAGGGCCGCCCAGACGCGCTCGGGCGTGCTCTGGATGTAGGTGACGTAGACGTACGCGGGCTTCTCGGTCATCTCTCGCTCCTCCGCGTGGTGCTTGATGGCGGCCAGCGCTCGCAGCCTCGGCTGCTCGAAGGGGGCCAGCCAGCGCTGCTGGATGTCGTGGATCGGCACCGGGTTGAGGTAATGCAGCTTTTCCCGGCCGCGCCGGACGGTGCTGATCAGATTGGCGTCCTCGAGGACGGACAGGTGCTGGGTCGCCGACTGGCGGGCCATCTCGAGCTGGCCGCAGAGCTGGCCCAGCGTCTGGCCATCGTGTCGGCGCAGGCTGTCGAGCAGCCGCCGGCGCGACGGGTCGGCCAGAGCCTTGAACACCTTGTCCACGCGCTCATTATGCAGGCAGGAACCTGCATAACGTCAAGCGACGACGAGAGCAGAGGAGCGATCGGGCGAGAGGCGGGTCAGGCGATCTGCTGCCACCAGCCGTCGACGGCCGGCGGGTTGTCCACGTCGACGCGCTCGCCGGGACGGGGGACGGCCAGCCGGACGTCGCGGGCCTTGGCCTCGGCCCAGGCGCGGTCGGCCGGCTCGGGCCACTCGTGCAGCGCCAGGTTGAAGGTCGCCCAGTGCACCGGGATCATCAGACCGCCCCGCACGTCCTGGTGGGTGGCGACGCCGTCCTCGGGGATCATGTGGATGTCCGGCCAGGCGTCGCCGTACGCGCCGATCTGGATCAACGTGACGTCGAACGGGCCGTGCTCGCGGCCGATCTCGGCGAAGCCGGGGAAGTAGCCCGTGTCGCCGGAGTAGAAGACCTTGCGGGTGGGCCCGTTGATCACCCAGCTGGTCCACAGCGTCTCGTCGCGGGTGAAGCCGCGGCCGGAGAAGTGCCTCGCGGCGGTGGCGACGAACTCGAGGCCGGCGACCTTGGACCGCTCGTTCCAGTCGAGCTCGACGATGCGGGTCGCGGGGACGCCCCAGCGCTCGAGGTGGGCGCCCACGCCCAGCGGGACCAGGAACGGCGCGGCCTGGAGGTCGACCAGGTTCTGGATCGTCGCCATGTCGAGGTGGTCGTAGTGGTCGTGGGAGATCAGCACGGCGTCGAGCGGGGGCAGGTCGCGCAGGGCGACCGGCGGCTCGTGCAGGCGCTTGGGCCCGGAGATGCGCGACGGGGAGCAGCGCTCGCTCCACACCGGGTCGAGCAGCACCCGGCGGCCCTCGATCTCGACCAGCGCGCAGGAGTGGCCGTACCAGGTGACGTGCAGACCCTCGGCGTCGAGGCCGGGCGTGGGCGTCACCACCGGGATCGGCAGCCGCGGGTGGCGGGCCTCGCGGTCGCGCAGGGCCGCGGCGGCCAGGCGCGGCACCGACGCGGCGGTCACCTCGCTGGCGGGGACGGTGTTGCGGAACTTGCCGCCGGAGAACTGCGGGCTCGCCAGCACGCGGGCCAGGCGGTCGCCCTTGGCCTTGCCGCCCATCTGGCGGGGGATGTCCTTGGCCACCCACACCGCCGCGGCGCCCAGCGCCAGCGCCACCCATGCTCCGGTACGTCCTCGCTTCGCCATCAGCCCAGTCTGACGAACCGGAGTCGTGCTCCGCCACCTGCGCGACGATCGCACCGCCCGTGACTATCGACACCCTTCGGAACCCTCAGGAGCGTGGCGGTAACGTTGCCGGGCATGGACGATTCGCGAGCTCAACGGCTCTTCGGGGACAGCCTGGTCGCGCCGGGTGATCTCGCCTCGGGCCCGTACCGGGTCGACCGGGACCGGATCGTCAGCTCACCGTTCTTCGCCCGGCTGGCCGGGGTCACCCAGGTGATCAGCCCGGGCGGGGCCGGCCTGCTCGTGCACAACCGGATGACGCACAGCCTCAAGGTCGCGCAGGTGGCGAGGGCGATCGCCGAGCGCGTCCGGGGGCGCGACCGGTCGGACCTGTCCGAGAAGCTGGGCGGGTGCGACCCGGACGTGGTCGAGGCGGCCGCCCTCGCCCACGACCTGGGGCACCCGCCGTTCGGGCACCTGGGCGAGCGGGTGCTCGATCAGCTGGCCCGGCACCGGCTGCGGATCCCGGACGGCTTCGAGGGCAACGCGCAGTCGTACCGGATAGTCACCAGCACCGAGATCCGGGGCGAGGCCACGATCGGGCTCAACCTGACCAACGCGGTGCGGGCCGCGATCCTGAAGTATCCGTGGACCCGGCACGGCGACGCCCGGTTCATGGACCCGCCGCCGCGGGGCGCGGCGCCGCCGCCGGACGACCCGGAGAGCGGGTCGGCCAAGTTCGGCGCCTACCTGACCGAGTTCGACGACATGGCCGCCGCCCGGCGGAGCTTCACCGGGCGGGTCGCGGACTGGCAGCAGACGGTCGAGGCGTCGGTCATGGACACGGCGGACGACATCGCGTACGCCATCCATGATCTTGAAGACGTGCACCGGGTCGGCGTGCTGCAGCAGGGTGCGGTCGCCGCGGAATTGATGGCCTGGCAGCGCTGGGGGCCGGCCACCGACCTGGGACGGGCCGGCGGCGCGATCGAGTCGCTCCGGCGGCAGCTGCACCGCAAGGACGGGTGGATGGCCGACGACGAGGCGTTCGCGTCGGCGATCGAGCTGGTGCGGGCCGAGCTGGTCGACGGGTTGCTGGCCCGGCCGTTCGACGGCTCGCTGGAGGCCGAGGCCCGGGTCGGCGCGTTCTCGGCGACCTGGACCCGGCGGCTGGTCGAGTCGATCGAGCTGGTCGAGCAGCCGGCCGTGCGGTCCGGGCACGTCCAGCTGGCCACCGCCCAGTGGCACGAGGTGCAGATCCTGAAGTTCGTGCAGAACCGGTTCGTGCTGGCCCGCCCCGACCTGGCGCTGCACCAGCGCGGGCAGGGCCGGCTGCTGGCGTCGCTGGTGGAGGCGCTGCTGGCCTGGCTCACCGACCCCGACGAGGAGCAGCGGATCCCGCGCCGGCTGCGCGACCTGGTCGAGCTGGCCGAGAACGAGCTGCCCGAGGGCACGCCCGACCGGATCGGCCAGGCCCGCGGCCGCGCGGTGATCGACTTCGTGGCCGGGCTGACCGACAACCAGGCGGTCGGCCTGATGGAGGCCCTGTCCGGCCGCTCGCGGCAGCTGTGGACCGACGCGTTCGTGCTATGACCGTCGATGTCCCACACCTTGTGCGACTTTCACGTTCGAAACGCGAGCGTGGCATCAAATCGGTCATCGTGAGCATTGCTTCGCGCAAGGGCGGTTCCTAGGCTCGGCGTGTTCCGTCAGCGACCAGGTGCGAGGGGGCCCACCCATGACCAACAGCAGTCCGACGTCGTCGAACGCCTACGAATACCTGGACAACGTCGGCCCCGAGGAGCAGGCGCGACTCGAGGCCGTCCGCCGCTACCGGCTGGTCGATCAGCCGGTCGAGGACGCGTACGATCGGATCGCGTTCGTCGCCGCGGCCATTTTCGACACGCCGATCGCGACGGTTTCGCTGGTCGAGCAGGACCGGGTCTGGCTGGCCGCCTGCCAGGGCCTCGGCGGCGTCCGCGAGGTCGGCAAGGAGCCCGGCCTGTGCGCGTCGGTGATCGCCCAGGACGACGTCTATGTGATCAACAACGCGGCCGTCGACCCGCGCACGCTCGAGCACCCGCTCGTCCGCGGCGAGCTCGGCCTGCGGTTCTACGTGGCCGCGCCGATCCGCACCCACGACGGCTACCGGCTCGGCACGGTCAACGTGATCGACAATCGGCCGCGCGAGGCCACGCCGCGGCAGCTGCGGGCGCTCGAGCACCTGGCCGCTATGGTGTCGGACGAGCTCGAACTGCGTCTCATGGTGATCCGCAGCGCGGCGGCCGAGCAGCGGATGCGCGAGACGGTTAGCTGACGGCCGGTATCGGGTAGTGCGCAGGACATGCGCACCCCCCGAACCATCGCCGTTGTCGCCCACCAGCGCAAGACGCTCGACGGTGGGCTCGATGAGCTGCGCCGCCGGCTGACCTCCGCCGGCGTGTCGAAGCTGCTCTGGCAAGAAGTGCCCAAGAGCCGCAAGGCGCCCAAGAAGGTTCGCGCCCTCCTGGCCAAGAAGCCCGACCTGCTGCTCGTCTGGGGCGGCGACGGGATGGTGCAGCGGACCCTCGACGTCGCGGCCGGCTCGAAGGTCCCGGTCGGGATCATTCCGGCCGGCACCGGCAACCTGCTCGCCGGCAACCTGGGCATTCCGCACTCCCTGGCGGAATCGCTGGACATCGCGCTGACCGGCCGGCGGCACCGGATCGACCTCGGGAAGCTCAACGGCGAGCACTTCGGCGTCATGGCCGGCGTCGGCTTCGACGGCGCGATGATCCAGGACGCCGACCGGAAGATGAAGGACCGGCTGGGCAAGCTCGCGTACGTCTGGGCCGGCCTGCGCCACGTCAACGGCAAGCCGGCCGCCGCCCGGATCGTGGTGGACGGTGTGAAGTGGTTCGACGACGAGGCCAGCTGCGTGCTGATCGGCAACGTCGGCACGATCACCGGCGGCATCAAGGCGTTCGACGACGCCGAGCCCGACGACGGCTGGCTCGATGTCGGCGTGGCCACCGCGCACGGCGCTCTGGAGTGGGCGCGGGCGCTCGGCACGATGGCGGTGGGCCGCTCCGAGCGGTCGCCGTTCGTCCGCACCACCCGCGCCCGGCGCATCGACGTCAAGCTCAAGACCAAGATGGAGTACGAGCTGGACGGCGGCGCCCGCACGTCCACCAAGAGCTTCTCGGCCCGGGTCGCGCCGGGCGCCGTGAAGGTGTGTCTACCGCGACATGATCGATAATCCACAATGTATCGACACGGGGCGTCGTGATGTGATCACATTCGGCCATGACCTCTCCCTCCGGGCCGGATCGCGAGGCGTGGCAGCGCGACTTCGAGCAGGTGATGCGCGACGATCCGGGCGGGGCGGCCGACGCCCTGCTGGCGCTCTGGCCCGACGTGGAGTCCGACGCCGAGATGGTCGACCTGCTGCGCGCCAACACCGAGGCGCTGCTGCGGGACGGGGGCGACGCGCTCTGGGCCGACGGCCTGCACCCGGTGGTCTTCCGGGCCGGCCACAGCCTCTCCCATCAGGGCCGGCTGCCCGCGGCCACGATCTTCTGGGAACGCCTGCTGCCCCTCGCTTCGGGGCGACTCGGCGCCGAACACGCCGACACCCTCACGATCAAAAACAATCTCCTGTGGGCGTACGGGCGCGGCGGCGACCCCGATCGAGCCCTGGCCGGCTTCCGTGACCTGCTGGCCGCCCGCACCCGCGTGCTCGGCCCCGACCACGAGAACACGCTGGCCACCCGCCACGCCCTGGCCACCTGGCAGGACGCCACCGGCGACCACCCCGGCGCCGCGGCCGCGATGCGGTCGCTGATCGGCGACTACGAGCGCACGCTGGGCCCCGACCACCGCGACACGCTCAACACCCGCATCGCCCTGGCAGAGATCGTCGGCCCCGCCGACCCCGCCGCCGCGGTGGCCGAATTGCGCACGCTGCTCGACGACTTCCGCCGGGTGCTCGGCGCCGACCACCCCGAGGTGCTGGAGGTGGCGGTCGAGCTCGCGTCGTGGCTGGCCGAGGCGGGCGAGTTCGACGAGGCGCTGACCCGGGTCGACCGGCTGCTGGACGACTACGACCGGGTCCTCGGCCCGACCCACCACGACACCCTGACCCTGCGCTTCGTGGCGGCCGACATGCGCGCCCGGGCGGGCCGCGAGCGGGAGGCGACCGAGGCGATGCACTCGCTGCACGGCGACGTGGTGGGGCTGATCAACCAGGGCCGCCGCGAGGTCGAGGACCTGCGAACCTCGATCGAGTCCTGGTCCTGAGCGGCGCCGGTGGCCGTCGGTCTCCTCGGCCCAGACGGGCCTGTTGTCGACGCCGGTGATCGGCGAGGACGTCAGTGACCGTCGGTCTCCTCGGCCCAGATCCGCCAGTTGTCGATGACGCCGTACAGCGGTGGGGTCAGCCAGCCGGGGGCCGAGCGGCGGAACACGCCGGGATCCATCCGGCCCGCGCCGTCCGGCAGGGCGCCCATCAGGTGCGGGGCCAGCTCCGAGAGGTTGGCCCAGTGGACCAGCTCGGGGTCGGCGGGCCAGGCGCCGATCACCACGCCGGCCGGGACGCCGCGGCGGCTAAGCGCCTCCAGGGTCAGGGCGGTGTGGTTGAGCGTGCCCAGGCCGGCGCGCGCCACGACGACGGTCTTGACGCCCAGCGCGATGGCCAGGTCGGCCAGCGTCCAGGCCTCGCCCGACGGCCGCACACCCATGGGCACCAGCAGGCCGCCCGCGCCCTCGACCAGGACCAGGTCGTGCTTGTCGGCTTCGGCGCGGACGGCGTCGACCACCTCGTAGAGCTCCAGCGGCGGCAGCTGAGCCACCGTGGCGGCCGCGAGCGGGGCCATCGGCTCGGGGTATTCGGCCAGCGTGCGAGTGGTGTCGGGCGCCGCGAGGCGGGTGATCACCTCGATGTCGGTGCGCGCGCCGGTGGCGATGCCGGTCTGGCCGGGTTTGATGACGGCCACCCGGAGGCCGGACGCCTGCGCGGCGGCGGCGATCGCGGCGGTGACGATGGTCTTGCCGACGTCGGTGTCGGTGCCGGTGATCAGGACGACGCCGCGCCACTCGCCGTGGTCGGGGCGCGGGGGCGCCGGCTGGGCCTGGGCGGTGAGCTCGGTGTCGATCTCGTCGCCGAGGGTCTCGGCGGCGGGAAGGTCGTCGGGATCACGCTGGGTGGTTGGCTCGGCGGTCGGCTCGGCGGTCGGCTCGGGGGCCGCGGGATCGGGGGAATCGGGGACCGGGGAGACCGGGGCGTCCGGAACCGGGGAAATCGGAACCGGGGAGATCGGCGCGTCCGGGAGCGCGGGGGTGGGCTCGGCCGGCGGCAGCTCGTCAGGGGAGCGGACAGGCTCGGCCGGCGGTGCGGTCTCGCCGGAGGTTGCCGTCGCGCTCGCTGGGGCGGTCGCGCTCGGTGGTGCGGTCTCGCTGGGCGGGTCGGTCTCCGCGAGCTGAGCGGCGTCCGGCTCGGTTGCCGAGGCGGGAGGTGGGTCGTTCGGGGCCGGATGCGGGTCGTCGCCCCCTAGGAACTCGTCCGCGGCAAAAGGGCCGGGCTCGGCAGGCCGGCCGTCGGCGGGATCGTCGGCGGGCGAGGAGTGGGCGGGGTCGTCGGCGGGCGAGGAGTGGGCGGGGTCGTCGGCGGGCTCGTCGTCGTCGGGGAGCGGCGGCGCGAGCGACGGGGCCGGGCGCGGCGACGGCACCGCCGGCCGGATGGTCACCGAGCCGGGCGCGGGCGAGGGCAGCGACCCGCCGGCCGCCGGTGCGGCGGGGCGGACCCCGGCCGTGGAGAGTGCGGGCGGCACCATGGCGGGCGCCGACGAGGGCACGGGCGCCGACGAAGGCAGGGGTGACGACGAGGGCAGGGGTGATGCGGGCAGCGGTGATGTAGGCGCCGACCGGGGCAGGGGCGCGCCGGTGACGCCGTCCGGGCCGGGGGTCAGGACCATGTTCGCGGCGCGGAGGCGGGTCGGGTCGAAGCTGCTGGCGGTCATGGTGCGCACTCCACGATGACGTCGAGGGCGTGGGCGAACGCGTCGTCGGTGACGCCCGCGTTCAGGGTAAGCCTCAGCCGGGACGAACCGTCGGGGGTGGACGGTGGGCGGAAGCATCCCACCGCCACGCCGCGGTCGCGGCAGTCGGCGGCCCAGGCGACGGCGGCCTCGGGGCCGGGGGCCGGCACCGACAGCACCCCGGCGGCGGGCGGCCGCACCTGGAAGCCGGCCGCGGCGAGCCGGCGCACGATCTGGGCGCCGCGGGCCCGGACCAGCGCGCGGCGGTCGTCGGCGGACCGGGCGATGCGGACCGCCGCCGCGACGCCGCCGGCCACCGCGGGTGGCAGGGCGGTGTCGTAGATGAAGGTGCGGCCGGTGTCGACCAGGTGGTCGATGAACTGCGCCGGGCCGGCCACCACGCCGCCGGCGCCGCCCAGCGACTTCGACAGGGTGGCCGTGACGATGACGTCGGGCCGGCCGGCGAGGCCGGCCGCGGCGACAGCGCCGGCGCCGGCCGGGCCGAGCAGGCCGAGCGCGTGCGCGTCGTCGACCAGCAGCAGCGCGCCGCGGGCCGAGGTCACCTCGTGCAGCGCGCGGAGCGGGGCCAGGTCGCCGTCGACCGAGAACACCGACTCGGTGACGACCACGGCGGGCCGGTCGGGGTGGGCGTCGAGGATCGCCGCGACGCCGGCCGGGGAGTTGTGCGGCGCGACCACCGTACTCGTGCCGGAGATCTTGCAGCCGTCGATCAGGGAGGCGTGATTGTAGGCGTCCGAGACGATCAGGTCGCAGACCGCGGTGACGCCGCGGACGGCGGCGACGTTGGCCAGGTAGCCGGAGGAGAAGACCAGGGCGGACGGCGCACCGAGCCACTCGGCCAGTGAGGCTTCCAGCTCGGCGTGGGCCGAGGTGGACCCGCGGACCAGACGCGAGCCGGTCGCGCCCAGCCCGTACGCGTGCAATGCCGCAGCGGAACCGGCCACCACCGCGGGGTGGACGCTCAGCCCGAGATAGTCGTTGCCGGCCAGGTCGACGACCTCGTCGCCGGCCGGACGAGGCCGCAGCTGACGGGTGAGCCCGGCCTTGGCCCTGCTCCCGGCGAGGCGCTCCAGCGCATCCAACCAGCCCGTCAAGGCACCCCCAACGATCACGAAAAAGGGAAACTATCAGCAGCACGGTAGGGTACGGGCATGCAAGAGATCTTCGAGAAGGTGCTCGCCACCGGTGCCGGCCTCGACGAGGCGGGGATCCTGGAAGCGCTCAGAACGCCGGACGAGGATCTCCCCGAGCTGCTCCAGCTGGCCCACGACGTACGCATGAAGTGGTGTGGCCCGGAAGTTGAAGTTGAGGGCATCGTCTCGCTGAAGACCGGTGGTTGCCCGGAGGATTGCCACTTCTGCTCGCAGTCGGGGCTGTTCGCCTCGCCGGTGCGCTCGGTCTGGCTCGACATCCCGTCGCTGGTGGAGGCGGCCAAGCAGACTGCCGCGACCGGCGCGACCGAGTTCTGCATCGTCGCCGCCGTGCGCGGGCCCGACCAGCGCCTGATGGATCAGATGCGGGAGGGCGTCAAGGCGATCCGGGAGGCGGTCGACATCCAGGTCGCCGCGAGCCTCGGCATGCTCACCCAGGCGCAGGTCGACGAGCTGGTCGAGATGGGCGTGCACCGGTACAACCACAACCTGGAGACCTGCCGCTCCTTCTTCCCGAACGTGGTGACCACGCATTCGTGGGAGGAGCGCTGGGGCACGCTCACGATGGTGCGCGACTCGGGCATGGAGGTCTGCTGCGGCGGCATCCTGGGTCTGGGCGAGACGGTCGAGCAGCGGGCCGAGTTCGCGGCGCAGCTGACCGAGCTGGACCCGCACGAGGTCCCGATGAACTTCCTGAACCCGCGCCCGGGCACGCCGCTCGGCGATCAGCCGGTGGTCGAGGGCAAGGACGCGCTGCGGGCGATCGCCGCGTTCCGGCTGGCCATGCCCAAGACCATTCTCCGGTACGCGGGCGGCCGGGAAATCACTCTGGGCGACCTCGGCACGCGCGACGGCCTGCTCGGCGGGATCAACGCGGTGATCGTCGGAAACTACCTGACCACGCTCGGGCGCCCGGCCACCGCGGACCTGGCCCTGCTGGAAGACCTGAAGATGCCGGTCAAGGCGCTCTCGGCGACGCTCTGATGTACTGCGACCGGTGCGGCTCCCCGGCCGACGCGGGTGACCACGCGGCGTGCGCGGCGGCCCGCAAGCTGGAACCGCCTCGCTACTGCCCGGACTGCCGCCGGCGGATGAAGGTGCAGGTCGTTCCGGCCGGGTGGACCGCCACCTGCGTCGAGCACGGCACCCGGGTCAGCTGACCGGCGTCTCGTCCTTGGCGGGCGCACGCCCGGTGATGGGCAGTGTCACGGTGACCATCGCGCCGTCCCGCTCGGACGTGGTGGCGCCCATCCGCCGCAGCGTGCGCAGCATCGCCACGTTGTCGGCGGCCGTGTGCGCCACCAGCGCGGCGAAGCGGCCGCGCTCGGCCCACGCCATCAGGCGGCGGACCAGCGCCGTGCCGATGCCGCGGCGCTGCCAGCCGTCCTCGACCAGCACCGCGAGCTCGCCGAGGTCGCCCTCGGCCAGCAGGTTGGCCATCGCCACCACCCGGCCGCCCGGGTCGATCGCGAGCAGCGTGCGCCCGCGGACCGGCTCGAGCATCCGGCGCAGCCGGGTCTCGCCCGGCGTGCCGCCGCCCAGATAGCGACTGGCCACGGTGGCGGCCGAGGAGCGCTCGTGCAGGGCGCGCACCGCCTCGGCGTCGTCGCCGGTCGCGGTGCGCACGGTCAGCTCGGCGCCGTCCGGCAGCAGCAGGGTGGCCTGCTCCTGGTGGTGGCGCACGGTCGTGCCGGCCACCTCGACCAGGGCCTGGGCCCGCGCGTACTCGGCCGGGGTGAACGCGGGCCGGGCCCGCAGCACCTCGTACGAGCCGCCGGCCGGGTCGGCCAGCGTCATCCGGTCGTCGGTGTAGCCGGGCCGGCCCGGCAGCGGGTCGGGCCGCCAGCGGACCTCGGTCGCCTCGAGCAGAGCGACCAGCGCCTCGCCCAGCGCGTCGGGGTCGTGCACCAGCCGCCCGGCCAGGGCGAGTGCCCGGGTCGGCTGGTCGGCGAGGCCCTCGGCCTCGGCCCGCGCCACGAACGCGTCCCGGCCCCGGCCGCGGGCGATCGCGGCGAGCAGCTCGACTTCGGTGAGCGCGTCGGGCGCGTCGACGAGGAAATCGTCCACCGCGCCGGCCTCGGTGGTGTGCACCTGAACGGCGAGAATGTTGACCGCCTTGAGCGCGAGCGCGGCGGTCAGAACGGAAAGGTAGCCCGGCCGGTCGTCCACCGTCGCCCGGATCCGCCACAGCGCCATGGTGAGGCACTCCCTTCGGCTGTCCTGCCCTTCAATACTGCCTGGGCGGTGTTAACCGGACATTGCCTGAGCTGGGGGTTTCCGGGAGAGTCCGATCACATGACGGCGCTCACATCACCGCCGGCACGGCGGCCTCGTCGAGCCGGTCGCCGAGGATCACGGCGGCCGCCCGGACCAGCTGCGCGACGCGGTCGACCTCGGTGACGTGGAAGCCGGCGGCGGGCAGCTCGTCGTCGTCCTGCCGGGCGATCACCAGCACCAGCCCGGCCCGGCCGAACGGCGCGACCGCGTAGCGGGTGCCCTCGGTGCCGGTGAGCGGGCGGGCCCGCAGCGGCGTGATCTCGGGGAGTCGCAGCGGGGCGGGGGCGCGCCAGCTCGCGTACGCGATCGTGGCGTCCCCGCCGAGGCTCGTCATCGGCTCGGCCGGCAGCGGGCGGGGCGCGCCGGCCCGGGCCGCCCAGTCGGCCGGGACCACCGCGGCGGCGGCCCAGTCGGCGGCCAGCAGGCCGGGCACCGCGTCGACGAGCGTGGCGAGCCCGTCGGCCGGGTTCGCCGCGACCTGGGCCAGCAGCTCGGCGTCGTGGCCGCCGTTGACCGGGGCGCCGATCGCCTTCCACACGCCGTCGACCTGCACGCCGGGGATGGCGGCGAGACCGGCGAGGAGCCGCTCGACCCGGGCGGCGCCCGGCCAGACCACGGTGAAGTCGTCGACGGCGCGGCCGCCGAGACGCTCCAGCACGACGACCTGGACGATGTCGGCGCCGGCGACGCCGAGCGTGCGGGCCACCTGGCCGAGGGCGCCGGGACGGTCCGGCAGGGTGACTCGAACCCGCAGCAACATGCAACTCCTCCCGTCGGGGAAAGGCGGCACGGCGAGCCGCCCCCGTGGCTGTCCACCCTGCCAAATCGGGGTTTCGCTCCGGTTGCGCGGCGGTGTCGCCGGCATCAAGGGATTAGGGTTCGGGGTGTGATCTGCCAGGCCTGCCGGGAACGACGCCACGAGGACTGCCGGGGCGGGTCGTGGTGCGACTGCCAGCATAAGACGCCACAGCCGACCCCGCCCGTGACGGGCCCGCCGGGGCCGTGAGCGTCTTCCGCGCCTGGCCCGACGACCTGGTCGACCTCTATCCGCGCCGGGCCGAGCCCACGCTGCGGGTCAACTTCATCGCCAGCGTCGACGGCGCCGCCACGATCGACGGCCTCTCCGCCGGCCTGCAGGGACCGGGCGACAAGGAGATCTTCGATTCGCTCCGGATGGTCTGCGACGCGCTGATCGTCGGCGCCGGGACGCTCCGGCAGGAAGGATACGACGCGCTGCGATTGACGCCCGAGGCGCGAGCATGGCGAAAAGATCGAGATTTGCCCGACTTTCCGCTCATGGTGGTGGTGTCGAGGTCGCTGGAGCTCGATCCCGAGCAGCTGGTCTTCAGCGACGCGCCGATCCGGCCGATCGTGCTCACCCACCGTCAGGCCGTACCCGGCCGGTTGACCGAGGTGGCCGACGTGATCGCGGTCGGCGACGGCGAGATCGACCTGGCCGCGGGCATCGCCGCGCTGCACGCGCGGGGCGCCACTCAACTGCTTTGCGAGGGCGGTCCGGCCCTGTTCGGCTCGCTGATCGCGCGAGACCTGGTCACCGAGCTCTGTCTGACCGTCGCGCCGCTGCTGGTCGGCGGCGGCCCCGGCCGCATCGCGACGGGGGCGCCGAGCATCGCGCGGGAGATGTCGCTGCGGCACGTGCTCTCCCGGGAGGACATGCTCTTTCTGCGGTACGAGCGTCAGGGCAGCTGACCGGCCCACGTGGTCCCCTTCTGGTGAGTCGTCACCCGTCATTGGCCGATCGGCCGCAATCGGTTCGATTCTGGGGCGCGCCTCCACAGGTTCAGCAAGATCTTGTGGATAAATCTGTGGATGGCCACCAGAAGTTGTGGACAACCAATGCCAACCCTGGCCACCTGCTGGTTCTGTCGTACCCCTGAGGCAACATGATCGGCGTGTCAGATGAAAATGCCGCAGTCGGGCGGGTGCTCGGCACGGCCGACGCCACGCCGCTCCAGTTCTGGACGGCCGTGACGCCGGGGAGCTACCTGCAGCTCGACGATGTCGTGGTGACCCGCCGGGAGCTGCCCGACCGCGAGCCGGTGACGATCGCCGGCGTGGTCACCCAGGTGCGGGCCCGGCACGAGGGCGCGCAGTTCGACTCCGACGTCTTCGCGATCGCCGACGGCACGCTGCCGGCCCTGGTGCAGGAAGCGGCCGAGATCACCACGACCCGGGTCGACCCCGAGCTCTACGTGCCGCCCGCGCCGGGCGCGGTGGTGCATCGGGCCGAGGGCGAGGCGCGCGACGCGGCGTTGCATTTCGACCGCATGGAGCGGCGCATCCCGATGGGCACGGGCCGCGACGGCGTACCCGTGTTCTTGAATGCCGATTTTCTCGACGGCACCCGGGGCGCGCACGTCTCGATCTCCGGCATCTCCGGCGTGGCGACCAAGACGAGCTTCGCGACCTTCCTGCTCTACTCGGTGTTCCGCTCGGGCCAGCTGGGCGCCGACGGGGCGAACGCGCGCGCCCTGATCTTCAACGTCAAGGGCGAGGACCTGCTGTTCCTCGACCACGCCAACACCAAGCTCGACGAGCCGACCACCGCGGCGTACAAACTGCTCGAGCTGCCCGCGACCCCGTTCGCCGACGTCCGGGTCTACGCCCCGCCGCGGGCCGGCGACTCGTCCGGCGCGCCCGATGTGAGCAGCCGGCTCACCGGGGTGGACGCGTTCTACTGGACGCTCGAGGAGTTCTGCGCCGGCAAGCTCCTGCCGTACGTGTTCGCCGACGCCGACGACGAGCGCCAGCAGTACACGATGGTGGTCCACTCGGTGACCGCCCACCTGAACCGGTACGCGGTGCCGGCCGAGGGCGGGATCAGCATCGACGGCCGCCGCATCTCGTCCTACGGCGACCTGGTCGACCACATCGTCGAGCAGCTCACCGACGACGACACCCGGTCCACCTGGGCCGGCAGCGCGGTCAACATGGGCACGGTCAACGCGTTCGCCCGCCGGCTGATCGGCAGCAAGCGCGACCTGTCCCGGCTGATCCGCGGCGACCTCGCCCAGCGCCGCCCGCACCAGATCAAGACCGCCGAGTCGGCCCAGGTCACGGTCGTCGACCTGCACAACCTGCCCGACCGCGCGCAGCGCTTCGTGGTCGGCGTGACGCTCAAGACCGAGTTCGAGGAGAAGGAGAAGGCCGGCACCGGCCGCCCGCTGCTGTTCGTGGTGCTCGACGAGCTCAACAAGTACGCCCCGCGCGAGGGCACCTCGCCGATCAAGGAGGTGCTGCTCGACATCGCCGAGCGCGGCCGCTCGCTCGGCGTGATCCTGATCGGCGCCCAGCAGACGGCCAGCGAGGTCGAGCGCCGCATCGTCACGAACTCGGCGATCCGGGTGGTGGGCCGGCTCGACCCGGCCGAGGCGGCGCGGCCGGAGTACGGCTTCCTGCCCCCGGCCATGCGCCAGCGCGCCCTGCTGGCCCGGCCCGGCACGATGTTCGTCAACCAGCCCGACATCCCGGTCCCGCTCTGCGTCGAGTTCCCGTTCCCGGCCTGGGCCACCCGCAAGTCCGAGTCGGGCCCGCCCCCGGCGTCCTCGATGCGCTCGATCGTCCAGGGCGCCGATCCGTTCGCCGTGGTCGGCCGGCCCGGCGCCGACGACGACATCCCGTTCTAAGGTTGCTCCGATGCGCATCTTGCACACGTCCGACTGGCACGTCGGCAAGGTCCTCAAGGGCCGCACCCGGCACGACGAGCACATCAAGGTGCTGGCCCAGGTCGTCGAGATCGCCCAGGCGGAGCGGCCCGACCTGGTGATCGTCGCCGGCGACCTCTACGACACCGCGGCGCCGACGGCCGACGCCACCCGGGTGGTGACCCGGGCGCTCTCGGCCCTGCGCCGCACCGGCGCCGAGGTGGTGGCGATCGGAGGCAACCACGACAACGGCGCCGCCCTGGACGCGCTGCGCCCGTGGGCTTCCGACGCCGGCATCACCCTGCGGGGGTCCGTCGGGCAAAATCCCGATGATCTGCGCATAACCGGCACCACCGGCGACGGCGAGCGCTGGCAGTTGGTCGCTCTGCCGTTCCTGTCTCAGCGCTATGCCATCCGCGCGTCCGAAATGTATGAGTTGACGGCGGCGGAGGCCAACCAGACGTACGCCGACCACATCGCCCGGCTGATCGAGAAGCTCAGCGAGCCCTTCGCCCAGCCGGGTGTGATCAACCTGCTGACCGCCCACCTCACGATCGTCGGGGCGTCGGCCGGCGGCGGCGAGCGCGAGGCGCACACCATCATGGGGTACGCGGTGCCCGCGACGATCTTCCCGCCCGGCGCGCACTACGTGGCGCTCGGCCACCTGCACCGCTCGCAGAAGGTGATCGCCCCCTGCCCCGCGCGCTATTCGGGCAGCCCGCTGGCCGTCGACTTCGGCGAGGAGGAAAACATCCCGTCCGTCGCGATCGTCGACGTGTCGACCGACAAGGCGGCCCGGGTGCGGGACGTGCCGATCGCCTCGGCCCGCGCCCTGCGCACGGTGCGCGGCACGCTCGAGCAGCTCGCCACGGTGAAGCTGCCGGACGCCTGGCTGCGCGTGCTGGTGCGCGAGACGCCCCGGGTCGGCCTGCGCGAGGACGTGCAGGAGCTGCTGCCCAACGCGCTCGAGGTGCGGATCGACCCCGAGATGATGCCGAGCCGGACCGGCGGGCGGATGGCGCAGCGGGCCGGCCGGTCGCCGCGCGAGCTCTTCGGCGACTACCTGGACCATCGCGGCAACGCCGAGGACGGCGTCCGCGAGCTGTTCGACGAGCTGTACGACGAGGTGAGCACCGCGCCATGAGTGAGCGAAGCGAAGGCAGGTGGCTCAGTGGCCGGGCCTCAGGCCCGGGCGAGCGAAGCGGAGCCGGGGCATGAGACCGATCAGACTGGACATGTCCGGGTTCACCATCTTCCGCGACGAGACCACGGTGGACTTCACCGACGCCGACTACTTCGCGCTGGTCGGGCCGACCGGCTCGGGCAAGTCGACGGTGCTCGACGCGATCACGTTCGCGCTCTACGGCACGGTCCCGCGCTGGGGCGGCGCCCGCGGCATCGCGAACGCGCTGGCCCCCTCGGCCGCCGAGGCCCGGGTGCGGCTGGTCTTCGAGTCGGCCGGCGACCGCTACGTGGCGACCCGGGTGGTGCGCCGCGACGGCCGGGGCAACGTCAAGACCGCCGGCGCCGGGCTGCAGCTCATGCCGCCGGGATTCGACGTGACCAAGCTGGACACCGGCATGGACCTCGACGACCTGGGCGAGGTGCTGGCCGGCACCCCGGCCGAGATGGAGGAGGCGGTCCTCGGCGCGGTCGGCCTGCCGTACGAGCAGTTCACCAGCTGCGTGGTGCTGCCGCAGGGCCAGTTCGCCGACTTCCTGCACGCCAAGCCGGCCACCCGGCAACAGATCCTGGTCAACCTGCTCGGCCTGCACGTCTACGAGGAGGTGCAGCAGCGCGCGGTGGCCCGCGAGCGCACCGCCACCGACAAGCTCAGCGTGATCGACCAGCAGCTGGCCGGGCTCGCCGACGCGACCGACGCGTCCGTCGAGGCGGCCGAGCGCCACCTGGCCCGGATGCGCGAGCTGGCGGGCGCCGTCGAGGAATCGGTGGGGGAGCTGCGGCCGGCCCGGCCCGGCGAGGCCGAGGCGGCCGCCGGGCGGGACGCGCTCGACGGCGAGCTGCGGCTGCTCTCCGGCATCCGGATGCCCGAGGGGAGCACCGAGATCGCCGGCGCGACCGCGGCCGCCCGGGCGAGCGCCGTCGCGGCCGCCGACGAGGTGCGCGTCTGCGAGGAGCGCGAGGACAAGGTGCGCGGCGAGCTGGCCGCCGCCGGTGACGCCGGCTCGTTGCGGCTGATGCTCGACCGGCACGCCGAGCTCGACCGGCTGACCGAGCAGGAGGAGTGGTTCGCCGGCGAGGTCCAGGTGGCCGAGGTCGAGTTCCGGGACGCGCAGGCGGCCGCCGAGCTCGCGCACAGCGCCCACCTGGGTGCCACTCAGCTGCTGGAGCAGGCCCGGCTCGACTACACCGAGGCGCAGCGCATCGACCGGGCCGCCGCGCTGCGGGCGCATCTGTCGGCCGGCGACCACTGCCCGGTGTGCGAGCAGACCGTGCCGGCCGTCCCGCCCATGCCCGAGGGCTCGGCGGTGCGCGCCGCCGAGGCCGCCGGCCAGGCCGCCCGCGCCGCCGCCGAGGTCGCGGAGTCGGCCTGGAAGCAGCGCGACGCCGTGGCCCGCAAGCTGGAGGGCAACCTCGAGCGCAAGCGCGCCCAGCACGAGCACCACGTCTCCCGGCTGACCGAGGTGCGCGCGGTGGTGGCCGGCTCGCCCGGCGTCGCCGCGCTCCAGCGGCAGCTCGCCGAGATCGACGCGCTGCAGCGCAAGCTCGACCAGGCCGGCGTCGCGGTGCGCACGGCGCGCGAGGCGCAGCGCCGGGCCCAGGCCGCCGCGCACCAGGCCGAGGAGCGGGTGCGCGCCGCGTGGCGCACCTTCGACGGCGTGCGCGACCGGGTGGCCCGGTTCGCCCCGCCGCCGGCCGACCGCGACGACCTGGCCGCGGCCTGGACGGCCCTGGTCGACTGGGCCGGGGACGAGCACCGCAGCCGGGCCGCCGCGCGCGACGAGGCGCAGGCCGCGGTGGCCGCCGCCCACGAGGCCACCGTCCATGCGTTCGCGACGGTCGACGCCCTGTTCACGGCGGCCGGCGTGACGCCGCCGGCGCGGGGCGCCGAGAGCGGCGAGAACGACCTCATCCGCGCGGCCACCGTGGCGGCGACGACCGCTGACGCCGAGTGGCGCACGGCGGCCGACCTGCGTGACCGGGCCCGCGACCTCACCGAGCAGCGGATGGCGCTGCAACGCGAGGGCCGGGTGGCCAAGGCGCTCGCCGGGCACCTGCGGGCCAACAACTTCGAGCGCTGGCTGCTCGAGGAGGCGCTCGACCTGCTGGTCGACGGCGCGTCGCGGATCCTGCGCGAGCTGACCGGCGGCCAGTACGACCTGATGCACGACAAGGGCGAGTTCTATGTGATCGACCACCACGACGCCGGGTTGCGGCGCGGGGTGCGCACGCTCTCCGGCGGCGAGACGTTCCAGGCGTCGCTGGCGCTGGCGCTGGCCCTCTCCGAGCAGCTGGCCGGCATGTCCACCACCGCGGCGAGCCTCGAGTCGATCGTGCTGGACGAGGGCTTCGGCACGCTGGACGCGGCGACCCTCGACGTGGTCGCCGCGACCCTGGAAAATCTCGCGGCCCGCGGCGACCGGATGGTCGGCATGGTCACCCACGTGACCGCGCTCGCCGAGCGGGTGCCGGTGCGCTTCGAGGTGCGCAAGGACGCCAGATCGGCCCACGTCGAGAGGGTCGGCCTGTGACCAGGATGTACGTCGACGCGTGGGATCCGTCCTACGGCTCCTCCTTCGAGGGCGGCGGCGAGGACGGCCCGGCGTCGCCCAGCAGCGCCCAGGTCGACACCGATGTGGAGGTGCCGGCCGCCGAGTGGGCGCCGATCGACCCGCCGCGCGGCCTCGACCCGCCCGACGTGGTGTTCCTGGTGGACGGCGTGCGGCGCAACGACGCCGGCCTGTGGACCGAGGAGGAGGACGGCACCTCGTACGCCGGGCTGGCCGCCTCGTTCGCGGCCGGCGTGGTGCGGTGCGACCTGGGCCGGGGCTCGGCCGAGCTGGCCGACGCCCGGGTCGGGCGTGGACTGTTCACGGCGAGCCCGTCGGCGCAGGCGCTGCAGACTCAGATGGTGCGCTACGAGGTGCACCGGGTCTCGGGCACGGGCGAGGCCAGCAAGCTTCCGGCCGCGGTGCAGCCGCAGCTGACCGCGCTGGAGATCGAGATATCGTCGATCGCCCGCGGCGGCGCCGGCGACGACCTGCTGGTCGTGGACGGTCCACTGCGCAACCGGCGCCAGCTGCCCCGCACGATCGGGTATGTGAAGACCCAGCAGAAGCAGTACCTCCCGGCCGCGCTGACCGCCGTGGTCACCGCGTTGCGGCCGGGCCGGCGCACCCCGGTCTTCCACCTCGGCACGGTCTGGGGCGGCTGGTCTTGGTACCTGCGGCTGCCGGGCGGCTCGGGCGCGCCGTGGTCGGGGATCGTGCGGGTGGAGTGCTCGCCCGACCTGACCCCGGAGCAGGCGATCGAGCTGGCCGAGCTGTCCGCGGTGACGCTGCCGCGGTTCGCGTCGTCGGCGTACAAGGATCCGCGCGCCCCGCAGAACCTGGTGCCGATCGCCGGGCTCGAGCGGCGGCTCCGCGGGATGCTCGGCGACGCCCGGGTGCTCCATCGGGCCTTGACGCTGGCCACAGCGCGAAATCGGGCATAACGGTTCCGGGAGCGCTCCCAGTCCCGTGATGAGAACGCTGTGAGAGCGTCCGCCTACGGACCGGTAAGAACCGCACCGCCAGTGCGTCGCCGCTGCTCACCAGGCCGTTTCCCGGGACGCCCACGGCTGAGTATTATTCGGTCGCCCTGGTAGGCATATCGGTCCAGATGGATGAATTTGATCGTCTGCCGATGTGCCCGTGCCGCCCCCACACGACACCGGAGGACAGTTGATCGCCGCCGTCCCGGAAATTTCCACGCCACCGTTGATCCCGGCGGGCCTCCCCGGCCGTATCTCAGGCGACGGGGAAAGCTCCGGGCGGAGGTATCAATGCATGCGCTGGTCGAGGAACGACTCGCGCCGGGCGGGGTGTGCCAGATGACACAGCAGCGTTCCGGCGGCGGTCGGTGGCAGTCTCTCGACGGAGGCCGTGGTGTGGATGACGGTGGTTCGGTGATCCCCCGGCAGCAGGCGCCCCGGCACGGCGTGACCGAGCCGAGCCACGAGGACACGCTCGTCCGGATGCTCTACGAGGAGCACGCGGGCCCCCTGCTGATGTTCGTGCTGCGGCTGACCGGCGGCGACCGGCAGCGCGCCGAGGACATCGTCCAGGAGACCCTGCTGCGTGCCTGGCGCAACGCGCACCGGCTCGGCGCGCAGGGCCAGCAGTCGCTGCGGCCGTGGCTCGTGACAGTCGCCCGGCGGATCGCGATCGACGACCACCGCAGCGCCAGCGCCCGTCCCGCCGAGACGTACGACCGCGAGCTCGAGAGCTTCCCCAGCACCGCCGACGACACCGATCGCGTCCTGCAGTCGATGACCGTCTCCGACGCGCTGCGCGAGCTGTCGCAGTCGCACCGCGAGATCCTGATCGAGACCTACTTCCGGGGCCGGACGGTGCCGGAAGCGGCGGAGAAGCTCAACCTTCCGTTGGGTACCGCCAAGTCACGTGTGTATTACGCTCTGCGTGCGCTGCGTGCCGCGCTGCAGCAGCGGGGGGTGACGGAGTGATGACGCAGGAAGAGCACTACGACGTCGCGTCGTACGCACTGGGTGTGCTGGACCAGCACGACGCCGCGCGCTTCGAGGACCACCTGATCGAGTGCCCGCGGTGCGCGTTCGAGCTGGAGTCCTTCGTGCAGGTCGCCGATCTGCTGGCCGACGTGGACGCGGGCGCCGTGATCGCCGCCGAGGAGGCCAAGCGCGACGGCGTCATGCTGCACACCATGCTCGGCGAGGTCCGCACCGAACGGCGCCGGGCCAACAGCCGCCGGCTCTATTCGCTGGCCGCCGCGGTGGTCATCTTCGCGATGCTGTCGATCGGCGCCCTGTTCGCCGGCGGCAAGTGGTTCGCGCCCGACCAGAAGCCGGCGGGCAACACCGCCCAGCGCGGCAGCTCGCAGCTCGACCCGCTGCCCAACACCCAGGGCGGCCCCGGCATCGGCGGCCCCGAGCTGGCCGGCCAGCGGTACAGCGGCAGCGACCCGCGTACCGGCGTGCATCTCGACGCGGCGCTGGAGAAGAAGGACTGGGGCACCCAGATCTCCTTCGCGATCTCCAACATCAAGGGCCCGCTGGAGTGCCGGCTGGTGGCGGTGCACACCGACGGCACCACCGAGTCGCTGGTCTCGTGGAACGTGGGGGAGAACGGCTGGGGCACCGCCGCCAACCCCGAGCCGCTGCTGCTGCAGGCGATCACCGCCACCTCCCGCGAGAACATCGCGCACATCCAGGTGCAGGAGGTCACCAACGGCGGCGGCGGGGACACTCTGGTCCGCGTACCGTAAAAAGATCTTGAAAGAAGTGGGCCCGGCCGATCGGCCGGGCCCTTTTTTGTACATGCGCCGATACGCCGCGTGCTTCAAACAAAATTAAGGGAATTGATTGGGCCGATTGTTCAACCGACCCGGCCCGGCCCCCGTACTACTGCCCGGAAACGCCAGATGCGGAATCCCTGGAGGGCACGTGGTACCGGAGAAGCGCAAGTTGATGGTCGTGGGCGCGGCCATCGCCGCGGCGTTCGCAGTGACCGGCTGCGCACCGGCCGGATACAACGCCGCCGACTACGGCAATGCCGCTGAGCCCGCCTCGAACACCGCCGCGAGCCCGGGCGCGACCGCCGACCCGGCGGCCACGACCGACCCGGTGGCCGAGACCGACCCGGACGCCACCGCCCCGCCCGGCTCGGACGCGAGCACCGCCCTCTCCGACGACCAGGTCACCAACAAGCTGACCGGCACGGCCGTGAAGCGCATGGGCTCGGTCGTCGAGAACGAGGACGGCTACGTCCTGTACCGCTTCGACTCGGACTCCAACAACCCGGCGAAGACCAACTGCAACGGCGACTGCGCCCGGACCTGGCCGCCCGCGCTCACCAACGACGGCAAGCCGACCCTCAAGGGCGTCAACCCCAAGCTGGTCGGCACGGTCACCCGCGCCGACGGCACGAAGCAGCTGACGCTCAAGGGCTGGCCGCTCTACACCTACATCGGCGACAAGCAGCCCGGTCAGTGGAAGGGCCAGAACGTCTCCGGCAAGTGGTTCGTGATCAAGCCGGACGGCGCCAAGAACCTGACCTGCCTTCCGGCCATCTCCAAGCCGGTCGCGCCGCCCGCCGACGATTCGGATTCCGACGATTCCGCGGGCACCGGCAGTTCCGGTGGCGACTACAGCTACTAGTCCGTCACTTAAGCGCGATTTAAGAAACTGCTGATCTCGGAGGTTGGAAATGGTTGCCGCCCGCTTCTCTCGCCGGCTCTCGCGCTGGCTGGTGGGCATTTCGGCAATGATTTTGACGTTCCTGCTGGCGCCCGTCTCGCCGGCCCATGCGGCGGGCGGGGACATCCCGGTGCCGCAGAGCTCGTTCAACGCCAAGGGCAGCGGCTCGGTCAGCCCCGCCGACGCCGACTTCGTCATCAAGGTGCGGCTGGCCGGGCTGTGGGAGATCCCGGCCAGCAACATGGCCCAGGAGAAGTCGGACGATCCGCGGATCGTCAACATCGGCAAGGCGATCGGCGCGCAACACGTGGTGCTGGACAAGCTCGACCGCGAAGTGGCCAAGAAGCTCAACATCGACCTGCCCAGCGAGCCGAACGGCGACCAGCAGAGCTGGCTGGCCGAGATGCGGAACGCGAACGCGACCACGTTCGACCAGATCTACATCGACCGGCTCCGCGCCGCGCACGGCAAGATCTTCCCGGCCATCGCGACGATCCGGGCCAGCACCCGCAACGACTCGGTGCGGCAGCTCGCGCAGCAGACGAACCAGTTCGTCCTGACGCACATCACGCTGCTGGAGTCGAGCGGGCTGGTCAGCTACGGCGACCTGCCGACCGCCCCGGCCCCGGCGAACCCCGGCGCCGGCCCCGTTCCCGTCGACGGCCAGATGATCGCGGCCGCGCACAGCAGCACCAATGCCATCCCCGGTGTCAACACCACGGTGATCCTCATAGTCCTCGCCGCCGCACTCGTGGCCGGCGTCATCACGACCATGCGCATTTTCCGGGCGAGGTAGTTCCCCGCCACCCCGTCCAGGTCGTCGAGACAGAGAAAGGTGTCCCCCCATGCGAAGGTCCAAGTACCGGCGCGCTTCATCCAGGAATTCGGGTTGGTTCAGCGGCCGTCGCCGGATCATCGCGGTCGCCTCGACCCTCGTGGTCTTCGGTGGCATCGTCACCGTCACCCAGATCTCGAGCGCGTCGACCAACCGGACGCAGCGGAAGGCGTTGTCGGCCTGCGACAGCGTCCGCGCTCCGGCCGGCACCAAGCTCTCCACCAAGACCCGCAGGGGCTCGTGGACCCAGGAGAACGGCGCCGTCACGCAGCACGCGGACGACGGCGCCGGTGACGTGGCGACCACGGCCGAGCTGCGGGCCCGGTGCCGCCGCTGGGTGATGCACAACGTCGGCAACAACAACGGCGGCGGCGAGCAGACCACCGCGCCGGCGGACGACGCGACGACCGCGCCGCAGGCCGACCCCAGCGCCGACCCGACCGCCTCCGGCGACACCGGCAACAACGGTGACGACAACAACGGCGGCGGCGACAACGGCAACGGCGACAACAACGGTGGCGGCGACAACGGCGACAACAACGGCGGCGACAACAACGGCGGTGGTGACAACAACGGCGGCGGCGACAACAACGGCGGCGGCCAGCAGGAGACCACCGCGCCGGCGCCCGACCCGACCAACTCCGACGGCGGCACCACTCCGCCGCCCGGCGTCGGCCTCGGCGTCCTGACCAACAACTGCTCCACGAGCAACCTGCAGCTGCACGACGGCTTCCAGGTCGGCGACCGCTGCGTCACCACCGAGTTCGGTGAGGTCTCCAGCGCCGCCAACAACCCGTCGCTGCTGATCACGCAGGCGCCCCGCTCGGTCGCCGTGAACGCCCCGTTCACGCTGACCGTGAGCACCCGCAACCTGATCCGCGACCGGTTCCTCGCGGCCGGCAAGGGCGGTTACTACGTGGAGAGCTCCGTTCTGCAGGACGGCATCACCCGCGGTCACTTCCACACCGCGTGCCGCATGCTGTCGAGCACCCGCGAGGCGCCCGACGCGTCGCCGGTTCCCGCGTTCTTCGTGGCCACCGAGGACAGCCAGGGCGGACGGGCCCCCGACTCGGTCACCATCCAGGTGCCCGGCATGCCCAGCGCGGGCACCGCGCAGTGCGCCTCGTGGGCCGGTGACGGCTCGCACCGCATCCCGATGATGGAGCGGGCCAACGAGACGCCGGCGTTCGACGCCGTGCGGATCCAGGTCCGGGCCGGCCGCGGCGGCAACTAACAACTGATCGCGGAGCGTCGCCGCAGAAACCGGAGCCGAACCCGGGACGGACGGGGTAACCGACATTGCCCCGTCCCGACCGGGACCCCCCGTCGGCACCGGTGGTCGCCCTTCCCCCTGACGGACGACTCCAGCGGCCACCTCCCAGGCGACCTGGATCACTCGGGTGTCCGGTCGCCCCCCGATGGCCCTGACCGGGAGCGCGGTCAGGGCCATCGGCCTTTTGTGTGGCAGAGTTGCCGGGTGTCCCGTCGCCTGACCCTGCCCGAGCGATATGCCTTCGGGCCGTCGCTCGCCTCGCTTCAGGCGCCCAACGGCGACCCCTGTGTGCGGGTGAGCGCCGGCGACTTGTGGATGGCCGCCCGCACCCCCGCCGGCCCGGGCACGCTGCACCTGGCACTGTCCGGCGGCGAGATCGAAGCCACCGCCTACGGTCCCGGGGAAGCCTGGCTGACCGAGCGGGCCGACGCCATCGCCGGCCTGCGCGACGACGTGACCGGCTTCCCGGCCCTCGCCAAGGCCCACCCGCTGGTGCATCGGCTGGCGCGCACCTTCGCCGGCCTGCGGATGCCGGCCACCGGACTGGTCTTCCACCGCGTGCTGCGCGCGATCCTCGAGCAGAAGGTCACCGGCGTCGAGGCCTTCCGGGCGTACCGCAAGATCTGCCGGAAATTCGGCGAGCCGGCGCCGGGCCCGGTGGATCTGCTGCTCCCGCCCGATCCGGCCGCGATAGCGGCCTCGCCCTACTGGGTGTTCCATCCGCTCGGCGTCGAGCAGCGCCGCACCCAGTCCCTGCTGCGCGCGGCCCGGGAGGCCGGCCGCATCGAGCGCTGCGCCGGCCCGGCCGAGGCCACCCGCCGGCTGACCGCGCTGCCGGGCATCGGACCGTGGACCGCCGCCGAGGTGGTCCGCGTGGCCTACGGCGACCCGGACGCGGTGAGCGTCGGCGACTACCACGTGCCCAACACGGTCGCCTGGGCCCTGGCCGGCGAGGCCCGCGGCACCGACGAGCGGATGCTGGAGCTGCTCGAGCCGTTCCGTGGACACCGGGGCCGGGTCTGTGACCTGCTCGCGCACGGCGGCATCGGCGCACCGCGCTTCGGACCGCGGATGCCGATCCGGTCGTTCGCGGGGTATTGAACAACCACTCTGGGTACGTTGATCCCCTTCGCATCCGCTGAAACGGGAGAGCTGACGACAAATGGGTGGCACCGGCGGAGAGATCGTCCTGGTCCTGGTGCTCGTGCTCGTGAACGCCGCCTTCTCCGGGAGCGAGATGGCGCTGGTGTCGCTGCGGGACAGCCAGATCCAGCGGCTGGAACGGCAGTCCCGCAGCGGCAAGGTCCTGGGCCGGCTCACCCGCGACCCCAACCGGTTCCTCGCCACCATCCAGATCGGCATCACCCTGGCCGGCTTCCTGGCCTCGGCGGCGGCCGCCGTGTCGCTGTCCAAGCCGCTGCTCGGCCCGCTGAGCTTCCTCGGCAACGCCGCCCAGCCGGTCGCCATCGTGATCGTCACGATCGCGCTGACCTTCGTGACGCTGGTGATCGGCGAGCTCGCGCCGAAGCGGATCGCGATGCAGCGCACCGAGGGCTGGGCGCTGCTGGTCGCCCGCCCGCTCGACATCCTCGCGACGATCTCCCGGCCCGCGGTGTGGCTGCTCGGCGCCGCGACCAACGTGGTGGTGCGGCTGGCCGGCGGCGACCCGGCCGCCCAGCGCGAGGAGGTCACCACCGAGGAGATCCGCGACATGGTCGCCGCGCAGCAGGATTTCTCGATCGAGCAGCGCACGATCATCAGTGGCGCCTTCGAGATCGCCGACCGGATCCTGCGCGAGATCCTCGTCCCCCGCCGCGACGTGCTCACGCTCGCCACCGGCACGCCCGCGCACGAGGCGCTGCGCTCGCTGATCGCCGGCGGCCACTCCCGCGCCCCCGTGGTCGGCCCGTCCGGCCTCGACGACGTGATCGGCGTGGTGCACCTGCGCGACCTGGTCGACGCCGAGGGCGCGGTCGACGCGGTCTGCCGTCCCGGGCTCTTCCTGCCCGAGACGCTGCGGGTGAGCGACGCGCTGCGCCAGATGCGCGGCGAGCGCGTCCAACTGGCCCTCGTGGTCGACGAGCGGGGCGCGATCGACGGCATCGTCACCATGGAGGACCTGGTCGAGGAGATCGTCGGCGAGATCTACGACGAGACCGACCGGGATGTGGCCGCCGTGGTCCGCGAGGCCGACGGCGCGCTGCTGCTGCCCGGCTCGTTCCCCATCCACGACCTGCCCGACATCGGCCTGCACGACGAGTCGAACGCCCACGAGGACGGCGACTACACCACGGTGGCCGGGATGGTCCTGGCGGCGCTGGGCCACATTCCCACCGATCCGGGCGAGGTGGTCGAATTGCCGGGGTTCACGGCCGAGGTGGTCGAGGTCACCGGCCGGGCCATCACGCGGGTACGGCTGCGCCCGCTGCCCAAGGCCGCCCAGGAGGCGTAGGGGTCACAATTGCTGTGCGAGGAGGTGACCTCCATGCACACTGGCGGCGTGGCTTTCACCCTGACGATCGACTGCGGCGGCGGAGGCATCAAGGGCTCCGTGCTCGACGAGGCCGGCACGATGCGGGCCCAGCCGTTGCGCGTGCCCACGCCGTACCCGTTGCCGCCCGACCTGTTCGTGAAGACGCTGGTGCAGCTGGGCGAGCGCCTCCCGCAGGCCGACCGGGTCACCGTCGGCATGCCCGGCATGCTGCGGCACGGCGTCGTGGTGGCCACCCCGCACTACGTGACCCGCTCCGGCCCGCGCACCCGGGTCGATCCCGAGCTGCTCACGGCGTGGGGCGGCTTCGACGCCCGTACCGCGCTGGCCGAGGCGTTCGGCCTGCCCACCCTGGTGCTCAACGACGCCGAGGTGCACGGCGCCGGCGTCGTGGCCGGGACGGGCTGCGAGCTGATGCTGACCCTCGGCACGGGGCTGGGCTGCGCGCTCTTCGACGGCGGCGTGCTCGCCCCGCACCTGGAGATGTCGCAGGCGCCGGTGCGGTGGGGGATGTCCTACGACACGTACATCGGCGAGCACGAGCGCCGCCGCCTCGGCGACGCGCTCTGGTCCCGCCGCGTGCGCAACGTCGTCGACGGCCTGCGCCCGGTGTTCCTCTGGGACCGCCTCTACCTCGGCGGCGGCAACTCCCGGCTGATCACCCCCACCCAGCTGGCCCGGATGGGCGACGACGTGGTGGTCGTGCCGAACACGGCCGGCATCGTCGGCGGGGTCCGCGCCTGGACGCTGGGCACCGCTCGCTGACATGCGTCCCGGCGCCCTGCTCCTGGACTTCGGCGGCGTGCTCGCCGACGCGCCACCCCAGCGATCCGCCCCGCCCGCCCTGGTCCTGCGCATCTACAACCTGTCGCGGGGCGCGCTGACCCCCGGCCAGATCCAGCGCTCGCTCACCGACGGCGCCGCCGCCTACGCCCGCTGGCGCGACGAGGACTGGCCCGACGAGCTGTCCCAGGCCGAGGTCTGGGAGCGGTTCATCCTTCCCGGCTGGCCGCCGGCCGCCCAGGTCCCCGTGCGCGGCGCGGTCAAGAAGCTCTCCTACGAGTGGGCCTATCGCGACAATTGGGACCTTCGCCCCGGCATCCCCGAGGCGCTCGCCACCGCCCGCGACGCCGGCATCCCGATGGCGGTGGTCAGCAACACCCTCTCCGGCGCCGCCCACCGCGACTTCCTCGAGAAGGCCAAAATGTCCGGCTTCTTCGCCGCGCAGATCTACAGCGACGAGGCCGGCGTCCGCAAGCCCAACCCGCAAATGATCTGGAACGCCACCGACCTGCTTAGCGTCGCCCCGCAATCATGCTGGTTCGTGGGCGACAGCCGCCGCCGCGACATCCGGTGCGCCCGCCGGGCCGACGTGGCGCTGGCCGTTCTGATGCGCTCGCCGCGCACCGCCACCGAGCCCGCCGGCCCCTGGCCGGTCGCCGACGAGACCATCGCCGACGGCTTCGAGCTACGCGAATTACTGCAAAAAAGCCTTTGATCGTACGAGGAGGCCGCTTCCCGCCGAATCCGGCCAGTCCCCGCCGCGCAGAACAAGCTGAGTGCAACGCCAGGCCGCAGATCCGCTGCGGCCGAGTGGGCGGCTGCGCAGCGCGATGTTGATGACTTCGCGTTCGTCGCGTGCTATTCAGTCGCGTGCGCCAATTCATCAGAGCGGTCGGCTGAGCGCGGGCGGGCTCCGGTGCGCAGCGCGATGTTGATGAGTTCGCGTTCGTCGCGCGCGCCAATTCATCAGAGCTGCGCGGCGGGGGCCGCCGAGCGTGAGGGGCCCCGCTCGGCGTGACCAGGCACCGTCCGGGCCGTGGCAGCTGGCGCGCCCACCCCCGGAGCCGGCGGCGGGTCGCTCTCGGTGACCAGCCTAGAGGCTAGCAACGGGCCACACCGGCCGCAGCGTGTCCGGCGGGCCGGAGTTGCAGCCAGCCGGTTCCGCGCGGCGGGGACGACCCCGAATTCGGCGGAACGGACCGCGCCCCGTACCCGTGCAAGGAAGCTCTCAACGCACCTGCCACACCGACGTGTGCCGGAACGGCACGCTCTCCAGCGACTCGATCACCGGCACGTCGTAGGCAGCCCGCTCGATCAGGCCGTCGGCGGGGAGGTAGGCGCGGCCCGGATCGCCGACCAGGACCAGGCAGCCGCGGCCCGCCGCGCGGCGCAGGAAAGGCAGCACGCGAGCGGCCATCTCGCGGCTGTAGAAGACGTCGCCGGCCAGGATCACCGCGGCCTCGGGGTCGGTGTCGAGCACGTCGCCCTCGAAGAGCGCGACCTCGACGTCGTTGGCGATGGCGTTGGCCTCGGCGGCGGCCAGCGAGTAGGGGTCGATGTCGTTCGCGGTCACCGGCGCCGCGCCGGCGCGCGCGGCGGCCACCGCGACCAGGCCGGAGCCGGTCGCCAAATCGAGCACGGAGCGGCCGGCCACCAGGCCGGGGTGGTCGAGCAGGTGGCGGGCCAGCGCCTGACCGCCCGCCCAGGCGAAGGCCCAGAACGGCGGGGGCTGCGGGGCGCCGGATTCCTCGGTCTTCTCCCAGAGCTCGATCGGCTCGGCGGCCTGGAAGAGGGAGATCTCGGGGACGAAGGGCACGGCGGCCAGCTCGGTGTGGGCGCGGATGAACTCGAGGAGCACCCGCCGATTGTCTCAACTGGCGCCGGGCCGGGCCGATCTGCGAACCGGAAGTAGGACGAAGGGAGCGGTATGCCGGTCTTCGGCGCGTGGATGGTGGCCCTCGTGGTCGCCTTCTGCCTGGCGCCGGGGCAGCGGCCGGCGATCGGCCTGGCGGCGGGGCTCTCCGCGGTCGCGGCGATCTGGTGGGGCGTGCGGCGCAACCGGGCCGGCGACCGTACGCCGTGGGCCTGGCTCGCGGCGGCGGTGACGTTGTCGACGGCCGGCGGGGCGCTGTTCCCGGCCGACGCCGGGGCGGCGCCGATCATCGCGGCCTATCCCGTGCTGGCCGGTGTGCTGCTGACCTTCGTGCGGCGCCGGGCCGGCCGGGCCCGGGACCGGGCGGCGCTGCTCGACGCGCTCACCGTCACCGCCGGCGGCGCGCTGATCGCGTGGACGTTCGTGCTCGCGCCGCGGGTGGCCGACCACGACTGGCTGATGCTGGCCTACCCGCTCGGGGACCTGCTCTGCCTGGGCCTGGTGACCCGGCTGCTGAGCACCCGCCGGCTGATGGCGGGCAGCCTGCTCGGCGGCGGCGTGGTGCTGATGCTGCTCGCCGACGTGGGGTACGAGCTGGGCTGGATCGGCGACATGGCCGCGCTGGGCCGCTTCGCGTTCTATGCCGGGGCGGGCCTGGCGGCCCTGCACTCCTCGATGAACTTCCTGAGCGTGCCGGCCGGCGAGCCGCCCTCCGAGCGGGGCCGCCTGCGGGTGGCGCTGCTGGCGCTGGTCGCCCCGGCCGTGCTGTTGGCGGTGGGGCCGACCGTGGTGGCGGTGCTGAGCGCGATCACGTTCCTGCTGGTGCTGCTGCGGATGGCCGGCGCGATGGCGAACCACCGGCAGGCCCTCGCCCGCGAGCGCGGCCTGCGGCAGGCGTCGGCGGCGCTGGTCTCGGCGGTCGATGTGGACGCGGTGGCCGACGCGGTGCGCACGGCGGTGGAGCAGTTGCTGCCGCCGCACACCCCACACGGGGTGGTGCTGGCGCGGGCGGTCGCGCAGGACGGGCCGGCGGTGCAGCGCGCGGCCGGGATCGTGCCGACCCGCGACCTGGACTGGGCGGTCGCGGTGCGGCTCACCCAGTTCAGCACCACACTGCGCTGCCCGATGGTCCTGGCGGACCGGCCGGTGGGGGAGCCGCTGGTGGGCGTGCTGCACGTGGGCGCGCCCGAGAAGGAGCTGCCGGGGCTGCGGCGGGCTCTCGAGGTGCTGGCCGGGCAGGCGGCGCTGGCGCTGGAGCGGATCGAGCTCAGCCAGGAGGTGACCCGCCGCGACAGCGAGACCTACTTCCGGACCTTGGTGCAGAACACCGCCGACGTCATCCTCATCCTCGACGACCTCGTCATCCGGTACGCCAGCCCGTCGGCGGTGCGCGTCTTCGGCCTCGACCCGACCGGATCGTCGCTGGCCGACCTGATCCATCCGGACGATCTGCCGCTGCTGTCGCATGACGGCGCCGATCTTCGCGGGCCCGCCGACACGCTGCTCGAAATGCACCGGTCCGATCTGTCGGAGGAGCCGACCGTGGCCGGCGTGGTGCTCACGCTGCGCGACGTGACCCGGCAGCGCCGCCTCGAGCAGGAGCTCACCCACCAGGCGTTCCACGACGCGATGACCGGGCTGGCCAACCGCGTGCTGTTCCACGACCGGCTCGAGCACGCGCTGGCCCGGGGCGCCCGCGACGGCTCGGTGGTCGGCGTGCTCTTCATCGACCTGGACGACTTCAAGATCGTCAACGACACGCTCGGGCACGCGGTCGGCGACGCGCTGCTGATCGCGGTGGCCGACCGGATCGCCGGCGCGCTGCGGGCCGACGACACGGCCGCGCGGCTGGGCGGCGACGAGTTCGCGGCGCTGGTCGAGAACGTCCAGGACCCGGGCGCGGTGGAGGAGACCGCCAACCGCATCCTGGCCGCGCTCGCCGAGCCGATCGTGATCGACGGCGAGACCTCGCTGAACGCGGTGGCCAGCATCGGCATCACCACCACCCCCGAGGCGGACAGCGCCGACGAGCTGCTCCGGCAGGCCGACCTCGCGCTCTACGTGGCCAAGGGGGCCGGCAAGAACCAGTGGCGGCGCTACCAGTCGCACCTGCACGACGCGATGGTGGAGCGGCTGGAGCTGCGGTCGGCGCTCGATCACGCGGTGCACGAGGGGCACTTCCTGCTCGCGTACCAGCCGATCGTGGATCTCGGCTCGGAGGAGCCGGTGGGCTTCGAGGCGCTGGTCCGCTGGTACCACCCGACCAAGGGCGTCGTCGCGCCGGCCGAGTTCATCGCGGTGGCCGAGGAGAGCGGGCTGATCGTGCCGATCGGCCGCTGGGTGCTGCAGCAGGCGCTGCACACGGTCGCGCAGTGGCGCCGCGCCCTGCCGCCGGACCGCCTGCCCTACGTGAGCGTCAACGTCTCGGTGCGGCAGTTCCGCGAGGCGGGCTTCGTCGACGAGGTGCTGCAGGCCCTGGCGTACGCCGGCGTGCCGCCGGCGGCATTGATGATCGAGCTGACCGAGACCTTGCTGGCGGGCGATCACGAAACGGTCTGGCGTGACCTCGCGCTTCTTCGCGAGCACGGCGTACGGGTGGCCATCGACGACTTCGGCACCGGGTACTCGTCGCTCGGCTACCTGCACCGGCGCCCGGTCGACGTGGTGAAGATCGACAAGATGTTCGTCGACGACATGGTGGACAGCCCGCAACAGCTGGCCCTGGTCACCGGGATCGTCGGGCTGGCGCAGACGCTCGGCCTCACGGTGATCGCCGAGGGCATCGAGTCGCCGGTCCACCGCGACCTGCTGGCCCGGCTCGGCTGCCCGCTCGGCCAGGGCTACCTGTGGTCGAGCCCGGTCGACGGCACCGAGGCGCTAGCTCAAATGTCATATGTGCCGGACGGCCGGGCGGCGTAACGTCCGCCGGATGAACATCACTTCCCTGCGCGGTCCCCGCCGCATCGCGGTGGCCGCGGTGGCCGTCACGGCGGCGGTGCTGGGTGGCGCCGGCGTCGGCTGGGCCGCGGCCACGAGCACCGCTCAACCGGCGATCAAAACCATCACGCCACGGTCCGAGAAGGACGTCACCAACATCGACGTGCTGCGTCAGCAGTTGCGCAACTACTACGGCGACCCGCTCGGCACCGGGCAGTTCGCGGCCACGAGCAACTACGCTCGCGAGGCCTCCAAGGTGGCGTCGGAAGGCGTCCGTTATCTGAGCCACCACCGCGCGCACGGCCACGTCACCAAGGCGATCGTCCTGGACGTGGACGACACGACGCTGGCCACCTGGAACTACGAGGTGTTCAGCAACTGGGCGTACAACCCCGCCACCAACGCCGACTACGTCAACGGCCAGAAGTTCCCGGCGGTGCCCGGGATGGTCGCGACCGTGCGGACGGCCGAGCGCGAGGGCTACGCGATCTTCTATCTGACCGGGCGGCCGACCTCGCAGGAGCAGGCCACGCTCGGCAACCTCACCGCCGACGGGGTGGGCGTGGACGCCGGCTTCCCCAAGCCGACGACGCTGCGCGGCGGGGAGGACGGGCTGTTCACCAAGCCGGACGTCAGCGCGTACCCGGCCTATCTGAAGAAGGCGTGCGCCGCCGACCCGGACGGCAAGTGCACGACGATCCACTACAAGGCCGCGACCCGGGCGCACATCGAGTCGCTCGGCTACGACATCGTGGCCAACTTCGGCGACCAGTACAGCGACCTCAAGGGCGGCTACGCCGACCAGACCTTCAAGCTCCCGAACCCGAACTACTACCTGCCCTGACCACACCCGGCGCCACCGGCATGCGGTCCGCTCCGGGTGGAACGGGCCGCATGACGGCGCTCTCTCAGGGCGTCAGCAACAGGGTGTCCCCGACGACGAACGAGTTGTCGAACGGGGCGGCCGCGTTGCCGATCAGGCGGGCCTGGGGCTGAATCAGATCGCCGGAGCGGCCGGCGGTCGCGGCGGCCGGCACCGAGAAGCTGAACAGGTTGTCCCCGGCGGCCGGCCAGTTGGCGTCACCGAAGTTGCCCACGGTCTCCTGGGAGTTCAGCAGCGCGGGGTTGGTGAGGTCGGTCAGCGTGAGCCGGACCCGGTATTTGCCACCGGTGCCGAACAGGGCCCCGCCGACCTCCGCCCGCACTTTGAGGTTGATCGGGGCGCCGGCCTTGAAGTCGTCGTTGTCGCTCTCGATCGTGATGACGTTGACGTCGTTCTGCGCGATGGTCACGGTTGTTCTCCTCGGTCGTTTCGGATGTTCGCAGGCGCCTGCTGTCTCCCAGAGTCGGCGAGCGGCGCCGGCGGCGAATCGTGGAGCGCACCACGAGAATTGGCCTGACGGGTGGCCGACCGTAGCTGGACACCTCGCCGTGGCCGGCAACAGACTCGGTGGGTGCCACCGGAACTGCTGGACCGGCAACGGGAGATCGCCGCCCTCGAGCGGCAGATCCGCGCCGTGCGAGCCGGCTCCGGTCGCCTGATCGTGGTCGAGGGCCCGGCCGGCATCGGCAAGTCGAGCCTGCTCGGCGCGGCCGTCCGCAAGACCCGGACGGCCGGCGTCCGGGTGCTGCGGGCGTGGGCCGCCCCGCTCGAACGCGACGCGGGCTGGGCGGTCGCGCGTCAGCTCTTCCGGCCCATCCGGGCCGGCCCGGAATGGCCCGAGCTGGCGGTGGGCGCCGCCGCTCTCGCGGTGCGGGTGCTCGACCCGGAGCCGCCGGCCCGGTCGCAATCGGGCGATGCCGCGCACACGGGCGCCCACGGGCTGATCTCGCTCGCCTGCGGCCTGGCCGAGCGATCGCCGACGCTGATGGTGATCGACGACGCCCAGTGGACCGACGTCCGGTCGCTGCGCTGGCTCGTGCGATTGACTCACCGGATCGCCCATCTTCCGCTCGGTGTCGTCTGCGCGGTCCGGTCCGGCGAGGCGCCGACCGACACCGGCCTCTTCACTCAGCTGCTCGCCGCGGCGCCGGAGGCCCCGATCCGTCCCCGGCCACTGGACGCGGCCGCCGTGGGGGCGGTCGTCCGCGAGCGGCTGCCCCACGCCGGGCCCGCCTTCGGCGCCGCCGTGCACGCCGCGACCGGCGGAAACCCGTTCCTGCTCGGCGCGCTGCTGGACCACCTCATCGGCGAGCGGATCGAGCCGACGGACGAGACCGCGGCATCGCTGGCCGCCATCGGGCCGGCCCAGGTGACGCGCCGCGTGCAGGCCCGGCTCGGCCGCCTCCCGGCCGGCGCGGACGCCCTGGCCCGGGCCTTCGCCGTGCTCGGCGGCCGGGCGCCGCTGCGCCACGCCCGCGAGGTCGCGGAGCTCGGCGCGGCCGACGCGGCGCGGCTGGCCGACCACCTCCGGGCCGCCGGGCTGCTCGACGGCGACGGCGCCACCTGCGGGCTGACGCATCCGCTGGTGGCCGGCGCCCTGTACGGCGGGATGGCGCCCGGCGAGCGTTCGCTCCGCCATGCGCGGGTGGCCGCGCTCCTGCGGCGGGAGCGGGCCGAGCCGGAGGCGGTGGCCGCGCACCTGCTGCACAGCGAGCCCGCGGCTTCGCCGGCCACCGTCGCGATCCTCCGGGACGCCGCGAGCCGGGCCGAGCAGCGCGGCGAGCCGGCGGGCGCGCTGGCCTTCCTCCGGCGGGCGCTGGCCGAGCCGCCCGCGGATCGTGCCGTCGAGGCCGAGGCGCGCGGCGAGCTGGGACTGTTGCTCGCGGCCCACGGGCAGGCCGGGGCCGGCGCCGAGCTGGAGGACGCGGTGCGGTCGGCGCCGACCCCGGCCCAGCGGGCGCGGATCGCCCTGGCCGGCGGGCGCGCCCTCGCCCTGGCCGGCCAGATCGACGAGTCGATCCAGCTCTGCCGCCTGGGTCTCACCGATGCGGGCCGCCAGGGTCGCGCCGATGCGGACCGCCTGGGTCGCGCCGGGCCGGTCGACGCCGCTTGGCTGCTGACCCGGCTGGAAGCGGAGCTCGTCGGCGCCGCGTGGCTCCGGGCATCGACGGTGGCCGAGGCCCGCGCGCGCCTGCACGACCGCCTCGCCGACCCGGACGGGCACGCGCTGTGGCTGGTCCACGCGGCGTGGGAGTCGGTGTGCGACGCTCGGCCCGCCACCGAGTCGATGGGCCTGCTGACCGCGGCGGTCGCCGGCGGCGCGCTGGCCGATGACGCCGGCCCGATGCTCGGGACCTTCGCCACGCTCACGCAGATCGCGTGCGAGGACTCACCGCTGCCTGCCGGGCGCGGGTGGGTGGGGGCGGCCGGCGACAGCGCCGGGGCGTTGCCTGCTCCGTGGCGAGCGGGTTCGGCCGGGGAGAGCGTTGGGGCGTTGCCTGCTCCGGGGCGTGGGCCGGCGGCACGGGCCCATGAGAGCGCCCTGTGGGCGATCGCGGAATCGCGCCGGGGCCGGATCACCGACGCGGAGGCCGATGCGCGCTCCGCGTTCGAACGCACGTCGTCGGGGTGGGCGCTGGTGGCGCTGGCCGACGCGCTGGTCGAGCTGGACCAGCCGGCCGACGCCGACCTGTTGCTGACGAGCGCCGATCCGCGGCCCGACCTTCTCACCACCGCGATGCTGCTGGAGACGCGTGCTCGTCTGCGGCTCGCCCAGCACCGTCCGGTGGAGGCGCACGACGACTGCCTCGCCGCGGCCCTCGCCTGGCGGCGGCTGGGTGTCGAGCATCCGGGGGTCGCGGGCTGGCGCGTCGACGACTGCGCGGCGCTCGTCGCCCTGGACGACATCGGCGGCGCCCGCAAGCTCGCCGACGAGCATCTCGAGCTGGCCGAGCGGGTCGGTCTGCCCGGCCCGCGCGGGGCCGGGCTGCGGGCCCTGGCGCGGACCGTGGATCGCAGCGAGGCGATCGACCTGCTGCGGCAGTCGGCCGAGCTCCTGGCGGACACCCCGGCCCGGCTCGAGCACACCCGGTCGTTGCTGGCCCTCGGCTCGGCGCTGCGCCGGGCGAATTGCCGCGCGGCCGCCAAGGAGCCGCTCCGGATGGCGCTCGAGACGGCCGACCGCGGCGGGATGCGGATGCTCGCCCGGCGGGCCCGGCGGGAGCTGTACACGGCCGGGGCCCGCCCGCGGCGCGCCGCGGTGTCCGGATGGGACTCGTTGACAGCGGCCGAGCGGCGGGTGGCCGAGCTGGCGGCGGCGGGCTGGAGCAATCCGCAGATAGCCGAGCGGCTTTTCGTCACCCGGCGGACGGTGGAGACGCACCTGACGCACGCCTTCCGGAAGCTGCGCCTGGGGACGCGGCGGGAGCTCGCGGCCTGCTTCGCGAACCGCGCGGCGGACGGCGAGCGGCCGGCTTAGCGACGGCTTGCGGGCGGCCCCCGCGGTCTCGGACCGGAGAGCCGGTGGGCGGCGCGGCCGGTTCGGGCGCGCGGGTCGTGGGGGGTGCCGGCCGGTTCAGGCGCGGGGGCGGCGGGCGGCGCGGCCGGCGTAGAGGCGGTCGGTCAGGAACGGGAGCCCGTTCGCGACGGCCATCGCCGCGCGGTACTTGACCGGGACCACCATGCGGCGGCGCGGCCGGCGCAGGGCGCGCTCGACCGCGGCGGCGACGATCTCGGGTCCGGGGAGGTTCTTGCGGTTGTTGAAGCCGGTGTCGATGAAACCCGGCTCGATCAGCGTCACGCCGATGCCGGTGCCGATCAGCTCCCGCCGCACCGAGTCGGTCATGCCGCGCAGCGCGAACTTGGTGGCGGAGTACGTGCCGCCGAGGCCGATCTCGCCGGCCACCGAGCCGATGTTCACGATCGAGCCGCCGCCCTGCTCGCGCATGATCGGCACGACCGCGCGCATCAGCCGGATCGGCGCCAGGAGGTTCACGTCGATCATCTGGGTGACCACGTCGTCGGCGGCCAGGATCGACGAGTCGCCGCCGACCCCGGCGTTGTTGACCAGGCCGTCGATCCGCCCGCCGACCTCGAGTGCCCGCGCGATCAGCGCCTCGATGGCCGCCGGGTCGCGCACGTCGGTGGGCACCGCGACGGCCGTGCCGATCTGCTCGGCGGCCGTTCGCAGTTCGTCGGCCCGCCGGGCGGCAAGCACCACGGTGCAGCCGGCGCGACCGAGCCGGACCGCGGTGGCGCGGCCGATTCCGCTCGACGCCCCGGTGACGATTACGACTCGCATACTGTCTCCCTTTGCGAGGAAAACGGCGCCGCCGAGTCCGGCGACGCCGTTTATCCGGCTGCTGGGATCAACCTATCGCTTGCTGTGGTACGCCTCGACGATGTGACTCGGGATGCGACCGCGCTCCGAGACCTCGAACCCGTTCTTGTTGGCCCACTCGCGAATCGCCTGATTCTGGTCGCGGCTGGCCCGGCCGGTGGTGGCCGTCGAGCCGCGCCGGGCTGGGGAGACGGCAGTGCTGCGGCCGACCCGGGTGGCCGCGTTCAGGAACGGGTCGAGTGCCTTACGCAACTTGCCGGCGTTCTTCTCGGAGAGGTCGATCGTGTAGTTCACACCGTCGAGTCCGAACTCGACGGTGCGGTCGGCCTCTCCGCCGTCGAGGTCGTCGGTCAGAAGGGTTATTACCTGCTTGGCCATGGTGTGCCTGCTCCTACAACGATGTCATTTGAGTGACGACTATACGCACGCGGCGTGGCGCCGCGAATGTCGATACGCTTTCATTCTGTCTCTCGATAGTTCTCAGTGCAAATTGCCGCTCTGCATGTCGCAATTCTCTCCGCGCGGGCGGGCGCCCCCGACGGATCCTTCGGACGTTGTCGGAGACACCTACTTTTCAGGTTCGTCAATGTCCTGTAACGTGTCGTGGGAGCGCTCCCACCATCCCGTCCCCGCGGGATCCCCTCACAAGGAGCTTCGCAATGAGACGTGCCATCCGCGCCCTCGCGGCGCTCGGCCTCCTGGCCGGCGCGGTCGTGACGGCCTTCGCCGTCGCCGGACCAGCGGCGGCCGATACGCAGATCTGCGAGCAATACGGCAGCACCACCATCGGCGGCCGGTACGTGGTGATGAACAACCGCTGGGGCACCTCGGCCCAGCAGTGCATCAACGTCACCAGCACCGGCTTCTCCATCCAGACCCAGCAGGGCACCGGCAGCACCAGCGGCGCCCCGGTCTCCTACCCGGCGGTCTACCTGGGCTGCCACTACACCAACTGCTCGCCCGGCACCAACCTGCCGATGCAGGTCAGCGCCATCTCCAGCGCGACCAGCAGCATCAACTACCAGTACATCTCGGGCGCCACCTACGACGCCGCGTACGACATCTGGCTGGACCCGTCGCCCAAGAAGGACGGCGTCAACCAGCAAGAGATCATGATCTGGTTCAACCGGCAGGGCTCGATCCAGCCGATCGGCTCGGTGGTCGCCAACGCCAACATCGGCGGCCGTAACTGGGAGGTCTGGCGCGGCAGCAACGGGTCGAACCAGGTCGTCTCCTATGTGGCGCCGTCGCCGATCAGCAGCTGGAGCTTCAGCGTCCTCGACTTCATCAATGACACCAAGAACCGTGGCGCGATCACCAGCTCGTGGTACCTGACCAGCATTCAGGCCGGTTTCGAGCCCTGGATCGGCGGCGCCGGCCTGGCCGTCACCAACTTCTCGGCGTCGGTGAACGGCGGTGGCGGCGGCCCCACCGGCGGTCCCACGACCGGACCGACGACCGGGCCGACGACCGGGCCGACCGGCGGCACCTCCGCCTGCCGGGTCACCTACGGCACGAACGTGTGGAACACCGGCTTCACGGCGAACGTCACCGTCGCCAACACCGGTAGCAACGCCATCAACGGCTGGGCGCTCAACTTCACCCTGCCGGGCGGCCAGTCCATCACCGGTTCGTGGAACGCCAACATCAGCGGCTCGAGCGGCGCGGTCACGGCCCGCAATGTCGACTACAACGGCAGCATCCCGCCCGGCGGCAACGCGTCCTTCGGGTTCCAGGGAACCTACTCCGGCAGTTTCGCCAGCCCGTCCTCGTTCACGCTGAATGGCGCGACCTGCACCAGAGCGTGAGCTCATAGACCCGAGCCGCCTCGTCGCCGATGCTCCGGTGCCGGGGCGGTTCGTCCAACTCAGCTGGCTGGCGTCGCCTCCGGCGCCGCGGGCGATCGCCCCTTTCAGGCTGATGGGGAGGCAGGCGACTTTCCGGCGCCGCAAACCCCGCGGCGACGAAAAGCCGACTGCCTCCCCATCAGCGGGGCGATCGCGGCAGTTACCAATTCTGCGGACGTAAGGCGGCGGGCGCGCCGGTCGGAACTGCTGGCTTGTGCGGCGCGATCGGAGCGAGGCGTTCGTATTGTGTGCCGAGGGGTGGGCGGGGGTCGGTGTCGCCCTTGTTGGGCCATAGGGACATTGCGCGCTCGGCCATCGCGGTGATGGTCAGGGACGGATTCACGCCCAGATTGGCCGGGACGGCCGAGCCGTCGACGACGTGCAAACCGTCATAGCCGTAAACGCGGTGATACGGATCCAGCACGCCGGTGTCCCGGGAATCGCCGATCGTGGCGCCGCCGAGAATGTGCGCCGTCATCGGAATGTCGAAGATGTCGCCGACCGTGCCGCCCGGGAAACCGCCGATCTTCTCGGCGATCCGGCGCACCGCCTCGTGGCCCTGCGGGATCCAGGTCGGGTTCGGCTCGCCGTGCCCGGGGCCGGTCGTCAGCCGGCCGCGCTTGGTGCGCCGCACGGTCAGCGAGTTGTCCAGCGTCTGCATGACCAGCGCGATGATCGTGCGCTCGCTCCACCGGCGCACCGAGAGCGAGCGCGCCAGCACGTACGGATGCCGCAGCGCCTGGCCGAGGAACTTGATCGGGCGCGGCACCCGGCCGCCGCCGTCGACCAGCAGCGTGGCGAGCAGTCCCATCGCGTTGCTGCCCGGGCCGTAGCGGACCGGCTCGATGTGGGTCGTGGCGTCGGGGTGGAACGACGAGGTGATCGCCACGCCCCGGGAGTACGGCTCGGCGGGCACGGCGCCGGCCTGCGCGCCGAGCAGGGCCTCGGAATTGGTGCGGGTCAGCGAGCCGAGCCGCGCCGAGATGCCGGGCAGCACGCCGGTGTCGCGCATCGCGTGCAGCAGCCGCTGGGTGCCGAGCGCGCCGGCCGCGAGGATCACCTGGTCGGCGGTGAAAGTCCGCTTGTCGCGGGTCTCGATGGTCCAGCCCGGGCGAAGCGCGACCACCTCGGTGTCGGGGAAGACGGTCGCACCGGCCTTCTCGGCCAGATAGAGGTAGTTGACGTCGAGGCGGTTCTTGGCGCCCACCTTGCAGCCGATCATGCAGTTGCCGCACTGGGTGCAGCCGGTCCGCGCCGGGCCCGCGCCGCCGAAGTACGGGTCGGGCACGGTCTTGCCGGGCTCGCCGAAGAACACCCCCACGGGCGTACGCCGGAAGGTCGCACCCACCCCCATGTCCTCGGCCACCTGCCGGATGACCACGTCGGACGGCGTCATCGTGGGCTGCTCGGTCACGCCGAGCATGCGCGAGGCCTGGTCGTAGTGGGGCGCGAGCTCGGCCGCCCAGTCGGTGATGCCCGACCAGTGCGGGTCGTCGAAGAACGTGGCCGGCGGGCGGTACAGCGTGTTCGCGTATACCAGGGAGCCGCCGCCGACCCCGGCCGCCGACAGCACGACGATGTCCTTGAGCAGGGTGATCCGCTGGATGCCGCGCAGGCCCAGGCGCGGCGCCCAGAGGAAGTTGCGCAGATCCCACGAGGTCTTGGGCAGGGTCGCCGGGGTGAAGCGGCGGCCCGCCTCGAGCACCCCGACCCGGTAGCCCTTCTCGGTGAGGCGCAGCGCGCTGACGCTGCCGCCGAACCCGCTGCCCACGATCACGACGTCGAAGTCCGCCATCGCACCACCCTGTCATTACCGGCCGGTAACCGGAAGGGGTGGGACTCTCCTTTCAGGGCTCGATGAGCACCTTGATGTGCTCACCCGAGGCCGCGTCGGCAAAGGCGGCCGCCGCCCGGTCCAGCGGATGGACGGCGGTGACCAGGTCGGTGACGTCGACGGCGCCGGAGGTCAGCAGGCCGATCGCGCCGGCGAAGTCCGCGGGCAGATAGGTCGCGCTGCCCTGGATGCGCAGCTGGCTGTCCTGCACCATCGGCAGCGGGATCGTCACCGGCGCCGGCGGGACGCCGACCACGACGACCGTGCCGCCCTTGTTCGCCATGGTCAGCGCCTGGTCCATGGTGGACTGCTCGGCGACGCAGTCGAAGACCACGTCGGCGCTCTCCCCGAGCGCTTCCCGGGCGAGGAACGCGGCGTCCGCGGCGGTCGCGTCGATCACCGCGTCCGGGCCGAACTTGGCGGCCCGCTCCCGGCTGCGCGCCGACCGCGCGGTCATCACCACCTGCGCGGCGCCCTGCGCGCGGGCCACCATCAGCGTGAGCAGCCCGATGGTGCCGGCGCCCAGAATCGCCACGGTCTTGCCGGCCAGCCCGCCGGCGAGCCGGGACGCGTGCACGGGTGTGCCGAGCGGCTCGATGAAGGCGGCCCGCCGCCAGTCGAGCTCCGCCGGGATCACGTGCAGCCGCCGCTGGTCGACCGTGAAGTAGTCGGCCATGCCGCCCTGATCGTGCGCGCAGCCGAAGAAGCGCAGCCGCTCGCAGACGTTCTGGCGGCCGGCCCGGCACTGCTTGCACTCCCAGCAGGGCAGGAACGGCTCCAGCGTGACCCGCGTGCCGACCGCGAGCGATACCCCCGGGCCGACCGCCTCGACCGTGCCGCTGACCTCGTGACCGGGCGGATAGGGGAGCGTGATGAAGGGGTGTCGGCCCTGCCAGGCGTGCACGTCGGAACCGCACACGCCGGCCGCCGCCACGCGTACGAGAGCCTGATTTTGATCGGGAATCGGCACCTCGGCGTCGGCCACTGTCACTCCCGTGGGAGTCACGACGACCCGCCTCACGGCAGATACCCCAGCCGGCGTGCGGTCACAATCGTCTCCATCCGTCCGTGCGTGCCCAGTTTGCGCATCGCGTTGCGCAGGTAGCTCTTCACCGTCTCGGGCAGCAGTCCGAGCCGGCGGGCCGCCTCGGCGTTGCCGCACCCGACCGCGACCATGGCCAGCACGTCCAGCTCGCGCGGCGAGAGCGGGTTGCTTTCGCCGGCGGCGGGCCGATGCGCGACCAGGCGGTCGGAGATCTGCTGGAGACGCGCCTTCAGCTCCGGGTCCGAGGTCTCCGCGGCCAGGGTACGCAGATCCGCATGGGCCAGCCGCACCTCCTCCCACTCGCCGGCGGTGGCGTCGGGCGCGCCCCGGGCCGCGGCCGTCTCCAGCTCGGCCATCCGGCGGGCGACCTCGCGGCGGACGGTGACCTCGGTGCCCAGCCGCAGCGCGATCCGGCCCATCGCGTCGAGCGCCCGGCCGCCGACGGCGACCGGCTCGCGGGTGCCGGCGTAGAGAACGGCCAGCACCGAGCCGCCCATCGCGACCGGGACCGCGGCGATGGCCCGCAGCCCCTCGGCGGTGACCGGCGCGTCGTACTCGTGGCTGATCCGCGGATCGGCCGCGTAGTCCTCGACCCGGCCGGGCCGCGCGGTGGTCACCACCCGCCCGCCGAGCCCGTGCCCGGCGCTGACGATCAGCCCGTGCAGCGCGAGGGTCGACGTGCCGGCGAAGTCGGAGAGGCGCATCTGCCGCGGATCAGCCGTCACGACGCCGCCGAAGGCGACCGGCAGCCCGGTGGCCCGGCGGATCCGGCCGAGCGCGGTCGGCAGGTCGGCTGTTTCGAGCACGGGGACAGCATGTCATCGGACCTCTACCCCCGAACAGGGGTGGCGTGAATGCGGTCCGCGGGCCCATGCTGCGGAAATGTTGTCCTACGCGTCCGGCACCAGCACCGCGCCCCTGCTCGGCGAGACGATCGGGGCCAACTTCGAGCGCGCCGTCGCCCGGTACGGCGACCGGGAGGCCCTGGTCGACGTCGCGGCCGGACGGCGCTGGACCTACGCCGAGCTCGACGCCGACGTCAACCGGCTGGCGCTGGGGCTGCTGCGCCGCGGGATCGCCAAGGGGGACCGGGTCGGGATCTGGGCGCCGAACTGCGGGGAGTGGGTGATCACGCAGTACGCGACCGCGAAGATCGGGGCGATCCTGGTCAACGTCAATCCGGCTTATCGGACGCATGAGCTCGAGTACGTGGTGACGCAGTCCGGCCTGTCGCTGCTGATCAGCGCTCTGTCCTTCAAGAGCAGCGATTACCGCGAGATGGTCTCGTCGATCGGTTTCACCGATGTCGCCTACATCGGCTCGGACAGCTTCGCCGACCTGTTCGCCGACGGCAACATGTCGGAAATTTCGGCACATGGCGCGTCGCTGGCCTTCGACGACCCGATCAATATCCAGTACACGTCCGGGACGACCGGCTTCCCCAAGGGCGCGACGCTCTCGCACCACAACATCCTCAACAACGGCTATTTCGTCGGCGAGCTGATCAACTATACCGAGCAGGACCGGGTCTGCCTGCCGGTGCCGCTCTACCACTGCTTCGGCATGGTGATGGGCAACCTCGGCGCGACCTCGCACGGCGCCTGCATCGTGCTGCCGTCGCCCGGCTTCGACCCCGCGGCCACCCTCGCCGCGGTGGCCGCCGAGCGGGTGACCTCGCTCTACGGCGTGCCCACGATGTTCATCGCCGAGCTGGGCCTGCCCGGCTTCGCCGACTACGACCTGTCGTCCCTGCGCACCGGGATCATGGCCGGATCGCCCTGTCCGGTCGAGGTGATGAAGCGGGTGGTCGCCGAGATGAACATGGCCGAGGTGGCGATCTGCTACGGCATGACCGAGACGTCCCCGGTGTCCACGATGACCCGCCCGGACGACAACCTGGCCCGCCGCACCGAGACGGTCGGCCGGGTGATGCCGCATCTGGAGTCCAAGGTCGTCGACCCGGCGACCGGCCTGGTCGTTCCGCGTGGCGAGCCCGGCGAGCTGTGCACCCGCGGTTACTCGGTCATGCTCGGCTACTGGGACCAGCCGGAGGCTACCGCCGACGCGATCGACGCGGCCCGCTGGATGCACACCGGCGACCTGGCCACCATGGACGAGGACGGATACCTCAACATCGTCGGCCGCATCAAGGACCTGGTCATCCGCGGCGGCGAGAACGTGTACCCGCGCGAGGTCGAGGAGTTCCTCTACGGCCACCCGGACATCGCCGACGTCCAGGTGATCGGCGTCCCCGACGCCAAGTACGGCGAGGAGCTGATGGCCTGGATCGTGATGCGCCCGGAGGCGGCGCCGCTGACCGCCGAGGCGGTGCGGGACTACTGCGCCGGCCAGCTCACCCACTACAAGATCCCGCGGTACGTGCACGTCGTCGACGGCTTCCCGATGACCGTGACCGGCAAGGTCCGCAAGGTGGAGATGCGCGAGCGGGCCGTCGAGATCCTCGGCCTGCGGGACGCCGCCCGCATCCGCAACGCCTGACCGGCCGGCGCCACCTCAGCGGCGATAAATGGTGATGGAATACCCGACTTCGTCGATCGGACGGCTGGAGTCGATGAGCTGCTTGAGCTTGCCCTTGGCCAGCGCCACCCGGGAATCCGACACCACCAGCAGCCCGCGCACCTGGTCGTTCGGCACCGCGAGCGGGTTTCGCGCCGAGATCCCGTAATAGGCGGGGACGCCGCTGCCCTTGTAGACCAGCCACACCGGCTCACCCGGATACCGCTCCCGGAGCCGGCCGGACAACCGCGGCAGATCCTGCCCCCAGTCCACGTTCGAGTCGTGCAGGTTCAGATGCGTGTGCGACGTCCCGCCGAACGCCTCGTTCGAATACGGCAGATAAAAGGGGAAGGTCCGAACGGAGCTGACCGCCACGAAGGCGACCAGCACGGCCGCGACCGCGTGCGCCCACCGGAACCGGATCGCCACCACGGTGCCCGCGACCACGGCCAGGAACACCGGCATGAAGATCACGTACCGCGAGCCGTAGTCGCGCGACCCGGTCATCGCCACCAGCATCAGCAACCCGGCCGGCACCAGCAGATACAGCGTCGCCACCCGCAGCGCCGGCTTGACCAGCATGGTGATCGTGCCGGCCAGCCACAGCGCGATCATCCCCAGCGGCGTCTTGATCAGCAGCGCGGCCGGCGCGTAATACCAGAGCGACCCGCGATAGGCCTTGCCGAACAGGAACCCGTTGAACGTCCGCGACTCGAACCGGAACTGGATCAGCACCCCGTCCCGATAGGCCTTCGGCAACGGCAGCAGGTCGACCGCCATCCCCTTCAGCCCGCCCGGGTTGCTCGCCAGCGCCGGCGTGGTCCACCGCAGCCGCGGATCCACCGCCAGATACACCAGCCACACCACCGCCGTGGCGATCAGCCCCACCGCGATCGCCGCCACCACGCGCCAGGCCATCCGCTTCCACCAGGCGCCCGGTCGGCCCACCACAAAAGGCGACAAGAGCGTCAAGAGCAGGACCAGGGGTACGGCGGGGAGCGAGCTCATGCGCGTCGCGAGCGCCGCCCCGAGCGCCACCCCGGCCAGCGGAAGGTAGAGCCGGGGCCGGGTCCGTGACCGCCACATCATCCAGAAGGTGGTCAGCAGCAGGCCCGCCGCCGGCACGTCCAGCGTGGCCAGCGACCCGTGCGCGATCACGTCCGGCGAGAACGCGTAGAGCGCCAGCGCCACCAGCCCCGCCCACGGCCCCGCGAGGTCCCGGGCGAAGCCCAGCACCACCAGCCCGAACAGCAGCGTCAGCACGATCATCGGCAGCCGCGCCGCGAGCATCAGCCGATAGGGGTTGTTGCCGGTCTCGTACAGCACGTGCCGGCCGAGGTTGGTCTGGTTGCCGGTGAAGGCCGGGTCGAGGTACGGCTTCTCGAAGGCCAGCCCGGCCGCCATCACCAGCTTGCCGAGCGGCGGATGCTCCGGGTTGTACCGCAGGCTGTGCTGCTGGGTGAGCACCTCGGCCGTGCCGACGTACACCGGCTCGTCGATCGTCGGTGACTGCTGGACCGCCGTGGTGACCATGGCGAACGCCATCCCACCGAGCAACGCGACGACGACGAGCAGGTAGATCAGGCGACCGCGGGACACCGCGCAACGTTAGCCGGTGAACTCGCCCGCCGGCCGGGACTCCGGGTCGGCGTGCTTCTCGTGTTCGGCCGCGCGCAGCTCGACGCGGCGGATCTTGCCGGAGATCGTCTTCGGCAGCTCGGCGAACTCCAGCCGGCGGATCCGGGCGAAGGGCGGCATGTGCTCTCGCGCGTACGCGAAAATGGTCTCCGCGGTCTCGGCCGTCGCCGGAAATCCCTCCGCGAGCACGACGTAGGCCTTCGGCACGGCCAGCCGCAGCGGGTCGGGCGACGGAACGACGGCCGCCTCCACCACCGCCTCGTGCTCGAGCAGCACGCTCTCCAGCTCGAACGGCGAGATCCGGTAGTCGGAGGCCTTGAACACGTCGTCGGTGCGCCCCACGTACGTGATGTAGCCGTCGTCGTCCCGCGACGCGACGTCGCCGGTGTGGTAATACCCACCGGCCATCCGCTCGGCGGTGAGCCCGGGATCACCGTGATAGCCGGCCATCAGCCCGGTCGGCCGCGGATCGAGCGCCACACAGATCTCCCCCTCGGTGGCGGGTTCCCCGGTCAGCGGGTCGAGAAGCTCGATCGAGTAGCCCGGCACCGGCCGGCCCATCGAGCCCGGCTTGACCGGCTGCCCCGGCGTGTTGGCGATCTGCACGGTCGTCTCGGTCTGCCCGAAGCCGTCCCGGATGGTCACCCCCCACGCCTTCTTGACCTGGTCGATGACCTCGGGGTTGAGCGGCTCGCCGGCCCCGACGACCAGGCGCGGCGGGGTGCGCAGCGCGGCGAGGTCGGACTGGATCAGCATCCGCCAGACGGTCGGCGGGGCACAGAAGCTGGTCACGCCGCACCGCTGCATCTCGGCCAGCAGGCGGCCGGCGTCGAAGCGGGTGTAGTTGAAGATGAACACGCACGACTCGGCGTTCCAGGGGGCGAAGACGTTGCTCCAGGCGTGCTTGGCCCAGCCCGGCGAGGAGATGTTGAGGTGGACGTCGCCGGGGCGCAGGCCGATCCAGTACATCGTGGAGAGGTGGCCCACCGGGTACGACTGGTGGGTGTGCTCGACGAGCTTCGGCCGGGCGGTCGTCCCGGACGTGAAGTAGAGCAGCAGCGTGTCGGTCGCCTGGGTGGCGGCGTCCGCCGCGAACCCGGCATCTTCGGCATAGGCGTCCGCGAAGGCGCGCCAGCCCTCGACCGCCTCGCCCACGGCGATCTTGGTGGCGTCGACGGCCGCGAACTTGGCGGCGGCGGACGACAGCGCGATCACATGCTTGGCGCCGCCCCGGGCCACCCGGTCGGCGGCGTCGGCCGGGCCGAGCAGGGGAGTGGCGGGGATCAGCACGGCGCCGAGCTTCATGACGGCCAGGATCGTGTCCCACAGCTCCACCTGATTGCCGAGCATCAGGACGATCCGGTCACCGCGCCGCACGCCCTGCGCACGCAGCCAGTTCGCCACCTGATTCGACCGGCGGGACATCTCGGCGAACGAGAAGCGCTGCTCCGAGCCGTCCTCCTCGACGATCCACAGCGCGGGCGCGTCGTTCCCCGCGGCGATCACGTCGAACCAGTCGAGCGCCCAGTTGAACTCGCCGAGCGCGGGCCACGCGAACCCGGCCCCGGCCGCCTCGTAGTCTGCCGAATGCTCCAGCAGGAAGTCCCGCGCCGCCCGGAATGCCGCCGTCGTCATCCCCACAGCCTGCGCCCGGCTGCCCGGCCACGCCACCCCCGGACGGGGGTGCTCGGGTCGCGCCGGTTCCGCTTTCCGACCGGTTGTCCTACTGTCCATCCATGGGCGGTGATCGATATGAGGCGGTGCTGGACGACCCGCCCGCCGTTCACTACGACGACGAGGAGCTGCCGGCCCGTAACCTCACCGGCCGCATCGGGCTCGGCGTCTCGATCGTCGCGTTCCTGGTCGCCGTGCTCGTGCTGTGGCAGGTCTTCCGGCCCCTGGCCCGGGGCAGCCAGTTCTACCTGATCATCTTTCTGGCCGGAACGCTGCCGCTGGTCTTCCTCGCGTACCGGTCTCGATTGCCGTTCTTCGGGACGAACGGCCGGGACCGGCCGACGCTGCCGGACTGGCTCCTGGCCGGCGCCGCCGTGATCGTCTGTCTCTACCCGGTCAACCCCCTGCGCGGCGGGTACGACGGCTTCCTCGACCGGCAGGGCCTGCTCGAGCCGATCGACATCGTCTTCGGCGCCGTGTTGCTGATCCTGGTGGTGGAGGCCTGCCGGCGCACGACCGGGGTCGCGCTGCCGATCGTCTGTCTCGCTTTTCTCGCGTACGGGTACTACGGCGGCCTCCTGCCGCAGCAGTGGCCGATCGCGCACGCCGGACTCGATTTCTCCCAGATCGTCGACGCGCTGTACAACTCGGGCAGCGGCTTCTACGGCACCCCGCTCGACGTGGCGGCGACGTACATCGTGCTGTTCACCATCTACGGCGCGGTGCTCGACCTCTCGGGCGCGAGCCGCTTCTTCGTCGATCTGTCGGTGGCCGCCTTCCGCAAGTCCCGCAGCGCGGCCGGCCGCACCGCGGTGGCCGCCGGCTTCCTGCTCGGCACCGTCTCCGGCTCGGGCACCGCGACCGCGGTCAGCGTCGGCGCGGTCACCTGGCCGATGCTGCGGCGGGCCGGCTACCCCGCCGACCAGGCCGGCGGCATGCTGGCCGCGGCCGGCGTCGGCGCGATCCTCTCCCGCCCACGCTCGCTTCCGGGTCCGCGCCCTCGACACGCCGCCGGCCGGCGCATGGCGGCTGCTGCTCCGCTTCGGCTACCACTTCTCCTCACTGATCCTGATCATCGTGCTCCTGGCGCTCGACATGAGCGCGACCCGGGCCGTCGTGTACGCCACGCTGGCCGCGTTCCTGCTGTCGTTCCTCGACCGGCAGGCGTGGATGACCCCTCGCCGGATCTTCACGGCGCTCGCCGCCGGGGTGCGCGGCGTGCTGCCAGTGGTCGCGGTCTGCGCCGCGGCCGGCATCATCACCGCGATCACCACCAAGACCGGCCTCGGCGCGCAGCTGGCGTCGCTGCTGGTCTCGGGCGCGCGGGCGGTCACCTCCAACCCGACCGCGATCCTGGCGCTGACCGTGGTCCTGGCCGCGGTCGCGCTGGCCATCCTCGGCCTGGCCGTCCCGGTCACGGCCAGCTTCATCATCGGCTGGGTCATCATCGGGCCCGCGCTGCTCGGCCTGGGCGTCCCGGCGCCCGCCGCCGCGATGTTCGTCTTCTACTACTCGGTGCTCTCCGAGGTGACCCCGCCGACGGCGCTGGCCGCGGTGGGCGCGAGCGCGATCACCGGCGGGCGCACGATCCCGACGATGTGGCAGACCCTCAAGTACGCGCTGCCCGCGTTCCTCGCGCCGATCGCCTTCGTGCTGACCGGCAACGGGTCCTATCTGCTGGGCCGGGGCTCCTTCGTCGGCATCCTGTGGGCCACGGCGGTCGCCATGCTCGCCGTGCTGGGGCTGGCCGTGGCCACCGGCGCCTGGTTCCCCGGGATCGGCCCGGCGCCCCTCGCGGCCCGCATCCTGGGCGCCGCGGCCGGTCTGCTCCTGCTCTATCTGGAGCCGCTGACGATCGCGCTCGGGGTGGGGGCGCTCGTGGCGGCCGCCGGCATATCCCTTTTATCGGCTAAAACGCCTTCTCCTCCAGTCAAAGTAGAAACGGGGATGACATGAGACGAACCGCATCAGCCGTTGCCGCCCTCGTACTCGTCGGGGGTCTTGCCTCTTGTGGCGGCCGGCAGGACGCCGCCTCGACCGACGCCGGCGGCGCGGTGACCTGCGAGGTCGACCAGGAGACCCGGGTCGGCATCGCCACCGGCAACGCGACCGGCGTCTACTTCGCGCTCGGCAACGCCTACGCCGAGCAGATCGGCGCGGCCGGCGGCAAGCTCAAGGCCACGGCGGCCGAGACCGGCGCCTCGGTCCAGAACATCCAGCAGGTCGTCGCCGGCACCTACAACGTCGCGTTCGCGCTGGCCGACACCGCCGCCGACGCCATCAACGGCACCGGCAGCTTCACCTCCAAGCAGCCGATCGCCGCGCTGGCCCGCATCCACACCAACTACACCCACGTGATCGTCCGATCCGGCGCCGGCATCAAGGACGTCGCCGGCATGCGCGGCAAGCGGGTCTCCACCGGCTCGCCGAAGTCCGGCACCGAGGTCATCGCCAACCGCATGCTCACCGCCGCCGGCCTCGATCCCGCCAAGGACATCAGCGCCCAGAAGCTCGACCTCACCAAGACCGTCGACGGCCTGAAGAACGGCTCGATCGACGCCATGTTCTGGTCGGGCGGCCTGCCCACGCCCGGCATCACCGATCTGCTCACGACCGCCGCGGGCAAGGTGGAGTTCCTCGACGTCACGCCGTTGCTGCCCGACCTTCAGAAGATCAATCCGGTGTACGAGGCCGGCACCGTCCCCGCCGCCACCTACCGGACCCCCGCGGACGTGCCCACCGTCATCGTTCCGAACTTCCTGCTCGTCCGCGACGATCTGGATCCCGACGTGGCCTGCGTCCTCACCCGGGTCCTCTTCGACCACAAGGCCCAGCTCGAACAGGCCAACGCGGCCGCCAAGGAGATCAGCCTCGACACCGCCCGCAAGACCGACCCGGTGCCCCTGCACCGCGGCGCGGTCAAGGCCCTCGACGACCTGAACGCCCCCAAATAGCCGCCGTTTCCGGCTTGCCGAATCGCGGTCCGGTCCTCATCATGATCACATGACCATCTCTCGAAAGGGCGTGCGCGCCCTCGCGCTTTGATCGCCCCCGCGCGGCGTACGGCCGCGCTTTCCGCGCTGCGAACCGGCTCGCTCAGGTCGGAGCTCTGGCGCCGGGCCACTGAGATTCGCCGGGAATGGCAGGACATCGGGGTGTCGACCGAGCCGGCCGACCGCTCCCTGACCGAGGAAGCCATCGCCTCGATCTACGCCCGGCACCGCCGTCCCCGCCCCGAATTCCGCTGGGTGGCATCGCCGTATGCCGCACTTCCGCACCTGGCCGGCTTCCCCACCCACCAGACCCTTCGGTCCTGGGTGGACACGCGCCGCCCACCCGGACGCCCACCGATCGCGAGCGACATCGCCGCCGGCCTGTCCCGGCTGCGCTCCGACCTGTCCGAGGGCTTCGTCGAGCCGGCCCCCGACCGCCCGTTGATGAAGCGTCCCCAGGGCAAGCCGTGGCCCAGCCTCCCACCGCTCGAGGCCCTGGACGCCGGACTCCCCTTCCAGGAGCTCCTCCGGCAGGGAGTTCGCGAGGCGCTGTTCCGCAGCCTCGCGGCCGGCATCTATCTGCCCATCCGCGCAGCCCTAACCGCGGCTGCCCTTCCGGTCGGCTGGTATGGCCATCAGGACGCCGCGTGGATCGGCCACCTGGACGCGCTGCGCCGGCTGGGGCTGGTGTCGGGCGGGCAGAGCGCCGCCTTCGAGCCCTGGGTGACCCTCGCCCGCGCCGGCGGCTGGTGGTGGCCCGGGGAGCGGGTCTGCGTGCTGGTCGACCGGCCGGCCGTTCTCCGCGTCGAGCCGGTGCCCGGCGCCTGGGCGGGCGAGATTCGCCTTCGCCGTGTTCCCGGCACCTCCGCCGTCGAATATCGCGACGGCTGGACGATTTGATCCCACGGCCCGGCGGCCACCAGGTCGCCGGGCCATTCTTGGAATCGGCGCGAAAAAGGATTGTCAGCCTCGATAGTTTTCGTCTACTGTTTGGGAAGTCCGCAGGGAGCGCGCACGAAAGGGGTTCGAGATGATGTGGCAGGCCGCCAGTCGGGTCGACCTCGCCGCGCTTGGTGCGACGTTCGATGGTGATGGTATTGGTGGCGGCATCGCCGAGCCCGCGGGCCGGTGCATGCGACGAGAGACGAATTGGCGCTCCCCGGGAGTGAGCTGGCGAAACGGCTGACGCCGTCACGGATTCCGCCGCCGCCCTCCCATTCTGGGGAGAGGCGGCTTCTTCGTCTCCGGGGGTCTCCGAGGCCGGTGGCGGTTCTTCGCCGGATAGCCTCCTCCGAGACGCGCTTAGCTCAATTGGCAGAGCGACGGTCTCCAAATCCGTGTGTCGCGGGTTCGATTCCGGCCGCCCGTGTGCGCAAATTGAATAGCGAATTCTGACATCCCCGAAATGGGGCGAGGAGCGGCGGCTCACGCGGGCCGGCTCGGCGGGTAAGGCGACCGCCGGGCTCGCTGGACGGGAATACTTGCGCTACCCGGCCAACGCGCGCCGCCGCCCTCGCCCAACAGGTCGTCGTAGCTCAGCGGTAGAGCGCCGCCCTCATAAGGCGGAGGCCGGATGGTTCGACACCACCCGACGACATCGAACCCCCGTGGCGCAACGGGACAGCGCGCCGGACTACGAATCCGGAGGCTGGGAGTTCAAGTCTCCCCGGGGGTGCTTGCAGGGTGGAGCAGCTCGGAGTGCTCGCGGGTTTCATAGGCCCGAGGTCGTGGGTTCAAATCCAGGGCCCCGGCAAAGTCGTGGTGGTGTCCGACTTGGGTGGATCAAGGTAGAAGCGCCTCGGTTGGCGGCAGCAGGACGGGCATGACCGGTTCAGAAGATCATCAAGGTTCCTACGCCACGATGAT
>NZ_JBHTBJ010000012.1:0-192060 GCF_042664765.1 Paractinoplanes rhizophilus | reverse complement strand
CGAAGGCGCCACCACGCACGGGTGGAAATCCGCCCTCGGCGCGTTCGAAATCGCATTTCCCGGCCGCATTGCGGCTACACTGACCTAAGAGGACAAAGGATGGTTACACAGACATCCTGACAGGCTCGGAGGCACTGACCGGGTTCTTCACCGAGCATCACGCGATGCTGCTGAGGATGATGCTGGACAACATCGACCGGCTCACCGATCAGATCACCACCCTGGAACGCAACATCGAGGAGCTGGTCGTCCCTTTCTGCCGTCAGGTGGAGCAACTCACCACGATTCCCTGCGTGGGCCGCTTCACCGCCGCGGAACTGATCGCTGAACTCGGTGTCGACATGACCCGATTCCCGACCGCCGGGCATCTGGTGTCCTGGGCCAAGTTCTGCCCGACCACCCACGAATCGGCCGGCAAGACCAAACCGAAGGGCCGCACGAAAGGCAACCCGTGGCTGGGCGCGACGATCGGTAACGCGATCGGCGCGCTGACTCGCACCCAGACATTCCTGGGCGCCCGCTACCGGCGAGTGGCCCGCCGCCGCGGCAAAGGCAAAGCCATGGTCGCCGCCGGCAACTCGCTTCTGACCAGCGTCTACCACCTGCTGTCCGACCCCGACGCCACCTACCAGGACCTCGGCCCGACCTACCACGACACCCTGATCAACCGCGACCGGCGAGCCCGCCAGCTCGCCGCCGCCCTGGAAGCCGTCACCGGCCAGACCATCCTCATCCGTGCCGGCAAAGCCCACATCGCCGACACCGACCAAGCAGCCTGAACAGCCCTCACCCAACCCGGCTCCGCCGGGTGCTACCGCCTGCCCACTAGCGGACCGATTTTCGGGTCAGTGCGAACGGCTCGGCCTCGAACGTCGGGCTGATCAACCGGCCCTTCTCCGTCTCGGCGTCAGGTCGAGCACGGCGGGCTGTTTGGCGCGCCTGTGAGCTGGATGTTACTTAGCGCCTAATCGAGCAGTTCGCGGATGTCGGCGGCGGTAAGTGCGGCCGCGGTGCGCGAGGATGACCGATTCGCGCGGATTGATCCGGGCGTGGACGTCCGGGTGTTCGTCGAGCCCGGAGATCTGGGCGCCGGGCCTGGTCAGCGGGGTTACAGCACCGACGGGTCCTGGCTGCGCCTTAACCTGTGGGTTAAGCTGGCCGGTATGGGTGCGTGGCAGATCCTGCTGGTCGAGGAAGTGGCCGATTGGTTCGTCGACCTGACCAAGAACGACCCGGGCAGTGCCGATCTCATCGAAGATGCGATCGACCGGCTCGCCGTCGAGGGACCAGCGCTCGGCCGCCCGTTGGTGGACCGGATCCACGGGTCACGCCACCACAACATGAAGGAGCTCCGGCCAGGCTCCACCGGCTCCAGCGAGATCCGCGTGCTCTTCGCATTCGACCCCGTCCGTCGGGCGGTTCTGCTGGTCGCCGGCGACAAGTCCGGCAATTGGCGCGGCTGGTACAACACCGCGATCCCGTTGGCCGACGACCGCTACGACGCGCACCTGGCCGAACTGGAAACGAGGAGCTACGAATGACCGTCACCTGGGACGAAGCCAAGCGCCGTGCCGAGGAGGCCCGCCGCGCGGCTGGGCACCACATCCGCGACGACGCCGAGCGGGCCGCCGGGCAGCGCCGTCTCGACGATGAGATCCGCGCCTTCCGTCTGGCCGAGGTCCGCCGCAACCGATCTCTGACCCAGCGCGAGGTCGCCGACGCCATGGGCGTGTCCGGGCCGCGGGTGTCCGACGTCGAGCGCGGCAACCTCGACACCGTCTCGATCTCCGTTCTCCGAGCCTATGTCGAAGCCCTCGGCGGGCGGCTCAAGGTGACCGCCGAGTTCGACGACTCCACCTACCTGGTCGCCTGATCGATCATGAACACGCAGGCGTGGTCGCCCGCCGGATCGGATCACCAGTACGACTACACGACTGCCGTGATGTCCGTTTTCTGGCCCGAGCCGCAATATCACGCGTTTGGTCACCCGTTGGCCACACCTGGCCGCCGAGGTGGTGGGTGCGCCCTGGGCTGAACATCGCCGTCAGGTCGAGCAGAACTGTGCGTACGCCGACCGGCAAGGCTTCGCGGTCAACCTTGTGCCCGGCAATCTTCCGGACTTCGAGATCTTCCTCGAACATCGTGGCATCACCACACCCAGCGCGGACGATCTGCGCGCCTACCCCGACGTACGTGACGCGGAAGCCGTCATGGTGGCCTGGCCGCCGAACCGGTCGGCGAGTTGCTGGTGCGGATCAGGACGCCGATATAAGCAATGCTACCGCCCGCACGGACTGGGCAGCCTTAGCTGAGCAGCGGCCGTCGCCTCAACCGCGTCCTGCGCCGGCCGGGGCACCGACGCGGACCATGTGGAGAGGAGTCCTCGACCCCATCGCAGGAAATCCGCCTGTCAAGCGCGTCGTCGGTGACCACTTGACCACGTCGAACGATGTCCGCTGACATCGCCGGTACCTGGGCACACCTGTAGACGACACCCGTCCGCCAGGGAGTACGACTGCCCTCCGCCTGGGTATCCGTTTCGGTGGGCCGGAGGCATCACCATGCGAACCAGCCGGCGACGATCATCGGCGACCCGTTGCCGATGCGTTTGCGCAGGTCAAGTCGGTGACTCCGAGCTGATTGCTGTATGTGATCGAAAGACTTGTGCCGGACTGTCGCAGCGAGTCGCACGTGGGCGATGATTACGCTGCGTAAGCCATCCGAGGCACGACCACTACTGAGCTTCTGGGGTCGGGGCCAGGGCGCAGTTCGCGAGGAATCCGAAGGCGGAAGGGTGTAGGTAGATACGCCATGTGCGACCCGCCCGCCACCAGCCCCGGCAACCGCTGTCAGCGTATTTGACCAGCTCAAGGCGCATAAGGACGAGCTGAGCGCCGGGCAGGTAACGATCATGGGTGCAATCGGGAGTTCTGTGTAGGTGGCCCGCGCACCGTGGGCAGACGGCTCTAGCGGCGAAAGCCGGACCGTACGGGGCGCATTCGACGCAAGCTCGTACATCAGGTCCGCTCGCTGCGGAAGGCAGGGTCATTGCGTTGTCGGGTAACTGCTGGTCACGGCGGTGATTAGGTCGTGTGATCGGCGGTTGGCTTGGCGGGTGGCGCGGGCGATGTTGGTGGCGCCGGTGATCCGGTGCCAGCCGATCGCGGTGTTACGCAGTGTCGCGATGATCGCGGGTCCGTTGCCGGTCCGGGCTTGGTGCAGGTCTTCACGGAACGTTACGTCGCGGACGTGATGGAGGCGGTTTTCGATGTGCCAGTGGTGGCGGATCCAGGTCTGCAGGTCGCGGGGCAGGGCTTGCCCGGCGGGCAGTGACACGGTCAGATAAGCCGCCTCGCGGCTGGTTTTACCAGCGACGATGCGGGTGCGGGTAACCCGGACGGCCTGCTGCGCGTGCGGGAAAGCGATACCGCCGGGCGTGCGGACGGTGACGGCTTTGAGGGTGCGGGTCTCACGGCGGCCGTGACCACGCTCGCGGGTGCGATCCCCGACCGGGATCTGTGCCCAGGGAAGCTGCTTGAGCTGCTTGAACAGGGTCGGCCGGTTGCCTTTCACCTGCACCAGCAGGTGTGCGTGGCGGGCAATGACCTCGTCGGCGTGCCCGGTCTGGGTGTGCAGGGCGTCAGCGGTGAACAGCACCCCGGTCAGGGTGCCGAGCACCTTCTCCACGGCGTCGAGCAGCGGCGCGAACGACGTGATCTCGTTCGACTTCGTGTCCACGATGACCTGGGCGATCACGAGCCCGGTAGTGGTATCGAGGGCGGACAGCAGATGAACTTGACGGCCGTCGCCCAGGCGGGCGCCCCGCAGGGTTTTGCCGTCGACCGCGATCACCCGCCGGTAGCGGCGCGGAGCCGGGACTGACTGGCGGGTCCTGGACTGCAACCAGCCGGCGAGGACGCTGGTCAACAGGGCCGGGTCCAGCCGGATCAGCAGCCGCCACATCGTCGTGCCGGCAGGCACACCGTCGCCGAACCCCAGCCGGACCCGGGCGGATCCGTCGAGGTCATGCAGCCAATCGGTGATCGCCGCGAACGAGGACGCGCCGGCCATGACCGCGCAGACCGCGACAGCAAGGACCGCGGACAACGGGTAACGGATCCCGCGCGGGTCACGCGGGTCAGGAACCTTCGTCAACACGTCCAGCAGACCGCTCTGTTCACCGTCAGTGATCAGCCTTGGCTTCGTGATGGTGTGGGGTGTCGTAACGGTCAGTGCGGTGATGAGAGATGATGCCATCGGCGGGTGGGGTCTTCCTCGGAGTCGTGAAGCGTCGCAACTCCATGATCACCGATGCGGCCTCACCCGCTTCTTACCCCTCCGCAGAGGCCGCTCACGCTACAAACTCACTGCTCAACGACTCGCCGCCCGACTACGCAATGGCCCTGCTGCGGAAGGCACCCACCAACAGGCCGCTTCGGCTATGGTGTCGAGTGTCGAGCGTCGAGCGGACGGGCCCGTGAACAGCATTTCGAGCAGCACAGAAGACAATCCTGGCAGCGACGCAGGCGCTGCCGATGCTCTTCAAGCGGCAATCGCGGCGGGTCGTGTTGTGCTCGTCCTCGGCCAGCGACACAGCACTGGCCTTGTCGACGAACTTATCCGCGACGTTGCAGTCCTCTCGGGGGCAGCGGAGCGGCAAACACTGCAAGAGCAACTGCAGGAGCTGGAGACTCCTAGCCGGATCGACGAAGTTCGCCGAGCGTTCAGTCGACACCGGCCTGGCGAAGACCTACTTGAAATCGCGCGTTGCCCATGGAGCATTGCGGTTACCTCTGCCGTTGATCCGCTACCGCTTGAAGCGTTCAATCAGGTCGGCAGCGACTCCGGCCGGCGGCTGCGAGTGCTGTTTCCCTCTCAGGCGAGATCCTTGTCGGCCTCTGTCAACCCGGCTTTGCTCACTGTCATCCGGCTCTTCGGCTCGACCGATGAGCAGGTGCCGTCCCACCTGCCTCCGCTGACCGCTACGGCGCTACGGCAGCGACGCGCGTTCGACGTGGCCCCGGTCCTGCAACAGCTCCCGTTCCTCGCAGCGACCGGGATGGTGGTCGTCGAAGGTGTCGGCGACGATGATTGGATCCCGCTCGACCTGCTAGAGCTCGTGTGTAGCGCTCTCCCGGCGGGATCGGTCCACTGGTTCCTCGGTGGCGAGAGGGCGGTAAAACGCTCCGACTTCGCCAGCTTCGGCGACGCTCTCATCCTCCACGAAGGCTCCCTGTCCGGTTTCCTCCGGGAGAACGCCACGACAGACGCGGGGCGCAGGCTCGCAGAGGCGCGGGAGACCGCGCTCTCGCCCGATGACCACATCATTTCGTTCGGTCGGCCCGCCGAGAGCAAACACATCGTCTTGACCGCCCAAGAATGGCGAAGCGTGGCACAGTCGGTAATCGTTCTCGACGACGCGGCGACCGCCGTCCCGCCGCCCCTCTCCCCGGATGAGATGCGGGCTGAGTTCCGCCAGTTCCTCCGAGGAACACAGCGTCCGCCCAACTGGACGGCAATTGTCCGGGGTTTTCTATACACGCGCAAAGTCAGCGAGCACCTGACGGAAGAGGTCGAGGCCGCGCTCACCGAAATCGGCTCGGTAAACCCGATCGACACAACGGAACAGTACACGGTCAACTATTCGCGCCGTCCGATCTTGTTGACTGGTCCGCCTGCCTCAGGCAAGAGTCGCATCATTCATTGGCTAGCGGTGCATCTGCGCAAGCGCGGCCACGTCGTTCTCTATGTCGCCCCCACAGCTGGCCGGCTGAAGGTCGAGGCAATCGAGCGGGTCTGCCGCCTTCTGCAGTCCCGCGGGGCACCAGGTGTGGCCGTGCTTACCGACGAAATTGACAATGCCGAGTACGTCCAGCTCTCCGAGGCGCTCGCCGCCGCAGGGCGCAACGCGGTGGTGGTGGGGACTGCCCGGCACAGTCCGGGGCTGTTCAGCCCGGACGAAGATCCGAGGTCTACCGGCGACCGGGATCCAGACTATAAGTCGATCCCGATGGAGCGCCGGTTGTCGGCGAAGGAAATCACGGAGTTCAAGGAGTATCTCGCTGATCACGGCCAGATAACCGACGGACTCACCGCTTCGGTCATTGGCGACCCATACTTCCTGCTCCTGCTCTATCGTCTACTGCCGGACGTCCAGGGCAATATCCGGCTGAGGATAGGAGAGGCATACGACCGGTTGGCCCGTGCTCTCGACATCAGCGGACGGGCGACCGAGGAAGACAGCGAATCTGCGGGCGACAGCAAACTTCGTGAACAGCTAAGAGCCGTAGCAAGCGAGCTCTTCCCTGGCATCGACTTTGACCGTGGCAAAGACGTGACCACTTCGCCCTTCGCGCACAGCGAAGAAACCCGCAGTGCTCTGGATCTTGCTTTGCTTTGCGCACGGCTTCAGCGGCCGATCCCCGTCGACCTCCTGCTGCGAACCTTTGGTACGGACTTTATCCGGCAGTACGCCGCGTTCAGTCGCCGTTTGGGCGACTCTGAGCTCATGGACGAGACCGTGGACGAACACGGAATCCTCGTGCTGGACACCGATCACAACGAACTCGCTCGACTTGCATTGGGAATCGTACGACCGTCGCCACCGGACCAGATGCGACTCCTTGAGCGCCTTGTTGACGCTATTCAATGGAGCCAGGGCAACTACCCGGGCGACGACCCTGATCAGGATTACTGCACCGAGATCCTTCGTCTGGTCGGTCCCCGCGGGGCTTACGCCGACGTCTACTCGAGTCCAGCCAGCATCGAGAGGCTGGCGCAGATGCTTGAGCAGATTCGAAGCGGCCTCCAAGTGCGTATACCCAAGCTGCTGCTCCTTGAGGCGCAGGCCTTGCGACTGTTGGCCAACCGTGATGCCGACTACGACGCCTCAATGCGCCATATCGGCGACGCAGTCGAGGTCCTGGAACAAGCCGAGGAGGTGCTCCAGGCCCGCCGCGCGACAGATACCCGGAACCTCGAGCTGAACAACCTTCTTACTACGCGAGCCGCGACGCACGGATACAAAATTGGCGCCCAACTGCGCCGCCTACAGCAGCTGCACGAGACTGCACCTGAGTCTCCAGAGGTGCTGACCCTCCGCATGGCGATCAATGACGAGCTAGAACTAGTAAACCTCTACGTCGGGCGTACCCGTGCCCTCGGCCAAACCAGCTTCTTTCCGCTAGACGTCAACTTCTGGACGCTTCGAGATGTTGTCAACCAGAGCCCAGTGCTCTCGGACGTCGAGCGGGTAACTTTCATCGAGCAGATGGCCAACATCCTGGACGCCGCCGTGGAGGAGCCGCTGGAGCCCCGCCAGGTTCAGCGATTCACGAGCCGCCGTATCGAGTTGGCCGAGTTGGAGGGGCTGCATACGGTCAGCGTTAAGCTTGCCGAGGAGATGCGGCAGGCGGGCGACTTCTCTGGCTACTGCCAGATCATCAGAACCCAGGTCTACGACCCTAGAACGCGCCAGGCACAGTCGCCAGCCGTCGCACAAAGGGGCCTGAATCGCCTCCTAACCGTGCACGAGGACGTGTGGCGTAGCCAGGCGGCTATGGGACTTGCCCATCGTCTTTGGATGGACGCGCACCTTCCCGGTGGCCGAGTCGGCGGCGCCGATCCTGTATACGCCGCTTGCACCCGCGAGGAATGGGAACAATGGAGCCGGATCCTTCGTGCTCGGCTTCTCTTCTCCGAGGAAGAGCACAGCGCATTCGTTACCTTTTGCCTGGCATGGGCGCTGCTCCAGCTCTCCGAGCCACACGCGGCCCTCAGCCAGCTCGCGATACTCGATGCCAACTCAGCAGGTAGTCGGCGTCGAGTGGGGTGCTTAGCAGTCCTCTCCGGCGATGACGGTGCCCCGAAGACGTACCGTGCGGTAGCCCGGCGCCGCCAAGGCGACGTCTGGATCTGCTACATGCCAGAACTGCTAGCTGAGATCCGGATTTCACTCGCGTTCCTTGGACCTGCGGTCGACCTCCAAGTCGGCATGGAGATTCCGATCTTCGTCGGCATTAACTACCGCGGCTTGCTCCCCTGGGACCAGCGGACCTCGACAAAACGTCTTCCAGCAGCACCCGCCAGCGGTAGTGGGCCTGGTGGAATGGGCAATCCAGTCCATCCCGTTCCAGCCACGTCCTCACCCGGTCGGCCATCGCCGGCCGCAATGCCGCCGAAACGGCCGCCAGGTCGATGAGACAGGCAGAATGGGCGCAGCGATTTCGGGAGACCGCCGGCTGGCGGCGCGACTTCGGCACGAGCGGTGTTCCCGTCCAGGTCGTGGCGGCCAGCACGGAACTCGCTCAAGCGTGCGACCTAATCAACGATCTCGGCCGAGGCGACTCACGGTCCGTGCTCGTACAAACGCCGACCGGCGGCGGGAAATCGACTCTTATAGCTGCGGCATTGGCGGCTTTCGCTGAGTGGGAAGTCCCGTACGAGCAGATCCAGGCCGACCAACCAGTAGGCCTGGTAATGAAGCAGCTCAGCCTGGGAAAACTCGACGCCATCGTGGTGGTGGACGACTGCGACAAGCTTCAGGCATCAACGTTGCACCAACTCGTCGCGAACCGGCGAAAGTGCCGCGGCATATTCTTAACCGCCACCAAGGTTGGGAGTGAGACCTCCTCGGCCCTTGATGGAGAATATGATCACTACCTCCGGGTTCCGCATCTGGATAGGCGGCCTGATGACCTGCTACTCGTCGCCGCCATGATTTGGAGTCGGATGTCGATGCCGCCGCTTGCGGATGCCTGCGACGAGTCCTTCACGGAGGTAGTGCTTCAAGGCACGTATGCCAGAGGCGCGTGGTCCATTGAAGCCATTTTGACGAGCATGGCGGAGCTGCTGGAGACCAGCGGAGACTTGGCTGGAGGTCACTTCAACCGGAAGATCACTTCGGGTGACTTCATGCCGCACCTACTCCGTCTGTTCAGGGAACAGACGGAGCAGTCGGCCGTCGCACCTACCGACGCCATCCTTGTGGTCGAGGGCGAGACCGACGAAATGTACCTGAGGCGCGCCGCCGAACTCGCCACGGAGGAACAGGGGTGGACTCTGCTCGACGGGCTTCAGATTGAGTCGCCTACCGGCCGCACTGGTGGCGGCAGCGCTGTCGTAGACCGCCTTCTCGACCTCCGGCGTGACGGCATAGCCGGCATCGGCCTGTTCGACCGGGACCCTCCCGGTTCAGCCGCGATGGACATCGCGCGCAAGCACGATCTCAAGCGTTACCAACTACTCCCGAAGTTCGACCCACTGGACCGCGGAGACGAAGGCGCATTGGTGGAGATCGAGGACCTGCTGCCCGTCGAACTATTGAGCCGCTACTACCAGGAACGCCCTGACCTGTCCGCCGAGGAGCGCCATTGGCGGCTAGGCCGATGGCGAATTGTGCCGCTTGGCAAGGACAAGGGTGATCTCGCTGCTTGGGTATGCTCAGTCGCCACCTACGCCGACCTAGAGCGGTACGTGTATCTGCTCGTGGTAGTCCGACAAAAGCTGGGTTTGCCCTGCCCCACAGAATTGCCCGACAAACCCTGGCTTTCTCGCCTTCAACAGCGGCCCGCGGATGCGAGCCAGCCTTCCATTAGCTCGTCTGCTCATCCCGTTGACACCGACGCGGCTCAGCATGATGATGCCCAGCTTGACTCAATCCACTAATGACTTCGCGTTCCTGATCGCCGCCCACGCACTGACGCATATTCTGCTGCACTTGCGGGACCGCCACGAACGTTGACAGCCCCTACCGTCGCCCTCATATCGGATGACACGCGACCGAGACCAGGAGATCAAGTAGCGGTCTGCGGGGTTGCGTAGTGTGGTGCCATCGTCTCCATTTGCTCGATGACGAGTCGGATGGCCTCGGGCTGCTTGTCCGGTGGGTACTTGTATCTGACCAACAAACGCTTGATCGAGGATCGCAGTTTGGCACGAACGTCATCGCGTACCGTCCAGTCGGTCTTGACGTCGCGCTGCATGATGCCGACGAGGTCGCGGGCGATCTGGGCGAGTACGTCCTCGCCCTGCAGTTGCACGGCGGATTCGTTGGCGCTAACCGCGTCGTAGAAGGCCAGTTCGTCGTTGGACAGCGGTGGGGTGAAGTGTGAGCCCCGGTCGCCTTCGGCTGCGACTTCTTTGGCGAGCGCGACGAGTTCGGCGATGACCTCGGCGGAGGTGAGCTGCTGGTTGGTGTACTTGCGCATCAATTCGGCGAGCCGCTCCGAGAATGCTCGTTGGCGGATCAGGTTGTGCCGTGTCGCCCGAGTGGACTCCTCAAGGAGCAACGAGCGCAGCGCCTCAATGGCAAGGTGCGGGTTACTCGCCGCCTTCGCCCTGGCCTCGAACTCGATGTTGAGGTCGGCGAGACTCGGCTTGGGGATGCCTGCAGCCTCGTAGATGTCGACGATCTCGCCTGATGTGGTCGACGACGCTACCAGCGCCGACAGCATGCGCTGGATCTCCTCCGGCACAGGTTTGCCGGCTGCCTGGCGTTCCTGGGCGTCGAACTTGGCCATCCATACCCGGACCTCTTCATAGAACACAGCGTCGCGGCGCCGCAGGTCATCGAAGGTGTCGTTGCCGGACGCCAGCGTCCAAGCCCGAGCCAATTGGTTCGCCAGCTTTCGATACCGGTCGGCGAGGCTCTCCTCTCCCTCCGACACCTGGTTGCCCGGTGTCAGCGGTGAGCGCAGGTGGTTGGTCAACCCAACCGCAGCCTTGATCCAGCTCTTGGCGCCGCCGTCCAGGCGGGAGCGCCAGTCGTAGCCGGCACACGCCTGGTCGAGCAGGTCTAGCAAGGTGGCGGTCAGCGCCACGGCCTCATCAACGTTCTTGCCGACGGGCTCGCCGGCTTGGTCATCCTCGGTGTACTCAGCGAGCGCTTTGGTGAGGTTGTCGACCAGCGGCGCGTACGCGACAAGAAGGCCGTCGGGCTTGCCGCGGAAAGTCCGGTTGACGCGCGCCAGGGTCTGCATTAACAAGGCGCCCTTGAGCGGCCGATCCAAGTAGAGGGTGTGCAGCGGCGGCGAGTCGAAGCCAGTCAGCATCATGTCCTTGACGATCACCAGCTGTAGCTCGTCATCGGGGTCGCGCAGCCGCTTCTGGATAGTCTTGTTCTCCGCGGACCGCCGCACGTGCCGGGAGACAGGCGGCTCGTCCTGAGCGGTCCCGGAGTAGACCACCTTGACTGTGCCCCGGTCGAGGGCCTTGCTGTGCCAGCCAGGCCGCAGCTTCACGATCTCCTCGTACAGGTTCGCGCAGATCTCCCTGGTTCCCCCGACGATGAGCGCCTTGCCGGGCGAGCCGATGAACTTGACCATCTGTGCCGAACGGTTCTTCCAGTGCGCGACGAGGTCCTCGGCGAGCGCCCGGAGCCGGTCGGGTGCGCCGTAGACGGCGTTGATGACGGCAACCGACTTCTCGATCCGGGCTCGTTCGACCTCGTCGAGACCGACGGTGGCCTCATCGGCGGCCCGGTCGAGGTCGTCCTCGCTGACGCCGCTCGTCAGCCCGACCTTGATGAGCCGGGGCTCGAAGAACACCGGTACGGTGGCGCCGTCCTCAACCGCTCGGGTCAGGTCGTAGGTGTCGATTACTGGCCCGAAGACGTCCTGAGTGTTGCGGTCGTCGAATGAGATCGGTGTGCCGGTGAAGGCGATGAAGGAGGCGTTCGGCAGGGCATCACGGATGTACTTGGCATACCCATCGAGGTCGTCGTAGTGGCTCCGGTGAGCCTCGTCGGCGATCACGATGACGTTGCGTCGATCCGACAGCAGTGGATGGTCCGGACCTGCCTCCCGCTCTTCCTTTGTACGACTGAATTTCTGCAGCGTCGTGAACAGGATGCCTCCCGTGGCACGCTGAGTTAGCTCGTCGCGAAGTCGGGCACGGCTGCTTACCGCCTGCGGGTCCTCCGCTAGGAGCAGTGATCGATCGAAAGCCTCGAACAGCTGGCCGTCGAGCTCCTTGCGGTCCGTAACCACGACGAACGTCGGATTGCGTAGCTGGGGCTGTTGGCCGGCGAGGTGGACGTACAGCTCCATCTCCATGGACTTGCCGGAGCCCTGCGTATGCCACACCACGCCCGCGCGGCCGTCCTTGTTTACCGCGTCCACGGTCGCGCCAACCGCCTTGGTGACTGCGAAATACTGGTGCGGCTTGGCGATCCGCTTGGCGTACCCATCGGCGCCGCCATCGAATGCGGTGAAGTTGCGCTGTAGCTGCAAGAATCGTTCGGTGTTGAAGACCCCGTCGATGAGTAGTTCCAGCTCGACGCCCAGGTGGGCGTCATCCGCATTGTCCCCGGGCCGTAGCGGTTTGCCATCGTCGTCTACGTTCCACGGAGAGTAATGGTTCAGCAGAGTAAACGGTGTGCCGTAGCGGGCGGTGATGCCGTCGCTGATCACGTTTACGACCGTGAAGCGGAACGCCATTGGGAACTCGCGCAGGTAGGTGGCTAGCTGGGCGTGTGCGGCAGCTAGGTTAGCCTTGGCCCCAGCAGCCTTTTTTAACTCGACGATCGCAACCGGAAGGCCGTTGAGGTAGAGCACGATGTCGAACCGCCGGTCCACCTCCATCGAGCGGATCGCCACCTGGCTGACGGCCAGGAAATCGTTCTCCCACGGCTTGTGACTTACAAGCCGGATCGTCGGGTTCTGCTCGACGCCGTCCGCGTCGGTGTAACTGATAGCTCGGTAGCCTTTAGTCAGGATCTGATGCAAACGGAAGTTCTCAGAGATGGCATCCTGCGACGTCGGCTCCAAGATTTCGGCCACTGCCTGCACGAGATAGTTGACCGGGACCTGCGGGTTCAGCTTGCGCATCGCTGTCAGAGTACGGTTTGGCAGCACAATGTCGGCCCAGGACGTACGGCCGTCCTTGGTGCCTGGCGCGATCGCCGTGCCCGGTTGGTGCTCCCACTCCCGTTCGGCTAACGCCTCCAACGCGATAACCTCCCACTGGGCCTCGCTAACCCCAGACCGCATCACGATTCAGGCCACCTCCTCCGCAATCTTCTTGGCATCTCGCACTTTGAAGCGTCCTGACATTAGGAATGGCAAAAGCTCGTCCCGGGTGCGCGCGAGAACGTCGTTCTCTTCAGACAGGGAGTGCATGAAATCGAGCATGGACCGTTGAAACGACCCCACCGCCCGCTGCACTGATATATCGGGAATGGGGACACGAAGGGAGCGGATGTCCTGAAGATTCACGTACGGCGCCATATCGGTTTTGTTCATTACTGCGGACAGTTGGTCCTTCAGGTTCCGGGAGCTAAACCATCCAACCATGAAGCCGAAATTGACCAAACTTTCATCTGTTACGCGGAAGTAGCAGAGCTGTGGGCTGTAAACGACAGTTTCCATATTTGAAGGAATGACTGCAACCCTTCCCACAGTTCCCTTTGTGGTCAACACAATGTCGTGGGCTCGCGATAGTTTCGCGCCAATGCGGCCCATGTATTCCTCTGAAACATAGTCCGTCCCATCCGGGAAGGAGCGGAATCCGCGTACATCTCCAGCACGGAGAATGCGGATCCCGGGGGTTCCATGTTCCGACCGATTCGTGCGATACCCGTCACTGAATGTAATGGCTTGAAGGTCGGCCAGCTTACCCAGGGTGCATGGCTTGCCTGGATCGATGGTTAGGGCCTTGAAAAAGTGAGCTTCACATAGGTCTCGTATGTTCGATATAGCCTCTTCATTGGCAAGCATCTTGTCGTCGAGTGCGCCGAGGATATCCGCAGCTGCCCGTTGCTCGATAATGCTCGGGAGCTGGATCTCGAGCGATCCGATGTCGCGCAGGTTGATATAGGCTGCCATGTCCGTGCTATTTGCCCGCTGAAGCGCCTGACGACTGAATGCTTCAGACTTGAACCAGTACGACAAATAGCGAGGAGATACGATCTCCGGGTCAATTATTCGGAAATAGCACAACTGGGGGCTGTAGACTACTTGCTCGGCCTGCGGGGGGTAGATTGCGACTCGACCAACCGTTCCTTTTGTGGTCAGCAGAATGTCGCCGGGCTGACTCAGCTTCGGACCGATATTCGTTTGAAATTCCTTATGTACGTGGTCCTCGCCGTCCAGGGTGACGCCTCCGTCGGAGACGTCGGCTACTCGGAGGATCCGATAGCCCGGCTGGCCGTGCTCGGAGCGCTTCGTGCGGTAGCCGTCTCCATAAGTAAGAGCTCCGACCTCACTAAGCTGCTTTATCGTCATTGCCTTAACCACGGAGACGCTCCAACTGCTCATGGACTACCTTTTCAAATGACGTCGATTTGCTAAAGGTCTCCAAAAGCTGCTTCGAAAGTCGAGCGATTTTATCATCGATCGGTTCATCATCTTCCTCGGCTGCGACTCCGCCGATGTATCGACTCGGCGTGAGGGCATAGTCCGCCTCCTTGACCTGCTCGAGGCTGGCGGACTTACAGAAACCAGGAGCGTCCTGGTAGGTAGAGCTCTGACGTGTGGCTGAGTCGGTTCCGCGCCAGGCGTGGTAGGTGTCCGCGATCTTGGCTATGTCTTCGTCGGTCAGCACGCGCTCAGCCCGGTCCACCATGTATCCAAGTTCGCGTGCGTCGATGAAGAGCACCTCGCCGCGCCGATCTACCTCGCCGTTTTTGCCAGGTGCCTTGTCTTTGGAGAGGAACCATACGCAGACCGGGATACCTGTGCTGCGGAACAGCTGCGTGGGCAGTGCGACCATGCACGACACCAGATCGGCCTCGACGAGCCGGGCGCGGATGTGCCCCTCGCCATTGGAGTTCGCCGCCATCGATCCGTTTGCCATCACTACGCCAGCGCTGCCGCCGGGCTTGAGTTTCGAGATGATGTGCTGAAGCCAGGCGTAATTGGCATTGTTAGCCGGCGGCACGCCGTACACCCAGCGGGGGTCATCCTCGCGCCGAGTCCAGTGCTTGATGTTGAACGGCGGGTTGGCCATCACGTAGTCCATCTGGACGTCCGCGTGCTGGTCGCGGGCGAACGTGTCGCCCCACCGCGCCCCGAGGCCGGAGTTGTCGATGCCGTGGATTGCTAGGTTCATCTTTGCCATCCGCCACGTCTCTTCCAGACTTTCCTGGCCGTAGATGGCGATGTCCTTCGGGTCACCGTTGTGGTCGTGGATGAACTTCTCGGTTTGGACGAACATGCCGCCTGAGCCACAGCATGGGTCGTACACCCGGCCGCTAGAGGGCTCCAGCACCTCGACGAGGACCTTGACCACGCTAGGCGGGGTGAAGAACTCGCCGCCGCGCTTGCCTTCGGCGCGGGCGAAGTTGCCGAGAAAGTACTCATATACCTCGCCCATCAGGTCGCGAGCGCGATGCTCGCCTTGGCGGCTGAAGCGGGCGTTGTTGAACAGGTCGATCAGTTCACCGAGACGGCGCTGGTCAATATTGTCCTTGTTGTAGAGGCGCGGCAACGTGCCGGCGAGCGCTGGGTTGGCAGCCATCACGGCGCTCATGGCGTCGTCGACGAGTTGGCCGATGGTCCTCGGTGGCTCATCGCCGATCCCGGGCATGCCCTTGGCATTCTCGGCGAGGAAGGTCCACTGCGCGGCGGCCGGAACGACGAAGACGCCGTATCCCTGGTACTCCTCCGGGTCATCGATCAGCTCGTCGATCTGCTCGGCGTCCATGCCCTCGGCGCTGAGTTCGGTGCGGATCTGTTCGCGGCGCTCGTCGTAGGCGTCTGACACGTACTTGAGGAAGACCAGGCCGAGGATCACGTCCTTGTACTGGTTTGCCGACAGCGACCCCCGCAGCCGGTCGGCTGCTTGCCACAAGGTGTCCTTCAGTTCTTTCATGGTCGACGGAGCCGATGGCTCCGTCTTCTTGCGTGGGGGCATGCTCAGGTTCCTTCCACTATTACAGCGCCGGCGGCAACGCCGTCGACGAGGGCGGTGACAAGATCGTGCAGGGCGTCCTGGTGTCGACGGAGCCCGGCGTCGTGGTTGCTCGCCTCTGCTAGCGCCGATTCCAGCGACGCAGCGTCGCCCGGCTCCAGAAATGGGATGTTCCAGGTCTGCCACTCGCCTGGCGGCATCCGGTGATTGATGAGGGCTGCGAGAGAATACGACCCGATCCCAGCAGTGGCCGCAAGCCTCAGGATCCGGGACGGGGAGGCGACCAGCGAGCCGCCGCGCACATCCACCCGAGCCTGCGGCTTCGCGCCGTCAAGGAACACGACATCACCGGCTTCCGTGCGGTGGGCTCGCGGGTAGAGCCGCTCAGCGTCGAACGGGTCCATCAAGACGTCGTCCATCGTGCCGTCCGCAGTCAGCACCGCGACCGTCCCGTTCGGATCGCCATGGTTACGGTCGATCCGGGTGCGACGGTGCACCCTCACCGCGCCCAGCTCATGCAGTTCGGCCAGCGACCGTTGACGTAGCAGGACTGCGCCGTGGGACGCCGACACCAGCACGTCGAAGGGGTCGAGCGGTGTCGCGGTGATTAGCGCCGCCGCGCGCACCCGGGTCAGATGGTCGCCCGGGGCAGTCCCCCATCGCAGCGCGCGAGTTCCTGGCGGCACCACCGGTGCACCTGCGAGGATGGCCGGCAGATCAACCGGACGTAGATAGCGATATGCGCGTCCGTCGCCGGCCGACAGCGCCGCGAAGACATCGGCGGCGAGGTCGTCGGCCACCAGCTCATTCGCCGGGTACGCCCCCAGGTCGCCAGCCATCGGGGGACGGTCCGTACTGCGGCCACCCTCGCATACCCACACTCCGAGCGCCTGACGGTGAGCTTGCTTCCATAGGCCACGGGGCAGGCGGAGTGCTGCCGTCAACTGGCGCGGACGGAGCAGGGCGGACCGCCGCCGCTCGTCCTCACCTTGCAGCCGATCGCACAGCTTGCCGGCCGAGGAGATCACCAGGGCGACCTCGTGGGGTGCCAGCTCCAACAAGAGGTCATCAACTGCGCTGAGGGCCCGCTCACTGTCAGTGCCAGGTAATGACAGGACACGCAGCAGGGGACCGCCGTCGTGGTCGAAGATGTCAATGCCGTGCAGGAGAGCTCGGCGGCGCAGAACTCGATCGGACGGGCTGCTGCCGGGCACGATGAGGCGGCCAGAGTCGGAGGCGAGGGTGAGCGCGAGGCTCGGTGGGCCTCCGGAGAAGGCGACCGGCACAGCTTTGCCGCCGAGATAGAGTGCGGCCGTCTCCGCCACAGCGTGGAGCAGTTCCGTTCCGCGATCGACGAGTTCGCGGCTGCCGACAGCCCGCCCGGCCGGTCCCACCTCAAGCCGGCCCAACGCCTCCGCCGGCCCGAACGACGCCTCGATCAACTCCTCGACGAACCTAAGAACGTCATCGGTCACGGTTAACCGCCGCGATTCGGACAACAGAAACTTGTCGTAAGGGTCGATGCGGCCGGCTACTTCCTCCAGCCGGGCTGCATCGAGGTCGTCTTCAACGCTCGTGCGCAAACAGAGCAACGTGACCAGATCCTCCAGCGTCGCGCCAGGCGGGACGCTGAGGGCCGGTGCGTCGAGACGATGATCGGCGTTCTTCCCGCGGCCGGTTGACTCCAGCCACGCGACAACCTCGTCACGCGAGAACCGCTCGTAGGTATCCGATGACGACACCGCAGCCGGGAAAGGTAGATGCTGGCCACGAGCGCGAGGACGGCGACGCCATGTGCTGACAACGGCGCGTTGCACGCCAGCGATCTGGGCGATATCGCGCAACGTCAGCGTCGGTTCACCTGTAGCCATGACGCCTCCTCTCACCCGTCGATCTCGCAGACTCTAACGAGGGGAACCTCAGATGCGACCTGTCAAGGCTGATAACCCCGCTTACCAGTAAACATTATTGGTGCGAGGCCCGGTCGCTTGCTCTTCTGGAAACGCCCAACCGGGCAGTGATCACCGTCTTCAGGACGATCACATCGCCGTGCTTCTCGGCCGCGAACCGAGTCCAAGCGCGGAGAACTCACCAATCTGGGGGTCAAGGGTCATGGTCAACACCGCACGCGATTCGGCCGACGACAAGGCCAGCACCTACCGCACCACCGTCTATCGCCTTACTGGGATCACCGACACGGAAGCCTGTGGTCTCCGAACCGGGCTGAACCACAAGTACCTGCGCAAGAACGGTTTCGTCCCAATCGAGACCGAGGTCGCCGGCGCTCCTGCTCTCCTCATCCATGGCCACGTGCCGCAGTCGTCCGCCGACTGGTGTCCGATCATCACTGCTCTGACTGGTGAAGCGGTGGCCGTCGCATACAGCAGCGCCGGAGGTGCGCTGCTTGTACGCCTCGACGACCAGGTCTACGCCCTCACCTATGGCACACTCGGGCGATTCTTCATCGCCGCAGACCGGATCGATCCAGGCTTCGGCATCCAATTCGCGCTCCGGGCGATCGAGCCCGACCGGATCCAGCGAGTCACCCGCCGGGTGCTCGCCTCCACCGGCCGCGTCGACCGCAATCTTGTACCCGGCGGGCAGCCCATCCGCCGCTACGACATCGAAGGCTGGGGCGAGATCGTCAGGCAGCTCAGCGGTGTACTGGCCAACGAACGGCTGACCGTCACTCGTGGTAGCGCCCGCCGGGTCTCCTTCGCCGGCGCCGACTCGCTACAGATACCGGTCAGCACGGACCCGGTCGGCCTGCTCGCCGATCTGCGAGAGATCGGCCGGACCTGTACCGGTGAATCGCCGTCTCCGGAACTCGAGTTCATCGCGCAGATCCGACCCCTGCCGTCTGGCGAGCGAACTGCCGAGTTGGACAAACGCCTCGACGAAATGCTCGGTATCGAGGACCACCCAGACGTGGGTCTCGCCGTCCCTACATCACTCGTCGAACTGGAGCCACTCGCCGACTCGTACCTGGTCAGGATGCCCTACCGGAAATGGCTCCACCTTGACCTCGATCTTGAGGCAGCGATAGGACGCGTACGCGGGAAGGGCGACGGGAGGCGCCTGAACACTTTGAAACACGGCTCTATCGAGCTGTGCGCCGACCGGAGCGGCGACGAGCCGCTCGCGCCACCGGCCAAAGCACACCTGTGGATAACCGCCGAAGTTCCCCAGGGCGCAGCGCGCATGATCTACCAGGAGGGGCAGTGGTACCAGATCGGCGAACAGCACCTCGCTCTGCTCAACGCCGAGATCGAAGTGATCCTGGCCCAGCCGGCGACGCTCGCGCTCCCGCCCTGGACCCGTGACCTGGAAGACGAGGACGCCTACAACAAGCACGTCGCCGAGACCCACCCCGGCTTCGTGCTGCTCGACAAGAAGACCCTCCACACCAAGCAGCACAACCGCGGACCGGGGATCGAAGCGTGCGATCTGCTCGGCCCGAACGACGAGCTGATCCACGTCAAGCGCGCCGCCAAGTCGGCACCGCTGAGCCACCTGTTCACGCAGGGCGAAGTCTCCGCCGACGCTCTGCTCCACGAGCCTGACGCACGCGAGAAGCTGGCCGGCCGCGTGCACGCCGACCACCCCGACCACCACATCGACGAGACCTTCCGGCCGCGCAAGGTGATCTACGCGATCGCTCTCGCGTCCGGCAGGCAGCTCAGCCCGAAGACCCTCTTCACCTTTTCCCAGGTCGCGCTCTACCGCGCCGCGCGGCGCCTGCGCGGTGCGAATGTCGAGGTGGAGGTCATTTCCATCCCCGTAGTCTCATGACCACGCCTGCATCCATTGGCCACCACACCCGGCGAGGGCCGCCGTGGGACGAGGTCACGCGTGCCCTCAGCCAATCGTGGACGGACGGGACACAGGCAGGGGCGCGGCGCTCCTGTGGCAAGAGATTGGCTCGCACCATCTTTGGGAGGTGAGTAATGCGCGTAGCGCTCGCAACGTTCGGGGTCGAGGAGTTCGCCCTGCTCCGTACGGCATGCCTCGACGCCGGTCACGTTCCTGTCGCGTATTTGTATTGCCGTTCGATGAAGCCGAACACCGGCACGGATGCGCACGCTGCCGCGACGGCTGGTGAGATCGTTGAGGCACTCCCGCCCGGACTAGATCTGTTGCTGCCGGGTACGGCCGAGGGGCTGGCGAGCGCGCTGGCCGGATATCGGGTGGATCTCTTGGTGGTGTACGGCTTCAACTGGAAGCTCCCGGCCTCGGTGCTGGGCACGCCCCGGTTCGGCGTGGTGAACATCCACACGTCGCTGCTTCCCCGTTACCGAGGACCAGCCCCGGTCTTGTGGGCTATCCGTAACGGTGATCCGGAGATCGGCGTGACGATCCATCGCATGGATGAGCGGTTCGACACCGGCCCGGTCCTGGTTCAGCGTGGTGGGATTCCGCTCGACGAGGACGTCACTCCGCAACGGCTGTGGCCAAGGATCCGGCCGGTCATCCGCGACTTGGTCGTCACCGCCCTGTGCATGGTCGCGAGTGAGAGTCCCGGCATCCCGCAGGACGATTCGGGTGCGTCGTCGGCGGGGTTCATCGAGCCGGAGTTCTCGGTGGTGGATTGGTCGCGTCCGGCGCGTGAGATCCACAACCAAGTGCGGATGTTCGCGTTCATGGGCCGCGACCACGCGCCGGTTGCCCAGGTGGGCGGCCGCTGGTTGGCGGTGTCGCGTACCCGGTTGGAGCCGGTTGACGGTATCCGGGTCGAGTGCGCGGACGCGCCGATTTGGATCGTGGAGTCGGAGCCGGCTACGGATCCCGTAGTGCCTCGTTGAGGAGGCGGTACAGTGCTGCGGCCCGGGGGTCGTCGAAGTCGGCGAGCAGGTCGCGGGCCTGCTGCCACGCGTTGGTGTCGCCGGCGGCGCGGCCGAGGTGGTGCAGGGTCCGGGCCAGGTTCCAGCGGTCGCCCAGGTCGCGGTGTACGGCGGCGGCCGTGCGGTAGAAGTCGACGGCGTCCTCGACGCGGCCGAGGGCTTCGTATGCCTGTCCGGCGCCGTCGAGGGCGATGGCTTCCCGGCTGCGGTCGCCGAGTTGCCGCTGGATGACGGCGGCCCGCTGGTAGGACACCAGTGCGTCGGCGGGTTGACCGGCGGCGCGTTGCACGGTGCCGAGTTCGACGAGCCAGTGCGCCTGCCACACCTCATTTTCGTTGTCTTCGGCAATGCGAAGCGCCCGGTCGATGTGGGCGCGGGCGGCTGCGAGATTGCCGAGTTCTCGCTGAGCCCAGCTGAGGTGGAACAGCGCATTGCCCTCGCTGGCGGGGTCGCCGAGTTCCTGGAACACGGTCAGGGCGTCGGTCAGGATGGCGGCTGCTGCCTGGGATTGTTGGACCTCGCAGAGGGTCTCGGCGAGGTTGCTGCGGATGAGTGCTTCCCAGCGCCGGTCGCCGAGGCCATGGAAGATCGCTCCGGCCTGTTCGAAGTAGGAGCGGGCGTCATCGAGTCGCCGGCGGCGCAGGCCGATCAGGCCCAGCGTGTTGAGGGAGACTGCTTCGCCGAACCGGTCGCCGAGGCTTTGCCGGATGTCCAACGCGGCGCGGTGGCTGGTCTCGGCGTCGTCGAGGCGGCGGGACTGGAAGTACGCGCGGCCGAGGCTTTCCAGCGCTTCGGCCTGCCCTGTCCGATCGCCGTCGTGGCCGGCGGATTCGACGCCGATCGTGCTGGTGGCGAGCCAGTCGTCGAAGGCGTTCTGGTGGATGTAGATGCCGCGCAGGACAGCGGCGAGCCGCCAGGCAATCGAGTGCAGGCCACCTTCGGCCGCAGCCCGGACCGCGGCGACGAGGTTGCGGCTTTCGGTCTGGTACCAGCGCAGCGCGGTCTCGTGGCTGTCGAAGGCGAGCGGTACCACGTCACCGGTGATCGGCGAGGTGAGCTCATATCGGTCGTAGGCGGTGATGCGGGCAGCGGCGGCGTCGGTGCTGTACAGGTACCAGGTGAGGATGCGCCGGCGAACGTCGTTCTGGGCTTCAGGGGTTTCCAGGTGGTGGGCCTGGTCGACGGCGTACGCGCGGAGCAGGTCGTGGAATTCATACCGGCCGGGCGCCGGCTGCTCCAGCAGGTGCGCGCCGACGAGGACATCGAGTTGCTGTCGTGCGTGCGGGACGCTGAGCCCGGCGAGCGCAGCGGCGGCGGGCAGGCCGAACTCGTTGCCGGGGTGCAGGCCGAGCAGCCGGAACAGCCGGGCCGCGGGCTCCGGCAGGGCCCGGTAGGACCAGGCGAACACCGTCCGGACGGCGTCGGCGTCGTCGTCCTCGGCGGTCAGGGCGTCCCACAGCCCTGACTCGTCGCGCAGGTCGGCGATCAGTTCTTCGAGCCGCATCATCGGTCGGCTGGCGGCCCGCTCGGCGGCGATCCGCAGCGCGAGGGGTAGGCGTGCGCAGAGCCGGGCCAGCTCGACCAGTTCCCGATGTTGATCGTGTCCGCGGTAGCGGGCCGTAACGTTCCCCAGCAGGGCGACGGCGTCGTCTTCCAGCAGGATGTCGAGGCCGAGCCGGTACGCGCCGTCGCGGGCGACCAGCCCGGACAGTCGGCTGCGGCTGGTCACCACGACCAGGCAGTTGGCGGTTCCGGGCAGCAGCGGCCGGATCTGACCGGTGGTAGCGGCGTTGTCCAGGACGACCAGCATGCGCCGGGTGGCCAGCAGCGAGCGGTACAGCGCGGCCCGGTCGTCCAGGCGAACTGGTATTGCCGTGGCCGGGACGCCGAGGTCGCGCAGGAACCGGTCGAGGACTTCGTCGGTGTTGGCGGGTGGACCGGGGTCGTAGCCGCGCAGGTTGACGTAGAGCTGGCCGTCGGGAAAGCGGTCACGGACCTGGTGCGCCCAGTGCAGCGCCAGCGAGGTCTTGCCTACTCCGGCGGTGCCGGTGATGACGGTGACGGCGGCGGCGTGGGGGTCGTCGTGCTGGTCGGCGGCCACGCTGGTGAGGGTGGCGAGTTCGGCGTGGCGGTTGACGAAGCCGCGCACGTCGCCCGGCAGCTGCGACGGCGTCACCGCGAAGGCGGCCTCATCGCGGTGGAAGTGCACTCCGCCGTGGACATCGCGGGCTTGGACGATATTGCCGGTTCCGGTCGCGGTCAGGCGATTGACCTGGCGCGACACGTCGCCGCCGTCTCCGGGGTCGCCGATGGGCATCGCCGTGTCCGGTCGCGTTATGGCTGGCGGGGTGGCGGCAGCATCGCGACGTGGCTCACGAAGAACGGTTCCAGTGGCTGGCCGGCCTCGTACAGGTCTTGGATGAACCGTTGGCAGCGCAAGATGAGGTCACGGTCGGTGAAGCGGAGCGCGGACTCCAGCACCCCGGTGTCGTCGTAGATCGCCTGATACATCACTGCGGTCCCGAGGGTGTAGATCTCCGGCAGCGCCGTGTGGTGTTCAAACTCGGCGACCTGCTGCGGGCCGACGATATGGACGCTGCCGCCGCACTGGTCGCGGATCCGCAGCGCGTGCAACTCCCATTGCAGGTACGCGGTGATCGGCTCCTCGACGACCCGCACCCGCCGCGCGACGAAGCCGTGCTCCTCGACGCGACGGTGGTAGGCGGCCATGTCGGCCCGGCCGGCCTCGAGCAGGCTCAGCGAAGCGTCCCAGTCGCCCTTCGCGAACGCCTCCCAGCTGTCGTACCCGGGCTCTTTGAAGAACTGCTGGCGTTCAAGCTTCCAGAAACCCAGCTCGTTGATCGTCCAGAAGTTCTTCTCGAAGTCGGCGTAGTAAGCGTCCAGTTCCATCCGCTCGCCCTCGGCGCCGTCAAGAAGGTTAGGCATCCGGAATGTCCGCCTTCGCTGCGAGGATGGTCTTCCGTGGAATGATCACCAGCCGCTCGCCGGGATCGACGCTGACGCCCTCGGGTAGCCGGCCTTCGTACGAGGTGGTCAGGTCTGATCCGATGACCGCGACGTCGCCGTTGTCGAGTTCCCAGATGTCCGGGCAACTCGAATTCCCGGACGTCTGCCCGAGTTCGTGAGATGACTTTCCTATACGCCGGGCAAATGACGCGGACGGATCGGCTTCCCACTTTTTCCCCATGAAAGCGCTCCCGAATTCGAGATCAAAATTACCCAAAGTGACATTATCATGACGGAAATGCGACAGGCAACCGCGCTGGCTATAGGCGTGCATCTATCATCTCGGGAGTAGGCCGGCGCGCAACGCCTACGCAACTGGGAGGCACGGTGGCCGATCCGGAACTGTTGACGACGATCGCGGTTACCTTGGCGACCAAGACTGCCGAGGGGATCGCCGAGACCGGCCGCGCCGCGTTCGAGGCCCTCGCGGGGCTGGTCCGGCGCCGATTCGCCAACCGGGCATCCGCGCAAGCCGCGCTCACCGATGCCGATGCCGGGGTCGAGTCGACGAAAGACACGCGGATCGAGATCCTCCGCGAGGCGCTGGCGCAAGCGGTCGCGGAGGATCCGTCGCTCGAGGCGGAACTGAGAGACCGATGGCGGGAGCTGTCACCCCATCTGATGACCACAGGAGAAGCCGGAACGATTAACAGCGTCGCCGGAACCGTAAGCGGCAACATGGTGCAGGCGCGTGACGTCCACGGCGGCATCTCCTTCGGCAGCTCTGCCCGGATCGAACGCTGAGCCGGTCCAGCCGCAGGTCACCATTGTTCACAACACGGCGAGCGAGTTCCGCCGCTCGATCACGGGGTTCGTTCAGGACGGCCGTCGTGTGCGAGCAGGCGGATGACCGCTCCGCGGAGATCTCCGAAAGAGGGCCGGGCGCGTTGACCGCGGACAGAGCAGACCTTTTGGTGTCGCTGGATGTCGCGCCGGTTGCCCAATCGGAGTCTGACGTAGGAACGAAGGAAGGCATCATCTTCCGTACCCGCATCGGGAAGCAACGCGCCGTAGGCGTTCAACACCGATTCGGCCTGCCTGACGCGACCGCAGTGATCAAGGGCAGCGAGCGTCTCGATGAGGTAGGCGTAGGTGACGTCCGGCGCGTCGGCGTGATGCGGTGCCCACTGGCACAGCGCGGCCAGCGCCTCGCTCTCTGCCGGCTCGCAAAGCCCGCACCCGTGAAGAAGAGCCACCATCGCGAACCGGTCGGCGATAGCTCTGCCGGCACGGGTGCCGCCGTCAACGTTACCGACCTTGACCGAGAGGAGATCCGCTGTCGGCGAAGGCATGCCGCGGCGTCGCGCAAGCTCTACGACCAGCCGTCCCTTGTCGTGCGCTCGTATGGCGATCGCACCGCGAAGACAGTGTGCGGCGCGGTATAGGTAGACGGCCCAACCGATCGCGGCGGCCTCGGAAGGGTCATCCATGGTGAGCGCCACGTAGTGCTCGGCGACGGCCTGAGTTGCGGCATCGACACGAGCCGTGTACGGGTTTTGGCTGGCCAAACACCTTCGAAGGACTGCGACGGCCGCGTTCGGCGCGCCGTGGGCGATCAGGTCTTCGACACGTTCCAGATGTGTCCCGGTTCGGCTCGTCCCCGCTCCGCGCCGGGGACGGTCGCGGGGCTGCTCCCGCACGGAGAGCAGGATTCGAGAATCGGAGTCGGAATCAGCACGATGATCACAGTCGTCTTCGCGAGTGGCGCGCCGACGCGGGGCGTTGGGATGTGGCGTCATCGCCTCTTCATCCGTTCGGTGCTGCCAGCCAGCGGAAGTCGCCGCGTCTCGCGCCCACCAGTTCCGGCCGCGTTGACCCGGCCGTCGCCGAGGCAGTCGCGCGGAGGAGCTGAACACTTTGGCCGCAGCTTCGCGTTCGGCGCATGGGCCGGGCACGTTGCACGTCATGCACATCCCGTCGGCACTGGACACCGCGTGCTGGTCCAGCACCGTCTGCGCGTGGTCGATCTGTGTTCCGCCGTGGTAGGTCGTGGCCATCTGACGTCCCCCTGTTCGGAAGTTGGGCGGGCGTGCCACGGGGCCAGTGGGGGCGCCGCTCCTAAAGGAGCGCGGCCGGCGTGGCACGCCCTGCCCGATCCCATCCGCCACGGAGTACAACGGCACGCGGCGAAGGGAGCCATGAAGTTGTCTGGGTACACCGGTCCGGGGCGGGATCGGTGGGCCGCTGGGCCGGTCAAAGCGTTCATTGCCGTGTCTGCGGTCCCCGTCGAATGCGGAGCGCGTTCACCCGGACCACGGCGTGGCGCGGTTGAGCTCCGAGTTGCGTACCGTCTGCGCGCAGGTCGAGCCCGTCGAGATCAACCCAGTCGCCGTCGGCGGTGCACTGTCGGTTCCCGATCGTGGTGACGCGCATGATCAGCCTGCCCATGCCGTACCTGTAGTCACCGTCGTCGACCTCGATCACGTCACCGACGTTGAGCTCGGCCATCACGCGCGCCCGGCAGCTTGGCGGGCCAGGTCGCTCGTCGTGGCGCCACACCGAGGGCACCACCGTGCCTTGACCTTGAAGGAGAGCAGGCCGGCCAAGTAGCCCACGACCAGCGCGGAAGTCACGGCGCCGATCAACATGATGATCACCTCATTCGGTCCGGTTGTCGCTGGCAGGAGGCTCGCGCCTGATGCCGCCCAGCCGTCCGGATCCGTCCGGACGGGCGCCGAGGCCACAAGGGATGGCCGCCTTCCGTGACCCGGTGTCGCGGTCCCGGCACTATGCGGCACAGTGTCGCAGCATCGTACGATGCTGCGCAAGTCACAGAATCATCATTACGCAGAGCTAGGAAGGCAGGCCGTGTATGAGGAAAGATCAGAGGGTGGCCCGGTTTACTCCCCCGACGCCTCGGTCCCGCCGCCTGGGCCGAGAGCTGCGCAGACTGCGCGAGGGGCGCGGCCTCACCCAGGGAGACGCCGCCAAACTGCTGAAATGCTCCCAGCAGCGCATTGCCCGGATCGAGTCCGGCGACATCAAGCCCCGCTCCCGTGACGTCCTGGAGATCCTGGTCGCCTACGAGGTCCCGCACGACGAGGAACAGGGACTGGCGTTGCGAGCCATGGCCGACGAGTTACGCGAGGCCGGCTGGTGGCAGCGTCTCAACACGCTGCCCGCCCGGTACGTCACGTTCATCGCCTACGAGGCGGAGGCGGCCGAACTGCGCGAATTCCAGCCGACCCTGATACCAGGACTCATCCAGACTCGCGCGTACGCCCGGGAAGTGATCCGCATCGGCCGCGAGACCGAAGAGGAGATGATCGACCAGCGGGTGGAGGCGCGTCTGAAGCGCCAACAAGTGCTCACCGTGCGTCAGCCACCGCTCCGGCTGCATGCCATCATCACCGAGCAGGCATTGATGCTGGAAGTCGGCAGCGCCGAACTAATGGCCGAGCAACTGAACCACATCGTGAAGGTCGCGGCGTTGCCCAACGTCACGGTGCAGGTGCTGACCCTCGCGGCAGGCGCCCACCTCGCTGTACACGGCGGCTTCCACGTGCTGACATTCAGCCAAGGCGACCCACCACTCGGCTACATCGAGACGCTGGCCGGCGAGCTGTTCCTGGAGACGCCCGAGGAGATCCGCCGCCTCACCGACGTTCACGCGCACCTGCTGTCCCTGGCGCTGTCACCGAGGGAGTCGATCAAATTGATACAGGAGAAGGCCGATGGAATCCGTCAAATGGTTCAAGTCCACTAGGTCCGGCAACAACGGCGCGTGCGTGGAGGTCGCCCTCCTCGCCGACGACGCGATCGGCGTCAGAGACACCAAGGCCGAAGGGAAGGGGCCGATCCTGACCTTCACCCGCGCCGAGTGGGACGCCTTCATCGGCGGAGCGAAAGACGGAGAGTTCGATCTGACCTGATGACGTCGGGCGCCCTGCGTGTGGCGCCCGACCCAGCAGCGTATCGGGGCGCATCGAACGCCGGTCGAGGTCGCCGCGCAACTGACTGCCCCCGGCAAGCGGACGGACCGCCGGTCTCCTCGTTCATGGCCCTTACACGCTCGCACTACCCGGCTGGGTCGAGCCCGGGCCTGCCTGGACCAGCGGCATGGTCATCGTCCGGTCGCCAGAGGGCACACGATCGCGGGGCATCGTGATCCGCTCTCGACGAACGGGACCTGGCCAAGCGCAGCTGTTTGATGAACGTCGCGATCTCCGACGGCCGCGAGCGCCGGGCTGTAGCTCATGGTGATGGCGTCCGGCGTACGCGGTCACGAGTTCGGCATGAGGCCGCCCGCCGCCCTCCAGCCGCCGGGGCTGATGCATAGGTGCGGCGCGAACCCTTGAATCTCGCATTGTGAGACAGTTGCGAGTTCGTCCGAAGGAATTTTCGGAGCCATTTCCGTCTCGTCTGGAACTGGCGAGTCTCCACGAGTGTCGGCGAGTCCAGATAGCTGATCCCGAGTCCACGCAAGTAATGATCTTGGCGTGAGAACCGGCGTTGACGCCGAATAGTTGATCTTGCTTACTGGGGTGGCAATCCCGTGTGGCTGATCTACCTGTCCGCCATCGGTTCGTACCGCAGGCGGCGCTCCCGATGGGCGCAGGCTCGCGGGTGACGGGCTGCGGACGCAGTGGATCGGTTGACGAGCCGGGCGCCCCGGCCGGCCATTGGGCGGTCCTTCGATGTTGTCGAGGGTACCGACGCCGGCTGGGTCGCGTCCCGGTTTGTCCAGCACACCGCTGCCACGAGAACGCGTCCGGCGAAGGCTCACACGGCCGATCCGCGTTGCCTCGCCGGGCGCGTCCTTCATCGACTCTGGGCGGCTGACGCCCTACCCGCTGTATCAAGCCGTGCGGTCCTGCCGCGCCCAGGTCTGGATCTCGAGCCAGTCCGGTCGCGGCGAGCCGAGGCGCGGCTGCCCCGATCGTTCTCTCCGGTGCGCCGGGTGAGCGTGTCCCTTGACAACACCACAGTGGTCCCATCGCACACGCTTTCGTGTGCCGCCCGGTCGGGCGTAACCCGACAGGCTCCCGCCTGCCCCGCCGAGACCGGCCTCCGCAAGACACGAGCGGCCCACCACCGGATCGCTCGACGCCCCCACCAACCTGATCTCATCAAGGAGTCTCGTGTCCTACCCCTCTACATCGACGCATTCCTTCCACCACCACGGCGGCGTTCCTGATGCTGCCGCTCACCTCGGCGATGGCGGTGACAGATTCCTGCTTGCCGTCCGTTCGCCGGTCCCGCTTGGCGTCCGCGTTCAGAAGGACCCCCGAACGGACCCCGACGTGGGCCTCACAGCCCAGGTCAACCCATCTGTCAGCGTTTCCGGCTCGGATGCGACTGACTGTCGTCAATTCTCTCCCCCAGGCGGATTCATACCGGTCAACCCGCCCACGCTCGCCGTTTTCGGGGGTGCCGGTGGCTAGTTCCCTGCTGCGGGTGCAATCCCAGCTGACCACCCGAGACCTGGTCCTGCTCGGCTGGCTGGCCGACCACCGGCTCCTGACCAGCTTCCAGATCGCGACCGCCCTGTTCCCGTCTCTGGACTACGCGCAGGAACGACTCCGCACCCTGTACCGGCTGGCGGTGATCGACCGGTTCCGGCCGCAACGCCCCGACGGCGGTTCATACCCCTACCACTACGTCCTCGCCCAGCTCGGCGACGACGTGGTCGCCGCGCAACGCGGCGACGACCTACCGCGCCGGGACCGGGCCCGGCGCAGGCGGGAACACCTGACCAGCCGGGCGAACCTGCCGCACCTGCTCGGCGTCAACGCCTTCTTCACCGACCTGGCCGGCTACGCCCGGACCCACCCCGACGCGGGCCTGCTGCGGTGGTGGTCAGCCGCGAGGTGTCAGCAGATGGGGGCGTTCGCCGACGACGGCGACGACGTCCATGTCCGGACCTACACCCCGACCTCACGGCCGGACGGACACGGCATCTACACCGAGCACGGCCACCGCGTGGCGTTCTTCCTGGAGTACGACACCGGCACCGAACGGCCCCTGTCCCGGCTGGTCGACAAACTCGACGGCTACCTTCCCCTGGCCCGCGTCACGGGCCAGGTGTGGCCGGTGTTGTTCTGGTTGCACTCCGCGGAACGCGAAGCCCATCTACACCAAGTCTTAGCCCGCGACGGCGCCCGCTACCCGGTCGCGACGGCCGCCCGCGACCAACCGGGCCACGACAACCCCGCCGGAGCCATCTGGTGGCTCCACGGCCTGCCCGGACGACGGATGCGCCTCGCTGAACTCAGCCCGGACACGCCATGACCAGCCGATCCGGACGAACGGACAGCCATACCCTTCACCGTCGGCCGCGCTGTCACCGGCGCACGCACCGACGCCGCCCCGCACCAAGCCCAGACCGCTGTCCCGCCGAACGGTCTGTCACGAAAGACCTCCGGTCACCGGTAGCCGGTGAAGACCCGCTGACAGAACGCGATATCTGTCAGCGCGCCGGAACCGCCCGCCTTGACAGACCCGGACGCTATCCTGCCCGCCCTCTCGACCACCCACCCACCCGGCTCGTCCCGCAGCCCATGCAGCCGCTACTGGATGTCGCGGCTGCGGTCCGCGTCCCCGTCGACGCGGCCGTTCCCCATTCCCCATCAGCCCGGAGAGGCACAGCACCGCATGACCATCCCTCAGCACCTGCGTCCCGAACATCGCCGGTCCCCGACGACCGGCGGTCCTGCCCGCCACTACCGTCCGCGCCGGTCCCGCCACGTGGCGTCCCGGTCCCGACCGTGGGAGGTGATCCCGTAACAGCCGGACACCCCGAGGACCGCACGGTCCGCGGCAACCGCGCCGAAGGCATCGTCCAAGTCCTCATCATGCTCGCCATCGGCGCCGCCGCCGGCGCGGCCAGCTTCACCCACGTCCACAACGTCGCCGCCAGCCACGGCCAGCCGGGCTGGCTCGCCTGGGCCGACGCGATCATCCTGGAACTCATGTCGATCGCCTCCGGCCTGGAACTACGCCGCCGCCGACGGGCCGCGGCACCAACCACCTTCCCCGCCATCGTCCTCGGCTGCGCCGTCACGCTGTCGCTGACCGCCCAAGTCGTCGAGGCCGAACCCTCACCGATCGGCTGGACCGCCGCAGCCGTACCGGCACTGGGTTTCCTAGTCATGGTCAAGGTGGCCCTCGGCCACACGACCGCCCAACCGTCCGGGACACCCAGCCAGGCGCCGTCCCCGCCGGAAACTCCCGCGGTCCCGGTGGCCTCCCGAGACGGTCCCGCCGCGGTTGCCACGACGGCCCCGGCGAACGCCGGCACGACGGACGGGGGCCGGCACTCCTCGCCGGTCCGGCACCGGTCCGGGGGACGGCCTCGCGGACCGACCGCCGATCCCGACCACGACGACGTGCGGACACTGCTGCCCGCCGCACGGTCCGTCCGCGATCAGCTCGCCGCCGACGGGCAGCCCCTGACCCGAGCCTCGTTGGCCCACCACCTGCGAGGCGCGGGAACCAGCGTCTCCAACTCCAAGATCTCCACGCTCCTGCGGATCCTCAAATCCGAACAGGAACCGCCACCTATGCGGCAACACCAGGACCGTGAGCCGCATCAGGTGGTCTCAGACCCGCGTCGGCCACCTGACCACGCCGACGCGAATCCTCAGGAAAGGAGGTGAAATTATATGGACAAGACAATAACGGCATACACCTCGACCGACCTTGCCGGGGATCCGGAGTCGTACTGGTTCTCCAGTCAATGGCTACGGGGTTCCCGGCACCTCGCCGTGCGCAGCGCTCCAGTGATCGCGGTGGTTCAGGAACTGGCCACCATCCTGCGCGATGAGCAGACCCCGGCGCCGCACGCGCTTCTCGCCCTGCGGCGCGCAGTCCGACTGCTCGCGGTACTCGCCGGCGGTACTCGCGACGAGAACCGACGACGTGAGGACTACCGGCACGACCTCGACATCGACCTCGACGTCGAACGCGGCCGGATCCTCGACCTCGAGGACGCCGCACGGTCGGTGAATTCGACACGGTTCGCAGCGACCTGGCTACGCGGTAGCCCGGCCGAGGCCATCCGTACCGCACCGGTCATCGCCATCGTCGACACCCTGCTCGGCGATCTGACCGGCGTAGCCCCGGCCGCCGAGGTCTACCGCCGCCTGCGGCACGCCGTACAGGTGCTCAGCGTCTTCGCTCGCGAAGACCGGCACGAACCCGACCACCGCCCGGAACGGTAACCCGCCACCCGAACAGAAAAGGGTCCCGAAAAGTCACGTCATCCAGCCGTGTAAACCTCAACACGACAGCGCCGATATGCGCAAGAAAGGAAATCCTATGAACCGAGGACACCGACCCCCGCAACCATTCACGTGTTTCGGAGGAACGTGGCCAAAAAGCCCGACCACGAAAGCGACGTCCGGAGCTATCCTGACGATCCGCGACCCGGTACCACCGGATCAATAACCGATGGTGCGCACCAATCCCGAACCAACACCAAGGCGATACCGAGAATACCGATGCGGATCGCACGCATCGACACGATCACGATGACCGCCGAGGAACGCGAGAACGCCGCCGAAGCCCTCGCCGTGCTCTACCAGCACTACCAACGCGGCATCGCCGCCTGACCAACCGTCCTGGTGGCGGCCCCTGCCGGTGGCAGGGGCCGCCACCAGGACACCCGACCATGAAGGACACGCCATGACAGGCCCCGACGAGCCCGCACCGCCCGTTCGGCCCACCGCACCAAAACGACGCGGACGCCGCGCCCCCACGCCCACCATCCCACCAGCCGGGGCCGGCGGGCCGGTCCGGGTCGCGATCTACGTGCGGCGCTCCACCGACGACGAACACCAGCCGTTCTCCCTCGACGCCCAACGCGCCGCCCTCACCAAATACATCCACGCCCAACCCGGCTGGACCGCCTGATCACCTGCCCCGACTGCGGACAGCGCTACCTCGGCACCTCCGCCAATGGCCGAACCCGCCGCTACCGCTACTACACCTGCTATACCCAAACCCGGTACGGCAAAGGCAGCACCTGTCACGCCCCACGGCTACGCGCCGACGAAATCGACGACCTCGTCCTGCACGCCCTCAACGACTTTTACGCCAACGCCGACGCCGTGCTCACCGACATGATCAACCGTGCCCACGCGAACCACCACGCCTCGACCGGCGACGGCGCAACAGAACTCGCCGCCCTCGCAACCCAAGTCACCAGTTGCCAGGCCGCGATCAACCGATACCACGCCGCGTTCGAGAACGGCACCATGGACGACGCCGTCGCCGGACCCCGCATCCGCGAACTCCGGCACCGGCTCACCCAGCTACAAGCCCGCCACGCCCAACTCACCGACGAACTGAGTTGCCAGCCGGCTCCGCCGCCGCCGAGCACGATCGCCCGTATCCGCCCGTATCCGTGAACATCTGACCGAGATCATGAGCAGCGGAACCACCACCGAACGCAAAGCCGCGATCGAAACCCTCACCCACGAGGTCCGGCTCACCGCCCAAGGAGCCGTGCCCGTCTTCAGGATCCCCACCGAGACGACGATGCCCCCACCCGAACCGGATGAGGGCACACGCAACGAACAGCCGACGGTTCGCACAATGGTGCGGTCGGTGGGGCGGGCGGGACTCGAACCCGCGACCGAGGATGATGAGTTCCTGCGCGCGCTGAACCACAGATCTCCAAGATCACGCCCGCGCAAGTTGAGCGCGGGGCGGCTCCAGGGTGACCGGCAGCGCGTCCAGGCCGAAGACGATCGACGCCCGGCGTGTCGGCAGGCTCGCCGGGTCCACCGCCGGGCGCATCGCCGGGAAGCGCCGCACCAGCGCCGGGTACGCGATGCGCAACTCCATCCGGGCCAGCTCGGCGCCGACGCACCGGTGCAGGCCGTGCCCGAACGCCAAGTGCGACCGGCTGGTGGGCCGGCCGGCGTCGATCCGGTCCATCCCCGGGCCGAGCACGCCGTCCCGGTCGGCCGCGCTCAGCGAGCACATGACGATGTCGCCCGCCTTGATCGGCACGCCGGCCACCTCGAGGTCGCGGACCGCGAACCGGGGAAAGCCGACCTGCACCACGGTCAGGTAGCGCAGCAGCTCCTCGACCAGCGCGTCGGCCGGCTCGCCCGCGCGCAGCGGATCGGCGAGCCCGGGCTGGGTCATCAGCACCAGGGCGCCGAGCGCGAGCATGCTGGCGCTGGTCTCCAGCCCGCCGGTGAGCACGCCGTCGGCCAGCCCGGCCAGCTCCTCGTCGCCGAGCTCGTCGCCGTGGTCGCGGACCAGCGATCCGATCAGGCCGTCGCCCGGGTCGAGGCGCTGGCGGGCGACCAGGTCGCGCAGGTACGCCCGGGACTCGTTGATCGCGTCGAGCGGCGCGTAGGCGCCGCCGCCGAGGTCGAACCGGGCGGCGCTGAACTCCTGGACCGCCGCCCGATCGGCGTACGGGACGCCGAGCAGCTCGCAGATGGTCAGCGCGGGCACCGGCAGCGCGAATTCCTGCAGCAGGTCGACCGGCCCGTCGGCGCGGGCCATCGCGTCGAGCCGGTCGTCGACGATCTTCTCGATCCGGGGCTGCAGCCGGGCCAGGCGGCGCATGGTGAACTCGGGGGTGACCAGCCGCCGCAGCCGGGTGTGCATCGGCGGGTCGGTCATGCCGAGGCCGCCGGGCTGCGCCGCCGCGGTCAGCCCGATCTGCGCGGCGAACCGGCCGAAGTCGTTGCTGAAGCCGTCCGTGCTGCCCAGCACCGCCCGCACCGGCTCGTAGCCGGTGACCAGCCAGACCCGGATGCCCAGCGGCACCGGCAGCCGGCTGACCGGTGACCGCTCGCGCAGCCGGCCCACCTCGGCGACCGGGTCGAGGCCGTCGCGGAACAGCGGAAAGAGCGAGCTGTCCGGCAGCATCGACAATGAGCCGTCGAACGAGACCGGGCCGGCCCGCCCGCCGAATCGGCGGGCGACCCACCCGAGCAGGCGCAGCCGGGTCGATGAATACGTCCGCAAGTCGCCCCCAGACCGCCGTGGTTCTTCCCCGTGAGATACAGCGCATCTGATGGTCGCTCCAAGATCCCGATTTGCGCAGTGAGGTCGGTCACGACCCGGCAACGATGCGGTCAGCGGCGGCGGACCACGATCCGGCCGCCGCGCGCCGGTGCCACGGCTATTCCCCGGCTGTGCGGGCGCTCGTTCCGGTCGGTGGTGGGCTCGATCACGAAGTCCCGCAGGATGGTCCGCAGCACCACCCGCATCTCGAGCGAGGCGAACGCGGCCCCGATGCACCGGCGCACCCCGCCGCCGAAGGGGATCCAGCCGTACTTGTCCGCACGCGCTCCCATGAACCTCTCCGGATCGAAGCGCGCCGGATCGGGGAACAGCGTCTCGTTCTCGTGCAGCAGCGTGATGCAGGCCGTGGCGACGGTGCGGCGGGGAAGCGTCCACCGGCCGATCCGCAGCGCGTCGGCGCGTACCTGTCTCGCGGTGATCTCGACGACCGGCCGGACCCGCTGCACCTCCATGATCGTCGCATCGAGCAGGTCGTCGCCCCCGGCGGCGAGCCGGCCGAGCGCGGCCGGGTGCCGGCTCAGCTGCTCGAACGCCCAGGCCAGCGTCGTCGCCGTGGTCTCGTGCCCGGCGGTGAGCAGGGTCAGCAGCTGGTCGGCGATCTGCCCGCGGCTCATCGGCGAGCCGTCGTCGTAGCGGGCCTGCACGAGCAGGGCGAGCACGTCCTCCCGCTCGTCGAGACGCGGATCGGCGGCGGCCCGGTCGATCAGCCGGCCCACGATCTCGTCGTAGCGCCGCCGGTAACGGTCGAACCGCGCGCCCGGCCCGTACCCGCCGAGGTCGCGGCGCACGACCGGCAGCACGGCCAGGATCGAGCCCAGCTTGACCGCCTTGGGCAGCAGCTCGCGCAACTCGTCCAGTTCGGTCCCCGCGGCGCCGAAGACGGCTCGCAGCACCACGTTCAGCGTGATCCGCATGGTCGACGGCATGACCGGGAACGGCCGGCCTTGCGGCCAGGACTTCGTCTCGCGCGCCGTCTCGCTTTCGATGATCGACTCGTACGCCCGCAGGCGCCGCCCGTGGAACGGCGGGGTGAGCAGTTTGCGCTGCCGGCGGTGCTCGTCGCCGGTGATGGCGAAGAACGAACCCGGGCCGAGGACCGAGCCGAGGTTCTGATCGGGGGTGTCGGCCAGCTCGGGGCTGGTCTGGAACAGCTCGCGCACCTCGGCGGGATCGGCCAGCATCACCATGCGGCCGAGGTTGAGCGTCTGGATGGTGAAGGCCGACCCGTACCGGCGTTGCAGCCGGCGCATCGTGTGGCTGCGGGAGAACGCGAAGGTGAGCGCCTGGATCGCGCGGGGAGTGCGCGGACCGTCGGGCAGGACCGCGTGCGCCGTGGTTGTCGCCGTCATCGCCGGCCTCCCCTTGGTACGTTTGCGTACCGACTCACGGTACGTTCGCGTACCAACGGCGCACAAGGCCGCCGTCAGGTATTAGCGTGTGCATCGTGACGACCACTGAGGTGGGCACCTCACATCGCCGGCGGCTGATGGAGGGCCTGGCGGCCTGCATTCGCACCCGGGGGTATGCGGAGACGACGGTGGCCGACATCGTCCGGGCGGCGCGCACGTCCCGGCGTACGTTCTACGCGCATTTCGCCGACCGCCAGGAGTGCCTGGTCGCCTTGCTGGAGGAGAGCAACCAGCGCACCATCGCCCGGATCGCCGCCGCGGTCGACCCGGTCGCGGCCTGGGAGGTGCAGGCCCGCCAGGCGATCGAGGGCTGGATCGCCGCCGTGCAGGCCGACCCGCCGATCACGCTCAGCTGGATCCGCGACGTGCCGGCGCTGGGGCCGGGCCGGGCCCGGCACTTCCAGCGCTCGGCGATGCGCGCCTACGTCCGGCTGATCCAGGACCTCACCGACACCCCGCATCTGCGCGCCGCCGGCGTGCGGCCGCCGTCCGAGCAGCTCGCCACGATCCTGCTGGGCGGCCTGCGCGAGCTGATCGCCACCGCCGTCGAGGACGGCCACGATGTCGCCACGATCGTCGCCCCGGCCGTGGCGGCGACCCGGCTGCTGCTGGGACCACGCACCTGATCCGCGACCCGAGGGAGCTCACCACGATGGCCGACTACCCCCGCGGCTTGTCCGCATTCTCGCTCGAAGGCAAGAGAGCCCTGGTCACCGGAGGGAACCGCGGGCTCGGGTACGCGTTCGCCCGGGCCCTGGCCGACAGCGGCGCGACCGTCGCGTTCGTGGGGCGCGGCGCCGAGGCCAACGAGGCGGCGGTGCGGCGCCTCAAGGCCGAGGGCATCGACGCGTACGGGATCGGCGCCGACCTGACCGCGGACGACGAGGCCGATCGGGCCGTCGACCAGGCCGCCGAGCGCCTCGGCGGCCTGGACATCGTGGTCAACAACGCCGGGGTCTGCTTCCACAACCCGGCCTGGGACGCCACCGACGACGAGTGGCAGCAGGTCTTCGACCTCAACGTCCGGGCGGTCTGGAAGGTCAGCCTGGCGGCCGGCCGCCACCTGCGCGACAACGGCGGCGGCGCGATCGTCAACATCGGCTCGATCTCGGGCCTGATCGTCAACCGTCCGCAGGCCCAGGCGCCCTACAACGCGTCCAAGGCGGCCGTGCACCAGCTGACCAAGTCGCTGGCCGCCGAGTGGGCCCCGCACCACATCCGGGTCAACGCCGTGGCCCCCGGCTACGTCAAGACCGAGATGGCCCCGGTGGACCGCCCCGAGTACCGGCGGATGTGGATCGAGGACGCCCCGCAGCAGCGCTACGCGACGCCGGAGGAGATCGCCCCGAGCATCGTCTACCTCTGCTCGCCCGCGGCCGCCTTCGTCACCGGTTCCGTCCTGGTCATCGACGGCGGCTACACCGTCTACTGACCGGAGGTATGGCGAACCTCCTCCTTTCGGACATGTCCGGAATTACCCGGGCTTGTTAGCTTTGGTGCCGACGCAGCCAGCGTCGGCACCAGCGGAAGAAGGACGCCACATGACGACCCAGGACCGCCGAAGGACCCTCCGTTCGACGCCCGACCGCCGCCGCAGCGAGCCCGGCGGCCCGCGCCGCGCGCCCCTGGTCAGCGTGGTCGTCCCGACCCTGAACGAGGAGCTCAACCTGCCGCACGTGTTCGGCGCGCTGCCGGCCGGGCTGCACGAGGTGGTCCTGGTCGACGGCGGTTCGGTCGACAACACCGTCGCGGTCGCCCGGCGGCTGCGACCGGACGTGGTGGTGGTGCGGCAGACCCGTACCGGTAAGGGCAACGCGCTGGCCAGCGGATTCGCCGCGTGCACCGGCGACGCCATCGTCATGATCGACGCGGACGGCTCCACCGACCCGGCCGAGATCCACCGCTTCGTCGAGACGCTGATCAACGGCGCCGAGTTCGCCAAGGGCTCCCGGTTCGGCGAGGGCGGCCACAGCCACGACATCACCCCGCTGCGGCGGGCCGGCAACATGGGCCTCAACATGTTCGTCAACCGGCTTTTCGGCACCAAGTTCACCGACCTCTGCTACGGCTACAACGCGTTCTGGCGCCGTGCCGTACCCGTGATGGATCTTCCTTCGACCGACCTGCCGGCGCCGGCCGACGGCCGTAAGCTGTGGGGCGACGGCTTCGAGATCGAGACGCTGATCAACATCCGGGTCGCGGCCAGCGGCCTGCGGGTGCGGGAGGTCGCCAGCGTCGAGCAGGTGCGCATGCACGGCATGAGCAACCTCAACACCTTCCGCGACGGCGCCCGGGTGCTGCGCACCATCGTCAGCGAGTTCCGACGCCGCGGCGCCCAGCGCCGGGCGGAGGCGAAGACCGAGGCGTTCCTCCAGGCCGCCAACTCCGACCGGGTCGTGCCGGTCCTCGCCGTCCCCGGCGGCAAGTGGTACGGCACCGTGGACGCCCTGCTGACCGCCGAGACGCAGCTGCCCCGCGCGTCCTGACCCCGCGCCCTCAATCGGCGGCCGCGCCGATCGGGTACTTCCGATCGGCATCCAGTGGTAGCTTTCGTTACGCGAATCTTGGCTGCTGCTATACGGTCATGCCGCGAGTTGAGGGCCACGGGAAACCGTGGTCCATGTTCGGTTGGTTCTCCTAAGCACTAGCGGTTGGGAGTCGATGGCCTACCTGTGGACGACGACTTTCGCACCTACGCAGCACAGCGCACTCGCTGGTTCGATGTCGGGGTCAGCTCGGATGACGACCCCCACCGTGCCGGGGCGGCGGCGGCCTCCCGCGCGCTCACCGGCCCGGATCCGAGGCTGCTGGTCGTGTTCTGCTCGATCCGGATGGACCCGCACGCGGTGCTCGCCGGCATCAAGGAGGTGGCCGCCGGGGTCCCCCTGATCGGCTGTTCGTCCGGCGCCGAGCTCAGCGTCGAGGGCCCGGGCGCGGGTGGCGTGACCGTTGCCGCGTTCGGCGGTTCGGGCTTCTCCGTGCGCACCAGCGCCGCCACCGGCACCCGGACGGCGCCGCGCGAGGGCGGCCTCGAGGTGGCCCGCTCGGCCTTCGCCGGGATGGACGGAGCCAATCAGCTGATGCTGCTGCTGACCGACGGCCTGGTCGACGACCAGGACAAAATCATCGGCGGCGTCTACGAGATGCTGGGCGCCGGCGTGGCGCTGGCGGGTGGCGCCGCGGGCACGGCGCTGAAGCCCGACGGCTCCAACGCCAACACTTTCCACATGCACGACGGCGAGGTGCTCACCGACGCCGTCGTGGCCGCGGCGATCACCTCCGACGGGCCGTTCGGGGTGGCGATGCGGCACGGTTTCCGCGAGGTCGGCGAGCCCATGATGGTGACCCGCAGCCGCAAGGGGCGCATCTACACCCTGGACAACCGGCCGGCGCTGCACGCGTACCTGGACCGATTGGGCGCGCCGGCCGAGGCTTACCACGACAAGGAGGCGTTCGTCGCGTTCTCTCGGCTGCGGCCGCTGTGCGTGCTGCGGCGCGCGACCGAGGAGGTTCGCTTCGTCACCGAGCACGCCGACCTCGGCGAGGGTTCGCTGATGTGCGTCGGCGACGTCCCGGAGGGCGGCATGGTCTGGCCGCTGGAATCGGACGCGGACAGCACCATCGAAGCCGTCGACCGGGTCTGGCCGGCCGCGGTCGAGGCGCTCGGCGGCCGGCCGGCGCGCGGATTCCTGGTCTTCGACTGCGGCATCCGGCAGGACATCCTGAGTCAGGCCCCGGCCGGCGATCAGGGTGGCGAGGAGGTCGGCCGGATGGTTCGCCAGGCGGGCGGCCTGCCCTTCGTCGGCTTCTACACCTGGGGCGAGATCGCCCGGGTGCGCGGGGTCAACGGGCTGCACCACCAGTCCCTCGTCGTGCTGGCCGTCGGCTGATCGCACATGTACGACATCGCCGCGGCCCTGGTCGTACAGCAACTCGCCGAGTTCCTCGGCGCCCTGTCCGAGGTTTCGGACGTTCCGAACGCCTACCGCATCGCCACCACCAGCGCGGCGCGCGCCCTGGACGCCGAAATGGTCGCCGTGTTGCGTGGCGGCGCCGTGGCGGCCGCCGTCGGGTTCCCGGCGGGTCAAGCGCCGGTGCGGGAGCTGTCCGCGGTCGTCTCCGGCGAGCGAGCCACGGTGGACGTGCCCGGCTGTGGCCCGTGCCAGGCGATCTTCGCGCCCAGCGCCATCGAGCCGCCGGAATACCTGGTGGTGGCCCGGGGCGGCCCGGAGGGCTTCACGGTCGAGGAGGCGAGCCTCGTCCGCGGCATGGCCCGGGTGCTGGAGCTGCATGTCCACATGGTGCAGAGCCTGGCGGCCGAGCGCCGGCAGGCGGCGCTCAACAGCGAGCTCGTCGATTCGCTGAGCGAGCGCCAGCGCCTGCTCGAGCACCTGTCCGGGATCCAGCGCGCCATCGCCCGCCGCGCACCGCTGCCGCGCGTCCTCGACATGATCACCGTCGGTGCCCACGAGATGCTCGGCGGCGACGGCGTGGTGCTCTGGCTGCTCGACAGCGACGAGCCGGGCATGCTGGTGATGACCTCGGAGATGGGACTGCCGAAGCGGGCCGGGCGGCGGTTGTCCCGGCTCACGGTGGCGGAGGCCGGGACGGTGGGCCGGAGCATCGCCGAGGACCGGCTGGTGACGATCGCCGAACCGGGCGAGTCCGGCCTGGCGGTGCCCGTGCACGACAGCGGCACGGTCGTCGGCGCCCTCGCGGCGACGGCGCAGGGCGGCGACCGCAAGTACGAGAAGCGGGACCGGGACATCCTGCACGCCTTCGCCGAGCACGCCAGCCTCGCCGTCACCGACGCGAAGACGTTCCAGGCGCTCAACAAGGCGCACCACGACCAGGTCACCGGGCTGGTGAGCCGCAGCCCGTTCATGGAGCAGCTGCAACGTGGCCTGTCGGTCGCCGGCCGCGCGGGCGATCGGCTCGGCCTGCTCTTCGTCGACCTCGACGGATTCAAGCTGGTCAACGACTCGCTCGGCCACGCCGCCGGCGACACGGTGCTGGCCGAGGTCGGCGCCCGGTTGCGGGCCTGTGTCCGCGGCATGGACACCGTGGCCCGGCTCGGCGGCGACGAGTTCGCGGTCCTGCTGGCCGGCTTCGAGACCGACGACGAGGTCGTCTCCGTCGCCGAACGGGTCCTCGACCAGCTCAAGCGCCCGTTCGATCTGACCGGTCAGGACGTCTTCATCGGGGCGAGCGTGGGCATCTCGCTGAGCGACCCCACCTCGCCGGACGCCGACGCGCTCATCCGGGACGCCGACCTCGCGATGTATCACGCGAAGCGCACCGGCAAAGGGCGGTACGAGGTCTTCCGGCCGGAGATGCAGGAGGCGTTCGAGAAGACCGTCAACCTCGCGACGGACCTTCGCCTGGCCCTCGAGCGTGACGAGTTCGTCGTGTACTACCAGCCGATCTGCACGCTGGCCGACGGTGCGCCGGTCGGGCTGGAGGCGTTGGTGCGCTGGCAGCACCCGGCGCGCGGGATGGTCGCTCCGATGGAGTTCATCCCGACCGCCGAGGAGACCGAGCTCATCGTGCCGATCGGTCATCGGGTGCTGCGCGAGGCCTGCCGTTCCACCGCCGCGTGGAACCGGCGGCGGGCACTCGCCGGACTGCCGGAGCTGACCGTGCACGTCAACCTCTCGACCCGGCAGCTGCGCGGCGACACGCCGCAGATGGTGGCCGAGGTGCTCGGCGAGACCGGCCTGGCGCCGTCCAGCCTGGTCCTGGAGATAACGGAGTCACACCAGGCGTTCGACCTCGCCCAGGTCTGCGACCAGTTGCAGTGCCTCAAGGGCCTGGGCGTGGGGCTCGCCATCGACGACTTCGGCACCGGGTACTCGTCGCTGCTCGCTCTGCGCGAGTTCCCGATCGACACCATCAAGATCGACAAGGCGTTCGTCGACAACCTGGACGGGTGTTCCGATCGCTCGGATCTCACCCGGGCCATCGTTCAGCTCGGGCGGACGGTGCGGCGGGACGTCGTGGCCGAGGGCGTCGAGTCCGAAAGCCAGCGACAGGCGTTGCTGGACTGCGGCTGCCGCCTCGGCCAGGGCTACCTCTTCGCCAAGCCGCTGGACCACGCGGCGGCGACCGCCCTGGTGCTGCCGGCGCCGGCGCAGGTCGATGCGACTCCGGCGCGGGCCGACCGATAACGGATTTTCGCCCGGCAATTTGATTTCGGTGCGAACGGCGGTACGGCCGCGGCTGTCGGTCGACGAACGGTAAGGCGTGCGTTATCGTTCGACGGACGTCAATGTCGTAAAGCGAAGAGGGCTTGCATGAATCCGCGGGGTGCACTGTTCGCGGCGGCGTCGGCCGGCCTCTTGCTGGTGGCGACCGCGACCGTCGCCCGGGCCGCCGACCTGACGCCGGGCGCGCCGCCGGGCGTCTGCCCGGACGGCGCCGCCTATGGTCCGCCGCTGACCTCGGCGACGACCGTGGCGACCCGGCTGGTCGGCGGTCAGGCCTTCCTGGAAGGGCCGGTATGGGTCGCTGACCAGGGATATCTGCTGATGTCGGACATGGCGGCGGCGACCGGGCCGGAGCGGGTGCAGCCGTCGGCGATCCGGCGTTACGTCCCCGGCTCGGCCACGGTCGAGACGGCGATCGCCGACGCCGGCAGCAACGGCCTGGCCCTGTCGCCGGACGGCGGGTCGATCGTCGCGGCCACCCACGACAACCGCGGCATCTCGCGATACCAGCTCGCCGACCTTTCCCGGGATACCGTCGCCACCGATTATCAGGGTGCGGCCTTCAATTCGCCGAACGACGTGGCGATCCGCTCCGACGGCGTCATCTATTTCACCGACCCCGATTTCCAGCGCGGAAATCGGGCGGACGCGATGAACGGCCGGACCGGCGTGTTCCGGATTTCCGGGGGAACGGTGTCGCTGGTCGACGACGGCCTGCGGGAGCCGAACGGCATCGCCCTGTCCCCGGACGGCGGCACGCTCTACGTGGGCGCGTACGGCGAGAACAAGATCTACAGCTATCCCGTGGCGGCCGACGGCAGCACCGGGGACCGGACGCCGTTCGCATCCGTCGGCGGGCCGGACGGGGTGACGATCGACTGCGCCGGCGATGTCTACTGGGCGTCCGGCAGGGACGGCCGGGTGCACGTCTTCACCCCGGACGGCGTGCCGCTCGGAACGATCGTTTCCAGCGCCGGGACGACGAACGTCGCGTTCGGCGGCGCCGACCGGCAGACCCTCTTCGTCACGTCCGGGCGTACCGGCAACTCCGGGCTGTACAGCGTGCATCTGGGCGTGCCCGGTTACCCGTACTGAGATCCGTCATCGGAGGTCCCTCATGCTGCCCCGACGCGCGCTGCTCGCGGTGTTCGCCGTCGGCGTCCTGCTGACCGGCACCACCGCGGCCGGGAGCTCTCCGGCCTCGGCCGTGGCCGACACCCAGCCGCCGACCGCGCCCACCGATCTGACCGCCACCGATCTCAGCTGCTCCTCGGTCACGCTGAGCTGGTCGGCCGCCACCGACGACACCGGCGTGGCGTTCTACGACCTGTACCACGACGGCCAGGCGATCGGCTCCACCACCGGCGACGTCCGCACGGTCACGCTGGGCGTGGTCCCGGGCGCGCGGTGGGGCTTCTACGTCAACGCCCGGGACGCCGCCGGCAACGTCTCGCAGGCCAGCCGGACGGTGTCGGTCTCGGTGCCGTTCTGCTCGCCGGACACCACCGCCCCCAGCGTCCCGGCGGGGCTCACCGGCGAGGCCGTCGGCACCGCGGTGACCCTGCGCTGGGTGCCGTCCACCGACGACGTGGCCGTGACCGGCTACGAGGTGTGGCGCGACGGCACCCGGGCCGGCCTGCTCACCGGCTCGGCCGCCGACCCGCCGGCCACCACCTTCACCGACGCCGGGCTGGCGGCCGAGACCACGTACGCGTACACCCTGGTCGCCCGCGACGCGCAGGGCAACACCTCGCCGCCGAGCGACGCGGTGCAGGTGCGCACCGGCGGGTCGTGCGCGGCCGTCTGCGGCATCACCCAGGTGACCACCGAGCGCGACCTGCCGTGGGGCCTGGTGCAGTTGCCGGACGGGACAGTGCTCTACGCCCAGCGCGACCTGTTCACCATCCAGGCGATGGCGCCGGACGGCAGCGGCAAGCACAGCATCGGCCGGGTGCCGGACGCGGCCGGCACCAACGGCGAAGGCGGGGTGCTGGGCCTGGCGGTCTCGCCCGAGTTCGCCACCGACCACTGGCTGTACGTCTACCACACCACGGCGGCGGACAACCGCATCGTTCGGTTCCAGTACGACGGGACGCTGCGCACGGCGTCCCGGGAGATCCTGGTGACCGGGATCCCGCGCAACAAGTACCACAACGGCGGCCGGCTGCGGTTCGGCCCGGACGGCAAGCTCTACGCGGCGGCCGGCGACGGCCAGGATCCCGACCAGGCGCAGGACCTGAGCAACCTCGGTGGAAAGGTGCTGCGGCTCAACCCGGACGGCACCGTCCCGGACGACAACCCGTTCCCGGGCAGCTTCGTCTGGAGCTACGGGCACCGCAACCCGCAGGGCCTGGCGTTCGACTCGCAGGGCCGGCTGTGGGAGCAGGAGTTCGGCAACAACGTGATGGACGAGACCAACCTGGTGGTCAAGGGCGGCAACTACGGCTGGCCCGCCTGCGAGGGCACGGTCGGCGACGCCTGCGCCACCCCGGGATACGTCGCTCCGGTCCAGACCTATCCGGTCGCGGCGGCGTCGTGCAGCGGCCTCGCGATCGTCCGGGACGTGCTGTACCTCGCCTGCCTGCGCGGCGCCCGGCTCTACCGCGCGGTGATCGACGGTGACCGGCTGACCGGGATCCAGCAGTATTACGTGGGCACCTACGGCCGGCTGCGCACGGTCGAGCCGGCCGTCGACGGCAATCTCTGGCTGACCACCAGCACCGGGGGCGACAAGGACAGCATCCCGCGCAACAGCAACGAGCGGATCTTCAAGATCGCTTTGGGGGACGGCTGAGCCGGCGCGCAGAGGGCAGGTCGCCCGCCCCTTCCCGACTTCCCCGTGCGCCGTGGCGCAGCCGGGCGAGGGGCGACCTGCCTTCCCTGCAACGGGATCAATAGTCGGTGCCGGACCTTGTACGAAGCATGCGAGACTGGGCGCGCTCCTTGCGGATTTCTTGAATCCGCTGTTCGGGGCCGCGTGGGCGAGGGTGTGCGGAGGTCAGTTGGCGGCGCAGTTCGGGGTGCTCGGCGCGGTGGAGGCCCAGATCGCCGGCCGGCCCGTCGCCCTGGGGCACGCCCGGCAGCGCAGCGTCCTCGCCGTGCTCCTCGTCGAGGCCGGGCGGCCGGTCACGGTCGACCAGCTGATCGACCGGGTCTGGGGCGCGGAGGCGCCGCAGCGGGCCGCCGGCGCGCTTTACAGCTACCTGTCGCGGCTGCGTGCGGCCCTCGGCGACGCCGGCATCGGGATCGAGCGCCGGCCCGGCGGGTACGCGCTGACCGCCGACCCGCAGACGGTGGATCTGCACCGGTTCCGCCGGCTCGTCACGCAGGCCCGGGGCGCGGAATCCGACCGCTCCGCCGCCGAGCTGATCGCGCAGGCCCTCGGCCTGTGGCGGGGCGAGCCGTTCGCCGGCCTGGACACCCCGTGGCTGGACGCGATGCGGCAGTCGCTGCTGGGCGAGCGGCTCGCCGCCGAGCTGCACCACAACGACGTGCTCCTGCGGCTCGGCCGGCACGGCGAGCTGCTGCCGTCGCTCGCCGCCGCGGTGGCCCAGCACCCGCTCGACGAACGGCTGGCCGAGCAGATGGTGCTCGCCCTGTACCGGTCGGGCCGCCAGGCCGACGCCGACGAGCAGTACCGGCGGATCCGCCGCTGCCTGGCCGACGAGCTCGGCAGCGACCCCGGGGCCGGCCTGCGCCGGCTGCACGAGCGCATCCTCGCCGCCGACCCCACCCTGATCGCGGCGCCGGCGGTCCGGGCCGCCTCGCCCGCGACGGTGCCCGCGCAACTGCCCGCGGACGTGCGCGCCTTCACCGGGCGCACCGAAGAGCTCGCCGTCCTGGACAAGTCGCTGGCGCCGCCCGAGGGCGACGAGCCGCCGCTGACCGTCGTGCTGCTCTCCGGCACCGCCGGGGTGGGCAAGTCCGCCCTGGCCGTACGGTGGGCGCACCGGGTGCGGGACGCCTTCCCGGACGGCCAGCTGTACGTGAACCTGCGCGGCTACGACGCCGAGCAGCCGGTGGCGGTCGGCGACGCGCTGGCCGGCTTCCTGACCGCGCTCGGCGTGCGCGGAGCGGAGATCCCGCCGGGCGTCGAGGAGCGCGCCGGCCGGTACCGATCCGAGCTGACCGGCCGCACGATGCTCGTGCTGCTCGACAACGCGTCCTCGGTGGAGCAGGTGCGGCCGCTGCTGCCCGGCACCGGGTCGTGCCTGGTGCTGATCACCAGCCGCGACGCGCTGCCGGGCATGGTGGCCCTGTACGGCGCCGAGCGGGTCAACCTGGACCTGCTGCCTCTGCCGGACGCGGTGGTGCTGCTGCGCCGGCTGATCGGCGCCCGGGTGGACCGCGAGCCGGCCGTCGCCGAGCAGCTGGCCGCGGCGTGCGCCCGGCTGCCCCTGGCGCTGCGGATCGCCGCCGAGCTGGCGGCGGCGCGCGCCGATGTCGCGCTGGCCGAGCTGGTCGGCGAGCTGGGCGACCACCGGGTACGGCTCGACCTGCTCGACGCGGGCGATCCGCGCGCCGAGGTCCGCGCCGTGTTCTCGTGGTCGTACCAGAACCTGCCCGCGGACGCGGCCCGCGTGTTCCGGCTGCTCGGGCTGCACCCGGGCGAGTCGGTGCGGGCCGACGACGTGGCGGCGCTCGCGGACGCCGGCGCCGGCGAGGCCCGGCGGCTGCTCGGCGTGCTGGTCCGGGCCAGCCTGGTGCACGCCGGCCGGGGCGGCCGGTACGGCATGCACGACCTGCTGCGGGCGTACGCCGCGGAGCTGGCGGCCGCGCACGACCCCGCGCCGGAGCGCCGGGCCGCGCTGACCCGGCTCTTCGACCACTACCTGGCCGGCGCCGTCGCGGCGACGACCACGCTGTACCCGGACGCGGCCCGGCCCGGCACCGCCGACCTCGCGGCGGCCAGGCCCAGCACCGAGCCCGAGGCGGCCGGGGCCGGTGGCGACGCCGAGGTGGCCTGGCCCGGCGGCGGCCCGGAAGTGGCGGGGGCCGGCGCCGGCCCGGGCGCGGCGGAGGCGGCTCGAAGCTGGCTCGAGGCGGAACGCCCCAACCTCGCCGCCGCCTGCACCTATGCTGCCGCGCACGGCTGGCACCGCTTCGCGATCTCGCTCGCCGCGACGATGTTCCGCTACCTCGACGCCGGCGGCCCGGCCGCCGAGGCGGTCGCGGTCACCGCCTCGGCCGTGTCGGCGGCCCTCGCCCTCGGCGACCGGGAGGCGCGGGCCCGGGCCCTGTCCGACCTCGGCCGGCTGCACCGGCGGCAGGGCCGGCTCGAGGAGGCGGCCGCCACCTACCGGCAGGCCCTGGCCCTCTACGCCGACCTCGGCGAGCGCGCCGCGGAGGCGGTGGCGCTGCGCAACCTCGGCACCGTGCACTGGCGGCTGGGCGACTACCGGCAGGCGGCCGAGCATTACCAGCGGGCCGGGGCGCACTACCGGGAGCTGGGCGACGACGCCGGGCAGGCCGACGCGTCGGTCCGGCTCGCCCTGGTGGAGGCCCGGCTCGGCGACGCGGACCGGGCGGCCGAGCGGCTCCGGCCGGCGCTCGAGCTCTACACCCGGCTCGGCGACCGGTTCAGCGAGGCGTACGTGCTCTCGCTGCTCGCCCGGTTGTCCTGCCGGCCGGACGACCTCGAGCGGGCCGCCGCCCACTTGGAGCAGAGCCTCGCCGCGGTCCGGCAGGCGGGCGACCGCACGGCGGAGGCGTACGCGCTGACCGACCTCGCCGCGGTGCACGCCCGCGGCGGCCGGCTCACCGAGGCGGCGGACCATCTGCGCGGCGCGCTGGTGCTGCATCGCCGGATCGGGGACCGGGCCAGCGAGGCCGAGGCGCTCAACGACCTCGGCCAGGTGCTGCGGGCCGCGGGCGACGCGGCCGGGGCCCGCGCCCAGCACGAGCAGGCGCTGGTCCTGGCCCGGGAGATCGGCGACCGGTACGAGCAGGCCCGCGCCCACGACGGCCTCGCCGCGGCCGCCGGCGACGACGGCGCGACGCACCGGGATCGGGCCCGGCGCCTCTTCGCCGACCTCGCGGTGCCGGGCGCCCCCGGCTGGTAGTCACGCCCGGACGACGCCCTCGACCCACAGGACGGTGACCGGGCAGCCGCGGTCGCGGGCGTACGTGACGATGTCCGCCGTTCCGCCGAGGCCCCGGGACGGGCGGCCGTCCCACACCGCGAACAGGTGGTCGCACCGGTCCACCAGGGCCTGCCCGGCGGCCAGGAACGCCTGATCGCTGGGCTCCGGGAAGGGCATCGTGATCACCCGGGCCGCCGCCCGCCGGAGGTCCTCGAACCGGCTGCGGCTCTCGTCGGCCATCAGCGATCCGGCGTAGCCCTCGCACGGCAGCACTACCTCGAGGGTGCCGCCGGCCGCCAGCACGTGCGCCGCGAACAGCTGGTCGGCGCCGTCGGCGAGATTCGACACCCCGTGCGGATGCGAGCCGGCGGGCAGCACCCGGCCCCAATGGCGTACCGCGCGATCTGCCACGCTGGGCGGAAGGACCCGATGACCGGTGACACCGAACCGCACATCGACCTCCGCATCGGGCCTCGTCACGCTGCTACGCAGCATGACGATACGATCCCTTGCCTTTTCTCGTGGGGCGCTGGCATGCAGAATCTGTCGTCGCAGCACGTGCCGACCGCCAGAGGACCTCGCATGACCTTCGATGGGTTTATCTCGTACAGCCACGCGGCGGACGGGCGCCTCGCGCCCGCCGTCCAGCGCGGGCTGCACCGTCTGGCCAAGCCCTGGCACCGCCGGCGCGCCTTGTGGATCTTCCGGGACCAGACCGGCCTGGCGGTGACTCCCGGCCTGTGGTCGTCCATCCAGACCGCGCTGGACGGCTCGGAGCACTTCGTGCTGCTCGCCTCGCCGGAGGCCGCGCGGTCGCCGTGGGTGAACCGGGAGATCGAGCACTGGATCGCCACGAAGTCGGCGAACCGGATCCTCCCGGTGGTGACCGACGGCGAGTGGGCCTGGGACGAGGACCGCGGCGACTTCAGCGCGGAGTCCACGGCGGTGCCGCCCGCGCTGCGGGGCGTGTTCGCCGAGGAGCCGTTCTTCCTCGACCTGCGGTGGGCGCGGGGAAGCGAGCACCTGAGCCTGCATCACTCCCGGTTCCGCGACGCGATCGCGCAGCTGGCGGCCCCGATGCACGGGGTGAGCAAGGACGAGCTGGAGGGTGAGGACGTCCGGCAGCACCGCCGGGCCAAGCGCCTGCGCTCGGGCGCCCTGGTGACCCTCGTGATCCTGGCGCTGGTGACGTCGCTGACCGGGATGTCGGCGGTGCGCAACGCCGAGCGGGCCAAGGCCGCGGCGGCCGAGGCGCTGCGCCAGCAGCAGGTCGCCGACAGCCAGCGGGACAGCGCCGAGCGGTCCGCCGCGGAGGCGCGCCGGCAGCAGGAGCTGGCGCGCGAGCAGCAGGATCTGGCGCAGCAGCAGCGGACCCGGGCGGCGCAGGCGGCGGCCGTGGCCGAGGAGTCCGAACGGCTGGCCCAGCAGCAGCGGAGAGTGGCCGATCAGGCCGCGGCCGACGCGCGGCGCCAGCGGCGGCTCGCCGACGCGGCGACGGTTCGGACGCGGGAACAGCAGCGGCTGGCGGCGGAGGCGACCGAGCGGGCCCGGAACGCGCGGCGCGAGGCCGACCGGCTGGCCCGCGTCGCGGCCGAGCAGCGCCGGCTGGCCGACCAGGCGGCCGCCGAGGCCGCGCGCCAGCAGGCGAAGGCCGACCAGCAGCAGCGCGTCGCGGTCAGCCGGCGACTGATGAACCAGGCGTCGGCGATGCTCGCCGAGGATCCGCGGACCGCCCTGATGCTGGGCGCGGCGGCCGAGAACATCACCCCCGACACGACGACCCGCCGCCAGCTGAGCGGCGTCGTCACCGCGACGCGCTACGCCGGCACGATCGGCGGCCTGACCGCGGCCACGTACGGGCCGGACGGCGTCCTGACCGCGCTCGGCACCGACGGCCGGGTCTCGATGTGGAACGTGCGGGACCCGCGCAAACCCGCCCGGATCGCCACCCTCCCCGGCGCGGTCCCGGCCGGCGGCCTGCTGGAGCTCAGCTCGGACGGGCGGACGCTGGCCGTCGCGGGCGGGCGCGAGGTCGTCCTGTGGGACGTCGCCGACCGGTCCCGCCCGCTCCGGCTCGGCACCGTGCCGAGCCCGCGCACGGTCTCCGCCGTCGCGTTCCGTGGCGACGCCGCCGTCCTCGTCATGGGCGACATCCGCGGTGGCGCGTCGGTCTGGGACACCAGCGACCGGGCGCATCCGAGCGAGCTGGCCGAGCTGTCCGGGGACGACAGTCACGGGGTGGAGCACCTGGCCTTCAGCCCGGACGGACGCCGGCTCGTCGTGGACAAGGGGCGGTTCATCCCGGTCTTCGACCTGACCGAGCCGTCCCTGCCGATGACACCGGAGGGCGCCGCCTTCCTCGCCTTCGGAACCACCCCAATGGCGTTCACCCCGGACAGCTCGGTGCTGGCGGTCGGCGACACCGACGGAACGGTGGCTCTCTACGACATGCGGGGCGACGGGCCGCCCCCGGTGATCCCGCCGGACGACCCCTTCGAGCCCGCGCTGCCCACGGAGAGCCCCGCGCGCATCGCGGCCGCTCCGGATGACCCGGCCGCTCCGGATGACCCGGATGACCCTGGCGTCGTCGTCGTCCCGCCCCCGCCGCTGCCGGACGACGGTCCCGAGGTCGGCCCGTTCGCCCGGCTGACCGGCCTCGGCGCCGTGGTCACCGCGATGGCGTTCAGCGCGGACGGGAGCCTGCTCGCGGTCGGCGACCAGAACGGCAACACCAATCTCTGGGACCTGAAAAGCGCGGTGAGCTCGGGCGACTTCGCCACCGTCCGGGCCGGCGGCGCGATCCGCACGCTGTCCTTCGACCAGCGGAGCGGAATGCTGACCACCACCGACGCCTCCGCGACGGCGACCCTGTGGACCGTGCCGGCCCCCGGCGCCCCGGTGCCGCTCGGCATGGTCACCGTCCCCGTCGAGTTCCGGACCACCGCCTTCGGCGCGGGCGGGCGTTCGCTGGTCGTCGCCGGCTCGGACGCCAAGGCGCGCACCTGGGACATCGCCGACCCCGGCCATCCCGCGCGCGGCGCCGACGTGGCCCTGCGCGGCGAGGAGGTCGCCGTGGTGACGTACAGCCCGGACCACCGTACGGTGGCGACCATCGCCGACGAGGATCAGACGCTGACCCTGTCCGACGCGACCCGGCCGGCCCGGGCGACGACGCTCGCCGTCGCCGGCGCCCCGGTGGCGGGAACGAACGCGCTGGCCTTCAGCCCCGACGGGCGCACCCTGGCGGTCATCCTCGGCGACGCCACGCTGATGCTGTGGAACGTGGCCGATCTCGCCCGTCCCGTCCTGCTGTCCAGGGTGGGCGGCGACTTCGGCGGGGTGGTGCGGTTCGGCCCGGACGGACGCCTCCTGGCCACCTCGGGCCGGAGCACCCCGGCGATCACGCTGTGGAACGTGGCGGACCGCTCCGCGCCCGGCCGGCTCGCCACGATGCTCGGACACAGCGACTACGTCGTGACGATGGCCATCAGCCCGGACGGCCGCACCCTGGCCAGCGGCGGCCGGGACCACATCACCGTGCTCTGGGACATCACCAACCGCTCCGCCCCGCTCCGGCTCGCCACGCTGACCGGCCACACCAGGTGGGTCAGCACGCTGGCGTTCAGCCCCGACGGGCGCACCCTGGCCACCGGCGGCGGCGACTACGCGGTGATGATGTGGGACACCGCCGTCCCGGCCGCGCCGGTCCTCGTCGGCCGGATGCGAACGCCGACCGGCGGCGAGGCGATCGGGCTGGTCTTCGGGCCGGACGGGCGCACCCTGGCGGTCCCCGCCGAGCCATGGCCGCGCTTCACGATCGTCACGCTGTGGAGCTATCAGAACCTGAACGCCGTGCGCGCCGACCCCGCCGGATACGCCTGCGCGGTCACCGGCCGCGGCCTCACCGCCGCCGAGTGGGCCCGCTATATCCCGGAGATCAAGTACCGGCACACGTGCGCCCGCTGATCGAACTCCTCCGGGCGCGCGCCGACTGATCCGCCGGCGGCGTGCGCCCGCTGATCGGGCTCTACGGCCGCGCCCCGGCCGGCTGCTGCTCCTGGCCGAGGTCGACGAGGTGGATCCGGGGGTCGCCGTCGAGCCGCACCTCGTACGCCGACGGGGGACCGCTGCGCGGCCAGCGCGCGCCCACCACCGTCGCCGTGCGGCCGCCGACGCGCAGCGGGGCGCCGGGCGCGCTGAGCCGGTGCGCCGCGAGCAGCACTGCGTCGAGGGTCTGCCGGGCGCCCGGCAGCGAGCCGCGCAGGCTCACCGACCGCAGCTCGGGAGCCAGCGTCAGCGCCACGTCGCCGCGCGGGTCGCTCGCGTCCAGGGCCGCCTCGACCCTGGTCCACAGCCGCCACTGGTCGTCGTCGAGCAGCAGCCGGGCGGCCCGGTCGAGGGCGGCGCAGGTGATGTCGACCGCCGTCTCCTCGCCCAGCTCGGCCACCCAGGCCAGCTCCTCGGGCGCGGGCATCAGGGCCGGCGAGTCGTGAGCCACCACGGCGTAGAGCATCGCGAGCACGGTCTGCCGGTCGCGGCCGTCGTAGAGCCGGCCGGCGGCGGTATGCAAGCGCGGGAAGCGGGCCACCAGGTGGGCGGCCCGGCCCAGCGGGGGAGCGGCCGCGTCGCGGGTGTCGCGCACCCGGGCGTGGAACGGGCGTTGTTCGCGGTGGGCGAACATCAGCGCGCGGTGCGGGTCGGCGATGAGCCGGGCCGCGACCGAATAGGGCACTCCCATCTGGGCGGCGAGCGCCCGGATGGCGCGCCTGCGGGCGCGGTCGTTGGCCTGGCGACGGCGTTCGGCTCCGGTCATGGCGGCCCTCCCTTGCGGCAATCGTAGGGTCGGCGAGGTACGTTGTGGGGGCAGCCGCGCCTGCACGAGCGTGCGAGCCCCCCACGCGGGCCCGCGTCGACGCCAAGAGGCTCTGACTCAGCGCACACCACCCTTACGCGCCCGCGCGCGCCGACCGGGTGGGGTGCGTGGGGCCTCGCCGCGAGGACGTGAGTCACGTGTTCGAACGATTCACCGATCAGGCCCGCCGGGTGGTCGTGCTGGCTCAGGAAGAGGCCCGGCGCCTCGATCACCACTTCATCGGCACCGAGCACCTGCTGCTCGGCCTGCTGCACCGGCCCGGCGAGGGCGAGGGCGTGGCGGCCCAGGCGCTGGCCGAGCTGGGCGTGACGCTCGAGGCCGCCCGCATCGAGGTCGAGGAGGCGGTCGGCCGCGGCGCCGAGGTGCCCGGGGTGCACGTCCCGTTCACCGCGGCCGCCAAGGGCGTCCTCGAGCTGGCCCTGCGGGAGGCTCTCAAGCTGGGCCACAACCACATCGGCCCCGAGCACATCCTGCTCGGCCTGGTCCGGGAGGGCGCGGACGTCGCGGTCCGGGTCCTGGTCACCCTGGGTGCCGATGCCCGGCGCGTACGGGAAAAAGTGCTCCTGCTGTTGTCCGGCCACCCGGCGCTGGCCGCGCCGCCGCCGGCCACCTCGGCCCTGCTCGACCAGTACGGCGAGAACCTCACCCAGCGTGCCCGCGACGGCGGCCTCGACCCGGTGGTCGGCCGCGACCGCGAGATCGACCGCATCATGGTCGTGCTCTCCTGCCGCACCAAGAACAACCCGGTCCTGGTCGGCGAGCCCGGCGTCGGCAAAACCGCGGTGGTGGAGGGCCTGTGCCGCCGGATCGTGGCCGGCGACGTGCCCGGGACGCTCAAGGACAAGCATGTGCACACGCTCGACCTGGGCTCGCTGGTGGCCGGCTCGCGGTACCGCGGCGACTTCGAGGAGCGCCTCAAGAAGGTGGTCAAGGAGTGCCGCACCCGCGGCGACGTCATCCTGTTCATCGACGAGATTCACATGCTGGTGGGCGCGGGCGCGGCCGAGGGGGCGATCGACGCGGCCAGCATCCTCAAGCCGATGCTGGCCCGGGGCGAGCTGCAGACGATCGGCGCCACCACCACGACGGAATACCGCAAATACTTCGAGAAGGACGCCGCGCTGGCCCGCCGGTTCCAGCCGGTCGCGATCGACGAGCCGACCTCGGCCGAGGCCGTCGAGATCCTCCGGGGCCTGCGCGGGCGGTACGAGAAGCACCACCACGTCTCGTACACCGACGCCGCCCTGGCCGCCGCCGTGTCGCTGGCCGACCGCTACGTCGCCGACCGCTTCCTGCCGGACAAGGCGATCGACCTGATCGACGAGGCCGGCGCCTGGGCGCGCATCCGGCCGCGGGCCGGCGGGCAGGCTGGCGGCGGGCAGGCCGGTGGCGAGCAGATCGGTGGCGAGCAGATCGCCGAAGTGCTGGCCACCTGGACCGGGATCCCGGTGCAGCGGCTGACCTCGTCGGAGACCGCGCGGCTGCTGCACATGGAGGACGAGCTGCACAAGCGGATCATCGGCCAGGAGGAGGCGGTGCGGGCCGTCGCGCGGGCGATCCGGCGTACGCGTGCGGGCCTGAAGGACCCGAAGCGGCCGGCCGGGTCGTTCATCTTCGCCGGGCCGTCCGGGGTCGGCAAGACCGAGCTGTGCAAGGCGCTGGCCGAGTTCCTGTTCGGCTCGGAGGACGCGCTGATCCAGCTGGACATGTCCGAGTTCCACGATCGGCACACGGTGTCGCGGCTGGTCGGCGCGCCGCCCGGGTACGTGGGGCACGACGAGGGCGGCCAGCTCACCACCCGGGTCCGGCGCAAGCCGTTCTCGGTGGTGCTGTTCGACGAGATCGAGAAGGCCCACCCGGACGTCTTCAACACGCTGCTGCAGATCCTGGAGGACGGCCGGCTGACCGACGGCCAGGGCCACGCGGTGGACTTCAAGAACACGGTGATCGTGATGACCACCAACCTCGGCACCCGCGCGGCGTCCAGCCCGGTGTCGCTCGGCTTCCAGCCGGCCGGCGGCGCGGACGACCGGATGGCGGCCAAGGTCCACGACGCGCTGAAGCAGCACTTCCGCCCCGAGTTCCTCAACCGGGTCGACGACACCGTGGTCTTCCCCCGGCTGACCGAGGCCGACGTGCTGGCCATCGTCGACGTCATGCTGGCCCGGGTCGACCTGCGGCTGCGCGACCGGGACATGGGCGTCGAGGTCACCGAGGCGGCCCGCCGGCACCTGGCGGCCCGGGGCTTCGACCCGGCGCTCGGCGCCCGCCCGCTGCGCCGCGCCATCCAGCGCGAGGTCGAGGACGTGCTGGCCGAGCGCATCCTGCACGACCAGCTGCGGCCCGGGCAGGTCGTGGTGGTCGACTGCGATGACTCGCGGCTGGTCTTCCGAGACCTGGCCGGCCTGCGACCGGTGGGCTGAGCCGGGCGCGGCCGGCCACGCGGGGCCTCGTGCGGCCGGTTCCGTCGTCAGCCGGCGGCCGGCCGGCTGAACTCGGCGTGGCCGGCCCGCAGGATCTCGTTCAGCCGGTCCACCTCGTCCTCGGCCGGCTGGTGCTGGAACTCGACGTCGACCATGAAGTTGTTGCCGACGACGCGCACGTCCAGCCGGGCGAGCAGCCCGTCGGGCGCGCGCGACACCACGAAGTCGCGGTAGGCCTCCTCGAGCGCGGCCCGCATCCGGGCGCAGTCGCACTCCTCGCCGTCGAGCAGGGCGACCAGGTGCCCGCGGGCCGCGTGGGCGGCGTCGTCGCGCGGATCCATCACGGCGAGGCTCTCCTCGAGCGCCGCCCGCGCCTCGGCCGGGCGGCCCAGGTGCTGCAAGCAGATGCCGTACGCGGCGCCGACGTGCCCGAGCAGCACCCGGTCGTCGCCGCGCCGGGCGGCCGCCAGCGCCTCGCCGAACCGCTCGGCGGCCGGCTCGGCCCGGCCCGCGTCCTGCAGCGCGAGTCCCCAGTCGAAGAGCGCCTGGCTGATCCGGCCGGGGCGGCCGATCCGCTCGGCGCGGGCCGCCGCGTCCTCGTACGTGTCCAAACTCTTGTCGGTCTCGCCGGCGTCGTTGAGCGCCTGGGCGAGGTCGGTCGCCGCCGAAAGCGCCTCCTCGGCGAGCTCCTGCCGGTCGTAGGCGGCGAGCACCCGGCGCAGCGCCGCCACCCGGCCGACGTGATCGCCGTGCTCGCCGGCCTGCGCCGACAGGGCGCCGAACGCGGCGACCGTGGCCGCGTGGTCGGGCCCGAGCCGCTCGCGCAACGCGTTCGCGAGGTGGGCGACCAGCATGTACGCGGCGGCCGGGTCGATGCCCTGCCGCACCCGGGCGGTGGCGACCGCGGCGACCCGCTCCACCAGCCGGTCGGGCAGCTCCTTCAGCGCCGGGAACAGCGGCCCGCTCCGGCCGGCCGCCTGCAGTATCACCCCGCGCAGCGCGACCGAGCCGGCCACCCGCTCGTGCCCCGCGCGCCGGAAGACCGACACCGCCTCGTCGATCGCCTCGAGCGCGCCGTCGTGGTCGCCGAGGCGCAGCAGCACGTCGGCCAGCGGTTCCAGGCCGGCCGCGTACCCCAGGTGCTCGCGGCCGAAGAGGGCCAGCCGGCCGTCCCGCGACTGCCGCAGCGCCTCGGCGCCCTCCTCGAGCCGCCCGCTCAGCGCCAGCGCGATGCCGAGGTTGAGCTGGTATCCGAGGTGGCGCTGCGGGTCGTCGCCGGGCGGCGCCGACACCGCCGCCCGGAAGCACTCGGCCGCCCACGCCGGCTGCTGGGCGCGCAGCAGCACGTTGCCCATGTCGGACTGCGCGGACGCCCAGGCGGTGCTGTGCTCGCCGTGCTCCTCGGCGGCCCGGCGCACCGCGCGCTTCATCAGCTCCTCGGCGTCCGCCACCCGGCCGGCCCGGAGCAGCGCCAATGCCTCGTCGAGCAGGCTCATGGAAGCTGAGGAAGCGTTCATGGCCGCGGAGTGTAGCGGTCGAGCGGCTCAGGCGATGACGGCCTCCACCCGGACCACCGCGCCGGGCGGGGCGGGCGGGACGACCGTGCCGTCCACCCGCTCGCCGTCCACGATCAGGTGGGCGACGCGGCCGGTCGCGCCGGCCGGCTTGCGTACCGTGATCTCGTAGGTGGCGTCCCGGAACGCGCGGGTGGCCTGGAAGCCGGGCCAGTCGGCCGGCAGCACCGGATCGACCCGCAAGCCGGTCAGCTCGGGCCGGATGCCGAGGATCCACTGCGTGATCGCGACGAAGTTCCACGCCGCGGTGCCGGTGAGCCAGGAGTTCTTGGCCTCGCCGTGGGTGGGCGCGTCCCGGCCCGCGATCATCTGCGCGTAGACGTACGGCTCGCAGCGATGCACCTCGCTCATCGCCTCGCGGGCCGACGGGTTGATCCGCCGGTAGTAGTCGTGCGCGTTGTCGCCGTTGCCCACCATCGCCTCGGCGATCATGATCCACGGGTTGGTGTGGCAGAAGATCCCGGCGTTCTCCTTGTAGCCCGGCGGATACGACGAGATCTCGCCCAGCTCGATCCGGTAGCTGGAGTACGCCGGCTGCTGCAGGACGATGCCGTGCGGGGTGGCCAGCCGCTCGGCCACGCTGGCCAGCGCCTGCGCGGCCAGCCCGTCGTCGAGGCCGACCCCGCCGAGCACGCACATGCCCTGCGGCTCGATGAAGATCTGTCCCTCGTCGTTCTCGCCGGAGCCGATCGGGTGGCCGTAGAAGTCGTACGCCCGGCGGAACCAGGCGCCGTCCCAGCCGTGCTCGAGGATCACCCCGGTCATCTTCTCGGCCGCCGCCCGGTACTCGGCCGCCTCGGCGTCCAGCCCGCGCAGGCCGGCGATCGCGGCCAGCTCCTTGGCGGCCAGCACGAACTGCCCGGCGATGAAGACCGACTCGGCCACGCCGCCGCTGACGTTCTCGGTCGTCTGGAACGGCTCGCCCGGCGTGTCGGAGAAGCAGTTGAGGTTGAGGCAGTCGTTCCAGTCGGCCCGCCCGATCAGCGGCAGGCCGTGCGGGCCGAGCCGCTCCTGGGTGTAGCGCACCGAGCGGCGCAGGTGCTCGTAGAGCGGCTCCTCGCTGCCGGGCTCGTTGTCGAACGGCACCGGCTCGTCCAAAATCGTCGCGTCGCCGGTCTCCTTGAGGTACGCCGAGACGCCGAGCACCAGCCACAGCGGGTCGTCGTTGAAGCCCTGCCCGATGTCGTTGTTGCCGCGCTTGGTCAGCGGCTGGTACTGGTGGTACGCCCCGCCGGTCGCCATCTGGGTGGCCGCGATGTCCAGGATCCGTTCCCGGGCGCGCTCCGGAATCATGTGCACGAACCCGAGCAGGTCCTGATTGGAGTCGCGGAACCCCATGCCCCGGCCGATCCCGGACTCGTAGAACGACGCCGACCGGCTCATGTTGAAGGTCACCATGCACTGGTACGCGTTCCAGATGTTGACCATCCGGTCGGTGTCGGCGTCCGGGGTGGTCACCCGCAGGCCGCCGAGCAGCCGGTCCCAGTAGGCGCCGAGCGCCGCGAAGCCCTCGTCGACGGTCGCCGGCCGCAGCCAGCGCTCGATCACCGGGCGCACGTTGCGCTTGTTGAGCGTCTGCGATCCCGGCGGGTCGAACTTGTCGTCCCGCGGGTTCTCGGCGTAGCCCAGCACGAAGACGACCTCGCGGCTCTCCCCGGGGGCCAGGCCGAGGCGTACGTGATGGCTGCCGATCGGCGCCCAGCCGTGCGCCACCGAGTCGAAGGCCGCGCCGCGCTCGACCGCCGCCGGCTGATCCCAGCCGCGGTACGCCCCGAGGAACGTGTCCCGCTGGGTGTCGAATCCGGCAAGCGGCTCCGAACACGCGAAGTACGCGAAGTGGTCGCGTCGTTCCCGGTATTCGGTCTTGTGATAGATCACCCCGTCGGCCACCTCGACCTGGCCGGTGGAGAAGTTGCGCTGGAAGTTGGTCGCGTCGTCCTGCGCGTCCCACAGGCAGAACTCGACCGACGAGAAGAGCGAGAGCTCGGCCGCCGTGTCCCGCTCGTTGGTCACCCGGACCCGCCAGACCTCGAGGGTCTCGCCGAGGGGCACGAAGTAGAGGGTCTCGGCCCGGATCCCGCCGCGGGCGGAGGAGATCTTCGTGTACGACAGGCCGTGCCGGCACTCGTACTCGTCGAGCGGACTGCGCGTGGGCTGCCACGACGGGGACCAGAAGTCGCCGGTGGTGTCGTCGCGCAGGTAGAGGTAGCGGCCGCCGACGTCGAACGGCGCGTTGTTGTAGCGGTACCGGGTGAGGCGGCGGAGCTTGGCGTCGCGGTAGAACGAATATCCGCCCGCGGTGTTGGAGACGATGCCGAAGTACGCGTCGGTGCCCAGGTAGTTGATCCAGGGCAGAGGGGTGTCGGGCCGATCGATGACGTACTCGCGGCGGTCGTCGTCGAAGTGTCCGTACCGCATGTGGTCCTCCGTTTTGGGAGCGCTCCCGAAATGCTAGCTTGAACATCGGTTCTGGTCGATCACCCACCCGAGTAGCCCGGCGGCGTCCGGGAATCCGGCCGGGTCGCCGCTCGCGGTGCGCCGCTCCGGCGCTCGCCGCCGGCGCACGGCGGTGGCCCCGCTTTGCGGATCTTGGATGGTACGGTCTGCGGCCTCCCGGCAATCCGGCCTCCGGCGGGACCCGACCGACGGACGGACTGCCCATGACCCTGCTGGACCGCGTGCACGGCGGCCCCATCGTCGGCTGGCCGCGCCGGCCGGGGCCGGTCGCGATCGCGGCGGCGCTGGCCGGCGTGCTCGGCCTCGTCTGGGCGCTGTGGCTGGCCCGCGACGCCGGTGACCTCGCGGCCCAGTACGCTTGGACCGCGTTCGTCCGGCGCCACCCGGGCGCGGCCTACAACCTGTCCTGGTACGGCGGGATCCATCCGGCCTCGTACAGCGTCCTGTCGCCGTATCTCATGGCCTGGCTCGGCGTGCGCACGACCGGCGTGCTGGCCTGCACCGGCGCGGCGGCCCTCGGCGCCGCGCTGCTCACCCGCTCCGGCATCCGCCGCCCGCTGCCGGCCGCCCTCTGGCTGGCGGTCGCCGTCTGGGGCAACCTGGCCGCCGGGCGGGTCACGTACCTGCTCGGCATGATGGTCGCGATGGCCGCCGCCATCCTGGCGCTCCACCGTCCCCGGCCGGTGGCCGCGGCCGTGCTCGGCGCCGTCGCGACCCTGTGCAGCCCGGTGGCCGGGCTGTTCGTCGAGGTGCTGGCGGCCGCGCTGGTCCTGACCGGCCGGCGCCGGCCGGCGTACCTGATCGCGGCCGGCCCGCCCGTGGTGATCGGGGTGACGGCGCTGCTGTTCCCGTTCTCCGGCGTGCAGCCCTTCCACTGGTACGCCGCGCTGCCCACGGCCGCCGCCGCGGTGGCCGTCGCCGTGCTGGCCCCGCCGGCGTGGCGGACGGTGCGGGCCGGGGCCTGGGTGTACGCCCTCGGCGTGGCGTTGTGCTGGGCGCTGCCCACCCCGATCGGCAGCAACGTCGAGCGGCTTGCCCTGCTGGCCGGGGCGGCCATCCTGATCTGCGTCGCCGCCGCGCCCGGCCGCCGTGGCTGGCGGGTGCCCGCGACCTACGTGGCCGCCGCCGCGATGGTCGTCTGGACGGTGGTCCAGCCGGCCACCGACGTCGTCCGCACCGCCCCGGCGCCCGCCGCCACCGCCGACGCCCAGCCGCTGATCAGCCAGCTCCACGCCCTGAACGCCCAGCGCGGCCGGGTCGAAGTGGTGCCGCTGCGCTCGCACTGGGAGGCGGCCGGGATAGCGCCGTACGTAAATCTGGCCCGCGGCTGGAACCGGCAGGCCGACGTGGAACGCAACCCGCTGTTCTACGACGGCACCCTGACCGCCGCGACGTATCGCCAATGGCTGCGCACCTGGAGCGTGGGCTACATCGTGCTGCCGGCGTCCGAACCGGACAGCGCCGGCGTCGCCGAGGCGCGCATCGTCACCGCCGGGCCGTCGTGGCTGAGCCTGGTCTGGGCGGACGCCGGCTGGCGCGTCTACCGGGTCAGGGACGCCGACCCGCTCGCCTCGGCCCCCGCCACCGTCACCTACGCCGGGCCGGCCACGCTCACCGTGCGACTGCCCCGGGCCGGCTCGGCGATCCTGCGCATCGCCTGGTCGCCCTGGCTCGCCATCGCCGGGATCGACGACGCGGCGACCCCGCACGCCTGCCTCGCCCCGAACGGCGCGTGGACCGAGCTGGTGGCCCCGGCCGCGGGCACCTTCACCATCGAGGCGCGGTACTCGCTCGACCGGGGCACCCCGTGCCCGGCCGGCCCGGCCGCCGCCGTGATCCCCAAAGCGTATTGATCGGCGTGGTGGCCCCGGAAGCGCGTTCGGCCGGCACCGTGATCCCAAAAGCGTATTGACTTGGACGGGCAGGACACCGAGGCTCAGTCGGGATGGGAACGCTCCCAAACGACCGTCTGATCAGGAGTCCGAAGTGTCCTTATCTCCGCTCTTACGGCTGGCCGCCGCGGCCGCCGGCGCCGTGGTGACCTTGGCCTTCAGCGCCTCGCCCGCGGGCGCCGTCTGCCGGGACGCCACCCGCTTCTACACGCCGCGCCCCGACCCCGGCGCCGTCAAGCAGATCGCCCAGCTCACCGCGGCCGGCCAGCGCGGCCTGGCGCGCAAGCTGCAAACGATGATCAATACCCCGCAGGCCGTCTGGGTCACCGGCGGCTCCGGCCACTCGCTCACGCAGTCGGTCAAGGCCGAGGCCCAGCGGGCGGCGGCCAAGAAGGCGGTGCCCGTCTTCGTCGCGTACAACATCCCGTTCCGGGACTGCTCGCAATACTCCGCGGGCGGCGCCACGTCGGTGGCCGAGTACCAGGCGTGGATCGACGCCTTCGCCGCCGGCATCGGCGCTCGGCCGGCCGCCGTCATGCTCGAGCCGGACGGGCTGGGCATCATCCCCTGGTACACCACGATCAACGGTGACCAGGAGTGGTGTCAGCCGGCCGAGGCGGACCCCGCCACCGCCGCCGCCGACCGGTTCGCGATGCTCAACTACGCGGTGGGCCGGCTGAGCGCCCTGCCGCGCACGAGCGTCTACCTGGACGGCACGCACAGCGCCTGGCTCGGCGTCGGCGACATCGCCGACCGCCTGGTCAAGGCAGGCGTCCGGAAGGCCGACGGGTTCTTCGTCAACGTGTCGAACTACGAGACGACCGAGCGCCAGCTGAAGTACGGCAACTGGATCTCGAAGTGCATCTACTACGGCACCCAGGGCGCGGCCGAGAACCGCGGCCACTTCGAGCGCTGCGGCAGCCAGTACTACCCGGCCAGCCCGGGCGACTTCAGCACCTGGGGGCTCACCGACGAGTGGTACGCGGCCAATGTCGGCAAGGTATCGCCGCACAAGCTGGCCCACTTCGTGGTGGACACCAGCCGCAACGGCCAGGGACCGTGGGCGGCCCCGGCCGGTGTGACCTGGCCGGACCCGCAGGTCTGGTGCAACCCGCCGGACCGCGGGCTGGGGCTGCGCCCGACCACCCGGACCGGCGACCCGCTGGCCGACGCGTTCCTGTGGGTCAAGACGCCCGGTCAGTCCGACGGGCAGTGTGACCGCGGCACCGGCACGGGCGTCGACCCGGCCCGCGGCAACACCGCCGACCCGGCGGCCGGCGCCTGGTTCCCGCAGCAGGCCGTGGAGCTGGTCACGCTGGCGAACCCGCCGCTGCGCTGACCGGCGGCACACCCGGTGCGCCACCCTGCCCGGCGGGGTGGCGCGCCGGCTGGGCGCGTCGGCCGGGGGCGGTCCTCGCGGCCCGTTCGCGGCGGTTGGGCAGAGAGAGCCGGATGACCTTGGCCCAGGCCGAGGCGACCTGCATGGGCAGCGGCCCGGTGGTGTAGGACAGGCCGTACCGCTGGAACAGGTCCCTGATCTTGGGAGCGATCTCCGCGTACCGGTTGCTCGGCATGTCCGGGAACAGGTGATGCTCGATCTGGTGCGACAGGTTGCCGGTCATGATGTGGGTCAGCCGGCTGCCGGAGATGTTGGCCGAGCCGAGCATCTGCCGCAGGTACCACTCGCCCCGGGTCTCGCCCTCGATGGAGGTCTTCTCGAACGTCTCGACCCCGGACGGGAAGTGGCCACACATGATCACCGAGTGGCTCCACAGGTTGCGGATCAGGTTGGCGGTCGCGTTGGCGGCGATGGTGTGCAGGAACGACGGGCCGGACAGGGCCGGGTGCACGACGTAGTCCTTGAGCACCTGCTTGCCGATCTTGCGCCGGACCTGCTTGAGGGCGGCGCGGAACTTCGGGTCGCGGCGGCGTTCCTTGCTGGCGAGGTTGGCGCCGAGCTCGAGGTCGTACGCGGCGATCCCGTACTCGAAGAAGCACGCGTTGATCAGGTTCCACAGCGGCTGCCCGAGGTGGGCCGGATGCCACTGCTGGTCCTCGTCGACCCGCATGATGCCGTACCCGAGGTCGTTGTCCCGCCCGAGAACGTTGGTGTAGGTGTGGTGCAGCTCGTTGTGGGCGTGCTTCCACTGCTCGGCCGGCGCGGCGTGGTCCCAGTCCCACTTGGTCGAGTGGATCTTGGGGTCGCGCATCCAGTCCCACTGGCCGTGCAGGATGTTGTGGCCGATCTCCATGTTGTCCAGGATCTTGGCGATCGACAGCCCGGCCGTGCCGACCAGCCAGGCCGGCGGGAAGAGCGAGAAGAGCAGGACGGCGCGGCTGCCCAGCTCGAGGCCGCGCTGCACGCTGATCATGCGGCGGATGTACGCGGCGTCGCGCGCACCCCGGCTCCCCATGACCTCGTCGCGGATCGCGTCGAGCTCGATCCCGATCTGCTCGATGTCCGCGGCGCTGAGGTGCGCGATCGGATTGGTCTTCTTGTGCTGCAGGGTGGTCATATCGTCGGTGCTCCCGATGCGGTTCAGATGTCCAGCCGGCAGGGGCCGGCAGCGGCGGAGATACAGGTCTGTACGGGGATGCTGTCGCCGGGCTCGGCGATGGTGAGCCGGCCGTCCCGCAGGTCGCGCACCGCGCCCTCGCGCAACGGCAGCACACAGCTGAAGCAGATGCCCATGCGGCAGCCCGACGGCATCAGCACGCCGGCCTCCTCGCCGGTCTCCAGCAGCGGCGCGGTTCCGTCGGTGCCGACCCGGACGCCGGACCGGGCGAAGGTGACCTCGCCGCCGTCGCCGGCGGCGAGCAGCACCGGCCGGAAGCGCTCCAGGTGCAGCCGGTCGGCCGGGCCGGCGTCGGCCCAGTGCGCGGCCAGGTCGTCGAGCATCTCGTTGGGCCCGCAGGCCCAGGTCTGCCGGTCGAACAGGTCGGGCACCAGCTCGGTGAGCTCGGCCGGCTTGACGCGGCCCTCGGCGCGGGTGTGCCGCTCGATCAGCCGGATCCGGCCGGCGGCGAGGGCGCGCAGCTCGGGGCCGAAGACGGCGGCCTCCGGGGTGGGGGCCGAGTGCACCACGACGACGTCGGTCAGGACATCCAGGTGGCTGCGGAGCATGCCCATCACCGGGGTGATGCCGCTTCCGGCCGTGACGAACAGCGCCTTGGCCGGCGCCGGCTCGGGCAGCACGAACTCGCCCGCGGGCGGCTCCAGGTGTACGAGCGTGCCGGGTCGGCAGCGGCGGACCAGGTAGGTGCTGACCGCCCCGCCGGCCACCGCGGTCACCGTGATGGTGACCCGGCCGTCCGGCCGTCCGGGCGCGCTGGTGATCGAGTACGAGCGCCACAGTCGCACGCCGTCGACGTCGACGCCGACGCGCAGGTATTGACCGGGACGGTGTGGCCGCCAGCCCACTCCCGGCCGGAGCACCAGGGTCGCGCTCTCGGCGGTCTCGGGCCGGATGCTTTCCACCCGGCCGCGCAGGACGCCCGGGTTGCGCAGCGGCGCGACGGCGTCGAGGTAGTCGCGGGGCACGACCGGAGTGGTGAGCGCCTCGACGAGACGCCAGGCGCCGTCCCGTAGGGTTTTGGTTACAGCCACATAACAAGCCTGCTGTGTCCGCCGAACAATAGCCTGGCCCAGCGGGGGTAAATCGACGGTAGAACTTTGTTCCGCGCGAACAACCCGATCTTCGAGACCGGGGGAGGACAGGATGAACGACGCGCTGCCCGACGTCCGGGCCTTCCGGCTGTCGCCCGAGGTGGCGAGGCCGCTGCGGCACGGCCTGCCGACCGTCGCCGTGCAGACGATCAATGCGATCACCGCCGAGGTCCCCGCCTACCGCGATGCGTTCGCGGGCGAGTTCGGGGCGAAGCTCGAGCGGGCCGTCCGGGCCGCGCTGGGCACGTTCCTCGAGCTGGTCTCGCGGGCGGAGGAGTCCGAGTCCCGGGCGCCGCTGGCGTCGGCGCTGGAGGCCGCGTACGTCCTCGGTCGCGGCGAGGCACGCAACGGCCGCAGCCTGGCCGCCCTGCTGAGCGCCTACCGGGTCGGCGCGCGGGTCGCCTGGCGTGAGCTGGCGGCGATCAGCGTCGCGACCGAGCAGCCGGCGCCCACCGTCGCGCACTTCGCCGAGCTGGTGTTCGCGTACATCGACGAGCTGTCCGCGGCCAGCGCCGCCGGGCACGCCGACGAGGTGGCGGCGTCCGGGCGGACCCAGCTGCTGCACCGGGAACGGCTGGCGCACGCGTTGATCTCGGGGGAGCCGGAGCACGCGCTCGTCGCCGCGGCGGCCCGGGCGCAGTGGGATCCGCCCCGGACGCTGACCGCGGTCCTGGCCCCGGACCGCGTCGCCCGGACGATCGCCGACCAGTTCGACGCCCGTACCCTGCGGCTCAGCGAAGCGATCCCCGGTGCGCCCGACCGCTCGGTGCTGCTGATCCCGGAGGCGCACGGCAACGCCCGGGCCACCCTGCTGCGGCGGGTCAAGGCGCACGGCGTGGTGGTCGGACCGGCGCGGCCGTGGATCCGGGCCCTCGAGTCCTTCGACCGGGCGGTTCGCGCCCTCGAGGTGCTGCGCCCCGACGTGCGCGGTGGCTGCCTGGACACCGAGGACCACCTCGCCGCGCTGATCGTCACGGCCGACCCGCAGGCGCTGGCGGATCTGCGCGCCCGGGTCTTCGCGCCGCTGTCCGGCATGAGCGAGGCCGCCGTCGCCAAGCTGCTCGAGACCTTGCGCAGCTGGCTGGCGCATCAGGGCCGCCGCGACGAGATCGCCGCCGAGCTGTTCGTGCACCCGCAGACCGTGCGGTACCGGATGACCCGGCTTCGCCAGCTGTACGGCGACCGGTTGCGCGACCCGGACTGGATCCGGTCGCTCACCGTGGCGCTGGTGGCCCCGAACCCGGCCTGAGCGGGCGGCCGGCCGGCATGGCGGCAAGCTCGTGCGTCGTGATGACGACACATCAGCGGTCGGGCCCGGGACAGCGGCGAGGATCGGGACATGACCGTGCACATCCGGGGGAGCTCGGCAGTCGCCGACCGGCCGGCCGACGGTCCGCTGGATCATCTGCGCACGCTGATCCAGGCTCTCCCGGTCCCCACCGCGCCGCTGACGTTTCCCAGCCGCGAGGCGGCGTTCGGGCTGGCCCTGATGGACCTGTCGTTCCGGCTCGACCACGTCCCGCGGTTGTCGGAGCGCCTGACCCTGATGGACCGCGGGCACATGAGCCGCGAGATCAGCGTCGACGTCGACCTCGACCTGATCTCGGGGCGCCTGCGCGACACGCTCATGGTGCCGGGCGACGCGGGGCCGGGCGGCGGGGCGTCGTTGTGGGTGCCGCTGTCCCGGTACAGTCGCCGCGACCTCGCGCCGGTGGCCATCCGGGAGCCGAGCGGCGAGGTCGTGCCCCGGCTCTCGCATCGCGACGCCGACCGGGTCACCGCCGCCGCGTTCGTCCGGCTGCTGTTCATGCTGATCAACGCGCACGACGACGTGGCGACGCCGGGCCGCCCGGTGCACCAGCTGCGGCACACCCACCAGCGGTCGCGCTGGCTGATCGAGGCGGCGATCACCGAGCTGATCATGGTGGGGCCGCCGCCGGGGCAGCGGCTGCACACCCCGCTCGATCACGCCCGGCTGCCCGCTCGCTACGGCAGCTCCGAATCCGTACGCAATCTCGCTCTGCTCGGTCTTGATGCTCTCTTCCCGGCGGAGGGCGGGGACCGTCTGCTGCCGTTCGCGCGGCTCCTGCAACTGGCGAGCCGGCAGCACATCCTGGTGGCGCAACTCGGGCTGGACCGTCCGCGCCGGTTCCTGACCTGGGACGCACCCCTGCTGCCGGCCCAGCACCGCCCGGCCCCGCGGCAGACGCTGGCCAAGAACCTGCTGCCGGTGAACCGGGAGTTCGTCGTGGAGTACGAGACCGAGATCCCGCGATCGGTCAAGGCCTACCACCTGACCCTGGAGGTCCGGCAGGAGATCAGCGTCCGCCGGTTCCTGATGTCCAGCGACGTCGACGAGGAGTTCGTCGAGGTGCTCGCCCAGGACCTGGAGTCGGTGGCCCGGCGCGCCGACCGGCTCGGCACCCACCACAAGCTGCTCGAGCTGGAGATGCAGGGCATCGCGTCGCGGCTGGCCGAGCTCGGCCGGCGACGGCTGGTCGACCTGGCCGGCTACGAGGCCTATCTCGCCCGCCTGCCGATTCCGGTCGGCCCCGGCTCGGCGCCGCCGCGCCGGCTGACCGCCGAGGAGGTCATCGCGGCGCTGTCCGCGGGCGACTGCTCCCTCGACGTGCTGGCGGCGTTCTGCGCGCACTACTCGGCCGACGGCATGCAGCACCTCGCCCGCAGCGGGCTGGCCGGCCCGGCCCTGCGCAACGTCGCCGCCGGCCTGCGCGCCGCGCAGATGGGCCGGGACATCACCACCGACAACGACCCGCGTGAGCACGGCGCCCACGCCCATTGGCGCCGGCCCGCGGTGGAGCTCAGCCCGCAGTCCACCGAGCCGGTCCGGGTCTTCGCGTTCATGGCCCTCGCCGACGAGGCGCCGGCCCTGATCGAGAGCATCACCCGGATGGTGGCCGGCCTGGCGCTCGTGGTCTTCGGGATCGGGACGCTGCTGTCCGGCGGGGTCGCCTGGCTGTATTCGTCCGCGGTGTCCGGCGACTTCGTGCCCGAGCAGGCCGACGCCGTGGTCGCGGTGCTGCTGCTGGTGCCCGGCCTGCTGCTGGCCCGGCTCGACCTGCCCAGCACCAAATCGGTCCTCGGCCAGCTGCACAAGTTCCAGCGGATGCTCGCCGCCGCCTCGGTCGCGGTGACCACGGCGCTGGCGATCGCCGTGGGCACGGTGCAGTCGGACCGCGAGATGATCCGGCTGTTCCAGGTCGCGCTGGGCATCCTGATCTTCATTCTGGTCTGCTGCCTGTGCGAGTTCTACGCCCGGCGGATCCACCGCGGCAGCTCGGTGCCGCGGTCGGCCCGGGTGCCCCGCTGGCTCCGCGACGCCCGGCGCGCCACCCGGCCCGCCGTCGAGCCGGACGACTTCTTCGACGCGCGTGGCGAGGTGTGAGATGAGTATGCCGGCCAACTTCACCAAGTCGTCCGAGCTGGCCCAGATCGCGGCCGAGGCGGCCGGCACCTACTTCTCCTCGGTCGAGTTCACCCTGACCCACGGCTACGGCCCGCTGCCCACCTCGGTCATCGGCGCCGACCCCGACAAGGAGGACCCGACCGCCTGGCCGACCGACTTCTGCCACTTCTCGGCGGCCGGGCTGTCGGTGTCGGCGTCGATCTGGCCGTCGGCGATGTCGGCGTTCCGCGGCCGGGTGCAGATCGGCCAGGTGGAACACGCCGGCGACAAGGACACGTACTCGTACTCCGGCCATGCCGTGCCGAACCCCGGCTTCCTCAACCAGTCCACCCGCAAGGTCGAGGTCCTGATCACCCTGGGCAACACCCACTGGTCGCCGACCTACCGGGAAGCCCTCATGCAGGCGCTGGTGATCGAGAAGCTCACTGGGCTGGCCGGCCAGCGCGGCGCGCCGGTGCTGCATCTGCACACCCCGGTCGCGCCGGTGCCTCAGATCAGCAAGTCCGAGCGGGGCGACGGCTCCAACGAGCGGCTGCGCGACGCGATCGGGCCCTGCCTGCGGTTCTCGATCGGGGTGGATCCCAAGATGGCCGAGGCGCGACTGGATTTCGAGACCGAGCTGGCGGCCCTGGCCGAGGAGTACGGCTTCGGCCTGAAGCTCGACGATCAACGGCTTCATCGGGTACGGGGTGACTGGTTCACGATTCGCGGATTCGATCGGGAGCGCTACCGCCAGGCGCGCGGCCGGCTGTTCCCGGATTCGCCGGTGCTCACCCCGAAACGGGCGGTCATCGCGAGCATCGTCGGGCCGTCGCGGGCCGGCACGACCGCCGCGACGGTGCGGGCACTGCGCGAACGCGGCATCGGGGTGCTGGCCGCCTCGATCTCCAGCATGCGCAAGACGACGTTCATCAACCTCGTGCTGCCGGTCGCCGCCGACGCGCCCGAGGACCTGCCGCAGTGGACCGGCGGCTGGCTCGACGCCCTGCCGCGGCTGAGCGCGTGCGCCAGCCACCGGCCGGGCGCCGCCGGCTCCGCCGCGGAGAGCGTGATCGCGGACTGGAAGGTCGCGCTGAGCCCGGCGATGCGCTGCTCCTACCCGCCGTCGAGCCAGCAGACCGGGGCCACCGCGACCGGCCGGGTGCCGTACCCGATCTGGTTGTGGTGGCAGCTCCCGCACCGCACGGTCGACACGCCCGCGCTGCTGGCCGAGGTGCAGGCGGCGCTGCAGCCGCACACCCGCCGATGCGACATCGCCTACGCCCAGTCGCGGCTGTGCCGGGGCGACGTCGTACGCGGCCGGGCCAAGCTCATCGTGATGCTCTCCCAGGAGCACCGCGACCACGCGGCGGTGCAGCGCCTGCTGACCGACGCCACCGAGGTGGCGCAGCTGCGCATCCGCGAGTGGCTGCCGGCCCTCGGCCGGGTCGATCCCAGCAAGGTGCGGCTCCGGTTGTCGCCCCGCGAGCGCTGGCTCAGCTACGCCGGGATCTCGGCCTGATCCGGATCCGCTCGCATCCATGCCGATCGATCAGCCGGGGGACTGCGCTTAGAGTAGCCATGCGAGAACCGTGTGCTCGCACTACATCGCTCGGGGGACCTGGATGCTCTTGACGAGACATCGCATCAAGGAATCGCACCTCGATCTGCTCTGCCGCGGAGACGGCAGCGCGGACCTGACGGAAACCCTCTGGCAGACCGAGTTCAGCCGGCGCTTCCTGCTCTTCCACTCGGTGGTCGACCTCCTCACCGGGCGGCCGGATCTGCTGGGGCCGCTGCCGCCGCCGGCCGCTTCGCTCGATCTGCTGATGGCGATGGACGCCTCGGACCGGGCGTCGTTCCGGGACCTGCTGATGCACCCGCAGGTCGGCAGCTGGGCCGCGTACCTGCTGCGCCGCGCGCAAGGGCTCGCGGAGTCGCCGGCGCCGATGTGGGTGGATGCCGGAGTGCTGCACGCGCTGGCCTTCGTCGGCGCGGTCCGGCAGGGCCGCGACTGGGCCACGGTTCTTCCCGCCCGCGACGGCAAAGCGATGCTGCCAGGGCTGGGCATGGCGGTGTTCCCCGGCCGCGGGGCGTGGGGCGCGGTCGAGGCCGAGACGAGCGGCCGCCAGGTGACGCTGCGCCGCGGCGCGCGGGAGGTCCGCGTCGCCGCCGACGGCCGGAGCCGGTCGGGTGACGCGCGGTGGTGGCCGCTGCGGCGCCTGCGGGCGGGCTCCGGGCCCGTCCTCGCGGTGACGATCGACGACATCGACCCGTATCGCGATCTCAGCGACCCGGTCCCGCCGCGACGACTGCCGGAGGCCGGCCGCCGGCGGTGGGCGTCGCTGCTGACCGAGGCCTGGGAGATCCTCTGCACCCAGCACCGGGCCGCGGCCGAGGCCATGGCCGGCGGCGTGGTCTCGCTCGTGCCGCTGGCCGACGGCGGCGGTGCGGCGCGGAGCGCGTCGACCGGCGAGGCGTTCGGCAGCGTCCTCGTCTCCGAGCCCGGCGACGCCGTGTCCCTGGCGGTGGCGCTGGTTCACGAGTTCGCCCACATCCGGCTGGGCGGCCTGCTGCACCTGCTGCCGGTGACCTCGGGCGGCGAGCAGGAGACCCGCTACGCCCCGTGGCGCGACGACCCGAGGCCGCTGCCCGGCCTGATCCAGGGAATCTTCGCGTTCACCAACATCGCGGCGTTCTGGCGGGTCCAGGCCGGCGTGAGCCGGTCGCCCGCCGACGAGTTCGAGTTCGCCCTCGCCCGCCGGCAGGTCGAGCAGGTGCTGCGGGAGGTCGCCGGCTCCGATGCGCTGACCGAGGTCGGCGAGCGCCTGATCGACGGCCTGACCGGCCGGGTCGCCGCGTGGCGGTCCACCTCGGTCGCCGAGATCCCCGCCCGCGCCGCCGAGCTGGTGGCCGCCGCCCACCGGACGGGTTGGCGCCTGCGGCACCTGAGCCCGGCGAAGGAGACCGTGGACCGGCTGGTGGTCGCCTGGTCGCGCGGCGAGGACGCGCCGGCCCTGGATCCCGCGTACGTCGTCGCGGCGGGAGAGAAAGAATGGTCCCAGGCGCGGCTCGCGCTGGCCCGTCGCTGGGTGGCCCGCGGGGACGAGCCGCTGACCGATCGCCTCCGGGCGCTGGGCGCGGACGACGCCGACGCCGCCCTGCTGCGCGGCGAGCGCGCCGCGGCCGCCGCGGCCTTCACCCGCCGCCTGCACGCCGACCCGGACGACCTGGACGCGTGGAGCGGCCTCGCCCTGGCCGCCGGCGAGCCCGCCGCGGTCGTCCTCCGCGAGCATCCCGCTCTGGTCCGGGCCGTGCATCGCGGCGTGCCCCCGCCGGGCCCCGAACCGGCCGTTCTGGCGGACTGGCTGGCCCGGGCGCGGATGGCCGGATGACAGCGGCTCCGCCCGTCGAGATCAGGCCGTGGGGAGCCACTGTCAATGGTGCCGGTGCGGCCGGGCCGGTATGAGAGACTGACGGAGACGAATGCGAAAGGTCCCGCGCGCCGCCCAGTTCGGTGACCGCACGCTCAGTCTGGCAGGCCCGGCTTTGAGAAGGGAATCTGCGCTGTGGATCTCGATCCCCCAGAGATCGAAACTGATTTGATCGATTTAACCGCTACTTCTCTTCACGATCTCTGCGAAACCGACCGCCAATTGCTGGAGCCGTCGAAGGCCGCGCTGCACGGCCAGCTGGAGCACGCCCGGTACAACCTGGGCACCGGGCCGCCCGGGCGCATCGACTGAGGTCACGGACGGCGCCCGCCTCAGGTTACGGACGGCGGCGGCGCGGTGCCGCCACCATCCGTGATCCGGTCCGGCTACAGCGGCATCGGGTCGACGTCGCAGTCGGCCCGCAGGTTCTGCAACGCGTTCAGCGTGGCCGGGTGCCGCTCGCCGAGGGCCCGGCGCAAGCTGGCCAGGGTGTCCGAGAGAATCCGGTCGGCCTCGGCCACCCGCGCCAGCGCCCGCAGGTCGAGCGCCAGGTTGACACTGCAGGCGAGCGTCGTGGGGTGGTGGGCGCCGAGGGCGCGCTCCGACCTCGCCAGCGTGTCGACGTCCTGCTCGTAGGCGTCGGCCACATCCCCGACCGCGAACAGATCGCTGCCGTAGTTGGTCGCGCAGATGAGCGTGACCGGATGGTCGGGGCCCAGCGTCTCCCGCAGGATGCTCAGCGACTCCTTGTCGTGCGCGAGCGCCGTGTCGAGCTCGCCGTCGAGCCGGAGGACGACGGCGAGGTTCGTCCGCGCCGAAAGCGTGTACGGGTGACGCGCGCCGAACAGCCGCAGATACCTTTCCAACGTGTCCTCGCCGAGCTTGCGAGCGCCCTGCAGATCGCCGTCGTGGCGCCGGTCGACCGCGAGGTTCTGAGCGGTCGCAATGGTGTCGGGATAGTCGTCGCCGTACCGGCGCTGGTATTTGTCGAATGTCTCGGTGGACATCTTCAGCGCGCCCGGGTGATCGCCCGCTTTGCGGCGCGCCACCGAAAGCGCCCGCGCCGAGCGCAACGTGGCCGGTGCGTCCTTGCCGAAGATCTCGATGCTCCGGGAATAGGCGGCCTCGTGCTCTTTGCGGGCCGCCACGTAATCGCCGGATTCACGCTTGTCGATAAGCAGGTTGTAGAGCGACAGGGTGGCGGCGTCGCTGTCGGAGCCGAGCACATTGACCAGACGGCGATAGTTGTCCCGGTCGAGTTTCTCGGCTTCCCGGAACCGGCCCAGGAACCGCAGATTGACGCCGAGGCTGTTGGTTCCTTGCAGCGTGATGGGATCGTCCGCGCCGAAGGCCCGCCGGGCGGTGTCCACGGCCCGCTGATCGAGTTCCAGGGCGGCGTCGAAGTCGCCGATCACCCGCAGGTCCATGGCCACGACCTTCATCGCGTCCAGCGTGCCCTCGTCCTCGTCGCCGAAGGACTCCAGGTAGAGGTCGAGGGTCCGCTTGTCGAGTTCCCGGGCCGCTTCGTACTTGCCGTTGACGAAGTACATCCAGCCCAGCCATTTCGCCAGCCGCAGGGTGTGCGCGTCGGCGGGGCCCCGGTCGGCCTGGCGGTGTGCGAACGACTGCTCGGCCAGCGCCTCGCTGCCTTTGTGGTCGCCGAAGTAGTAGAGGTATTGCACGACGCTGAACACGAGGTCGTGCACGCGCGGCTCGTCCGAGGCGACCGCGTCGGAGGCCTCGATGTGGGCCCGGAGCGCGCCGTAGCGGTCCCATTGGCTGCGCCGGCTCGGCTCGTTGGGGTCGGCGTTCGCCAGCAGCGTGTTCGCGCCCCGGCGCATCCGCTTCTGCTGTTCCGCGTCCATGCTGTCGGCGAGCACCAGCCGGATCAGCCGGTGGATCTGCAGCGTGTTGTTGCGGTGGTCGTATTTGGCCAGGGCGAGCTTGAGGATGTCGCGGATCGCGCGGCCGATGCTGTACGTGTCGCGCAGCATGGCGTCCAGCTCGGGCGTGATGTCGGCCGCGCTCGAGCCGGTGAAGAGATTGCGGGAGATCGGCTCCGGCGCGAAGAACGAGCAGACCTGCAAGAGCTGCAGAGCGGCCAGGTTCTGCTCGGCCAGCTTCTCCAGCGACATGCTCCACGCGGCCCGCACGGTCAGCCGGTAGTCCGGCGGCGGGTCGACGTCGAACAGCTCCAGGCGTTTCTCGCTGAGCAGGCGCAGGTATTCGTCGGTCGCCATCCCGGTGGTGGCCCGCCAGGCGGAGGCGGCCTCGATCGCGAGGGGCAGGTCGCCGAGCGCCTCGGCGAGCCGGTTCGCGTCCTCGTCGCTGAGATCGCTGTTGCGGTTCTGCAGGAACGTCTTGCTTTCGTCGCGGGTGAAGACATCGACCTCGAGGGCGCGGGTGCCGCGTTCCCAGTCCGGGTTGCGCGAGGTGACCAGGATCCGGCCGGCGCCACCGGTCGGGAAGTATTTCCGGGCCTCGGTGGGATCCTCGGCGTTGTCGAAGACCAGCAGCCAGTCGCGGTAGCCGGTCGCGCCGGTGCTCAATGCCTCCTGCACGGCCGGGACGGCCGCATTGGCCTCGAGGCTGACATCCAATTTCAGGCGCTGCGCGAGTTTCGTCAGCGAGGTCAGGATCTGACCGGTCTCCTCGGCCGGGATCCACCACACCAAATCGAATTCCTGGCTGTGCCGATGGACGTATTCGATGGCGATCTGCGATTTTCCGACGCCGCCCATGCCGTGGATCGCCTGCGGCAGGACGGCGGTCTGGCGTCTTTCACTCAATTCGCGATGAAGTGTTTCCAGAAATTCCTCGCGGCCGGTGAAATCCGGATTTCGCTGTGGCACATCTCCCCAGACCTGGGGCAGCTTTTCGTGGATGAGCTTCCGATCGGCGACGGGAGCCATATCATCCCCAATCTCTTCGCTCGTGTCGCCTTGGGTCGCCGGCACGGCCTCATCATCGGCCCCCGAGGTGGGCTCAATATCATCAGCGGACTTGAATTTTATTCGCGTGTCGTGCAGGTTGTCCATATCACCATTTTCGTCACCAAAGCCATCAAGCTGACCCTCGGGGCCTTCGAGCAGCGAATCCCCCGATGTCGGACCTGGTGGCAAGGGGTCGGCGAGCGCCGCGGGAGTGTCACTGCCGGCAGCGGCGTCCGCGCCCGGTCCCGAGCCCAGCTCGTCGAGCAGCTCGAGCCGCTCGGCGACCTGCAGGACCCAGTCGCGCAGCTCGACCCCCAGCGTGCCGTCGAGCTCGGCCGCGACCCGGCGCACCAGGGCCAGTGCGGTGGCGATCGCCTGATCGCCGGTGTTGCGGCCGGCCGCGAGCTCGAAGGCCTGCACGAGGTCGGCCGGGGGCTCGGCGAGGCCGGCGATCGTCGACCGGGCGATCTCGCGCCAGGTCTCCTCGTCCGCTTCGGCCATGGCGTGGCGGAGCAGCTGATGCGCCCGCTGGCTCTCGCCCTGCAGCAGCAGGCTGGACAGGCTGGCGTTGTCGACCAGGGAGCAGGCCAGCCGGGTGCCGGGCGCGTCCGGCGCCATCACGCTGAGGGCCTCTTTCAACGCCCGGAGCCCGCCCCTGGTGCTGATGCAGGCGAGGACGATCTCGATGACGTGGGTCCGGGCCTGATCGCGTTCCGGGACGTCGGGGAACGTGCGGACGTCACGCCGGACCAGATTTATCAGCAATCTGCGGTCGGTCAGGCTATGCGTGACGGGCACGTCGACCAGCGCGGCCACCAGCGCCTTCCGGAGCTCGGCCGCGGGATCCCGCTTGGTGACATGGGCCAACGTTAGAGCCCCCAATGCTGCGATGACGTGGGACGACGCGCTTCAATGAAAGATCGGGCCTAACGAATAGGTTGGCAGCCTACTGGGTCCGGCTCCAAGGCCCCAAGCCAAGGCTTACAGCTGAAGAGATTCTGAGTCGGCATCCGGACGCCATTAATGCAACTTGCACGGAAAGGCGGGCCATGCCCGAGTATGTGCAGTGTGCCGGCGGAGTCGCAAGTGGATCTGGCTTTCCCGCCCGGCCGGGCAGAAAGTTCGTCAGAAAATGCGACCGCAAGTGGTCGCAATGGGCAGCGCCCATGGCCGGGACGGGCCGGGCCGCCCAGGTCCCGCGCATGGTCTCGCCGGGCCGGGCCGCTGCGGCCCGGCCCGGTCCCGGCTATCGGCTACACGCCGGCGGCCGCGGCAACGGCCCGGCCGGTGAGGACCCGGACGAGATGACGCCGGTACTCCGCCGAGGCGGTCACGTCGTCGCGGGGTGAGGTGCCCTCCGCCGCGGCCATGCAGGCCTCGGCGATGGCGGCCGGTTCCGCGGCGCAGCCGGCCAGCGCCTGCTCGACCGCGGTCGCCCGCAGCGCCGTCGGGCCCATGTTGGTCAGCGTGACGCGGGCCGACTCGATGCCGCCGTCCGAGCGCCGCACCATCGCCGCCACCCCGACGATCGCCCACGCCTGCACGACCCGGTGGAACTTCTCGTAGTGCGAGCCCCAGCCCTCCACCTTGGGCACCTGCACCTCGACGAGCACCTCGTCGTCGGCGAGCGCCGTGGTGAACAGGCCGACCGCGAAGTCGGCCGCGGTGACCACCCGCCGGCCGGACGGCCCGGCCAGCACGTACCGGGCCTGGAGGGTGGCCGCCGCCGCGGGCAGGTCCGCGGCCGGGTCGGCGTGCGCCAGCGAGCCGCCCAGCGTGCCGCGATGACGGACCTGCCGGTCGCCGATGGTGGCCGCCATGGTGGCCAGCAGCGGCGCGAACCGGCGTACGAGCGGCGACGACGCCACCTCGTCGTGCGTGGTCATCGCGCCGATGGCCAGGAAGTCGCCCTCCTCGCGCACGCCGCGCAGCTCGGCCACGCCGCCCAGGTCGACCAGCACGCTCGGCGCCGAGAGCCGCAGCCGCAGCACCGGGAGCAGGCTCTGGCCGCCGGCCAGGATCTTGGCTTCGTCCCCGGCCTCGGCGAGCGCGGCGACCGCCTCGTCCACACCGGTGGGACGCAGATAGTCGAACGCGACCGGGATCATGACCGTCCACCCTCCGTTCCGGCTGTTCTGATCGCCCGCCAGACCCGCTCCGGCGTGCAGGGCATCGGTACGTCGGTCACCCCGAGCGGGCGGAGCGCGTCGACGATCGCGTTGACCACCGCGGGCGTGGCCGCGATCGCGCCGGCCTCGCCGACGCCCTTGACGCCGAGCGGGTGCGTGGTCGCCGGCGTCTCGGTGCGGTCGCTGACGATCTCCGGCAGGTCGGCCGCCGTGGGCGGCGTGTAGTCGACGAAGGAGCCGGTCAGCAGCGTGCCCGACTCGTCGTAGACGGCCTCCTCGTGCAGCGCCTGCGCGATGCCCTGCGCGACCCCGCCGTGCACCTGCCCCTCGACGATGGTCGGGTTGATCACCTTGCCGACGTCGTCGACCGCGATGTACTTGCGGATGGCCACGTGCCCGGTCTGCGTGTCGACCTCGACCGCGCACAGGTGCGTGCCGTGCGGGAAGGAGAACGTCTGCGGGTCGAAGGTCGCGTCCGCGTCGAGCGTCGGCTCCACCCCGTCGGGCAGGTCGTGCGCGGCGAACACGGCGAAGGCGCAGTCGGCCATGGTCTTCGCCGCGTCCGGCGTGCCCCGCACCCGGAACGCGCCGCCGGTGAACTCCAGGTCGTCGGGGCTGCACTCGAGCATGTGCGCGGCGACGGTACGGGCCTTGTCGCGAACCTTGCGGCACGCCTCCACCAGGGCGATCCCGCCGACCGCGAGCGAGCGGGACCCGTACGTGTCAAGGCCTTTGTATGAAGAGCGAGTGTCGCCGTGCAGGACCTCGACGTCGTCGAACGCCACCCCGAGCTCGTCCGCGACGATCTGGCTCCACGCGGTCTCGTGCCCCTGCCCGTGCGGGCTGGTGCCGGTGACCACCTCGACCTTGCCGGTCGGCAGCACCCGCACCGCCGCCGTCTCCCAGCCGCCGGCCGCGTACCGCAGCGCGCCGAGGATGCGCGACGGCGCCAGCCCGCACATCTCGGTGTAGGTCGACGTGCCGATGCCCAGTTGCACCGGGTCGCCGGACGCGCGCCGGTCCGCCTGCTCGGCGCGCAGCTTGTCGTAGCCGAGCAGGGCCAGCGCCTTGTCGGTCGCGGCGGCATAGTCGCCGGAGTCGTAGACCAGGCCCGCCACCGTGGTGAACGGGAACTCCTCCTTCTTGATCCAGTTGCGCCGGCGGATCTCGATCGGGTCGACGCCGAGCTCGACGGCGAGATCGTCCATCGCCCGCTCGATCGCGTACGTCGCCTCGGGCCGGCCGGCGCCGCGGTAGGCGTCGGTGATGGTCGTGTTGGTGAACACGCCGTCGCACTCGAAGCGGTAGGCGGGGAACTTGTAGATCGCGTTGTACATGAACGCGCCGAGGATCGGCACGCCCGGCCCGACCAGCCCGAGGTAGGCGCCCATGTTGGCGGTGAGCTTCACCGAGATGCCGGTCACCGTGCCGTCCCGGCGCGCGGTGAGCCGCACGTCCTGGATCATGTCGCGGCCGTGGTGCGCCGACAGCATGGTGTCGCTGCGCGTCTCGGTGTACTTCACCGGGCGGCCGACCCGCCGCGCCGCCATGAAGGTGATCAGCTCCTCCGGGGTCACCTGGAGCTTGCCGCCGAAGCCGCCGCCGACGTCGGGGGCGATCACCCGCACCTTGTGCTCGGGCGTGCCGGTGAGCAACGCGTAGAACACCCGCAGGATGTGCGGGATCTGGGTGGCCGACCAGATCGTGTACTCGCCCGCGCCCGGGTCGACGATGACGCTGCGCGGTTCCATGAAGGCCGGGATGAGCCGCTGCTGGACGTAGCGTCGCTCGATCACCACCTCGTCGTCCGCGGCGGCGACGTCGCCGCCGGTGCCGGCTTGCGCCGAGTCGAAGACCCACGTGTACGACTTGTTGGTGCCCTTGTCCGGATGCACCAGGGGCGACCCCTCGGCCAGCGCCTGCTCGAGGTCGAGCACCGGCGTCAGCGGCTCGTAGTCCACCTCGATCGCCTCGAGGGCGTCCATCGCGCTGGCCTGGTCGCGCGCGACGACGACGGCCACCGCCTCGCCGTGGTGGCGCACCGTGCCGACCGCGAGCGGCGGCCGGTCGGGGTGCACGATGTCCTCGGTCACCGGCCACGCGCACGGCAGGCTGCCCTGCACGTCGGCGACGTCGGCGCCGCTGAACGCGGCGACCACGTTGGGCCGGCCCAGCGCCGCCGAGGTGTCGATCGAGGTGATCCGGGCGTGCGCGTACGGGCTGCGCAGGATCGCCATGTGCAGCAGGCCGGGCAGCGTGATGTTGTCGGTCCAGCGGGTGCGGCCGGTGATCAGCCGGGCGTCCTCCTTGCGCTGGCGTTCGCGGCCGACCTCGCGGTCGTCGGTGACGGTCACGACGGCACCTCCCCGTTGCGCAGCTCGGCGGCGGCGGCCCGCACGGCCCGGACGATGTTCTGGTATCCGGTGCAGCGGCACAGGTTGCCGGAGAGGCCGTCGCGGATCTCGTCGTCGGTCGGGTCGGGGTTGTCGCGGAGCAGGTCCACCGCCGACAGCATCATGCCGGGGGTGCAGAACCCGCATTGCAGGCCGTGCAGCTCGTGGAAGGCCCGCTGCACGGCGTGCAGCGAGCCGTCGGGGCCGGCCAGGCCCTCGACCGTGGTGATGCTGGCGCCGTCGGCCTGCACGGCGAGCACCGAGCAGCTCTTGACGCTCTGACCGGGCCGGTCGGTGGCGCCCATGAGCACCGTGCACGAGCCGCAGTTGCTCGTGTCGCAGCCGATCACCGTGCCGACCTTGCCGATCTGTTCGCGGAGATAGTGGACGAGGAGAGTGCGCGCCTCGACGGTGTCGATGTATTGATTGCCGTCGACGGTCACGGAGATTTTGGCGGTGGAAGACACGGCGCCTCCCGCGGTTGGGCGAAACCAGCCCGCGGCGGACGCACACGGGCCACTGCATTACGGTGAGTTTCCTCACTGATCACAGGCGGCGCAAGGTCAGATCGACACCTCGTCGAGCAGCGCCGTGATCGCCGCGATGCTGTGCCCGGCCACCAGGGCGTCGACGTGCGGCAGCACCGCGGCCAGCCCGCCGGCCGTGGGGGCGAAACCGGGCCGGGCGGCGTGCGGGGTGGCCCAGATCAGGCGGTGCGCGAGCCGGCGTACGTGGGCTGCCGCCACGCCGAGGTCGGCCGGATCCCCGCGTTCCCAGCCGTCGCTGAACACGACCACGACGGCCCGCCGGGCGACGCCGCGATGGCCGTGCCGGCGCAGGAACTCGGTGAGCGTGTCGGCGAGCCGGGTGCCGCCGCGCCAGTCCGGGATCGCCTGCCCGGCGGCGAGCAGCGCCGCCTCCACGTCCCGGGTCCGCAACGACGGCGTGACCCGGGTCAGCCGGGTGCCGAGCGTGTACACCTCCGTCCACCGTGGACGATTCCGGACCAGCGCGTGCCCCAGCCGCAGCAGCGCATCGGCGTACGGCGCCATCGACCCGGAGACGTCGGCCAGCAGCACCAGCCGGCGCGGCCGGGGCCGGCGGGAGCGCCGGGCCAGCAGCCGCGGCTCGCCGGCCGCGCGCAGCATCGCCCGCATCGTCCGCGGCGGATCGGGCCGTCCCCGGGGCCACGGCCGGTACCGCCGGCCGGGGCGCCGCGGATCGGCGGCCGCGGCCAGCGTCAGCAGCCGCATGGCCTCGGCGCGCTCGGCAGCCGACAGCGTGGCCAGATCGCGGTGGCGCAGCACCTCCGCGTCGCCGGCCCGCACCGCGAGCCCCGAGTCGCCGTCGAGGGTCTCGTCCGGCGGCCGTTGCGATCGGAACAGCGCCCGCTCGGGCAGCCGGCGCACCTGCCACGGGGTGCCCTTCGGCTCGGCGTCCCGGGTGAACCCCGCGAACGCCGCATCGAAGCGGGCGACGTCGTCCGGCGAGCCGCACAGCGTCAGCCGGGCTGCCCAGTAGAGCAGGCGGGGGCCGGTGGCGTCCACCGCCCGGAACATCGCCTGGACCCGGTCCGGCGTCGCCGGGACGCCGGCCGCCCGCACCGCGGCGACGAGGTCAAGGAGCATCCGCCGCCGCCTCGACGAGGTCCTCCGGCGGCAGGGCGCGTACCCGGTCGATGTCCTCCCGGACCTTGAGCACCGCGCCGAGCGTCAGCGCCGTGATCTCGGCGCTGAGCGCCGTCGCGCCGAGCGCGCCGACCGCCGCCGCCCAGTCGACGGCCTCCGCCACCCCGGGCGGTTTGACCAGGTCGAGCGCCCGCAGCCGGGCCGTCGCGCCGGCGATCTGCACCGCCAGCCGCTCGGTCACCTCCGGCAGCCGGATGCGCAGGATCGCCGCCTCCCGCTCCGGCGCGGGGTGCCCGACCCAGTGGTACAGGCACCGTCGCTTGAGCGCGTCGTGCACCTCCCGGGTCCGGTTGCTGGTCACCACGACCAGCGGCGGCTCGGCGGCGGCTATCCGGCCCAGCTCCGGTACGGTCACCGCGGCGTCGGCCAGCAGCTCGAGCAGGAACGCCTCGAACTCGTCGTCGGCCCGGTCGACCTCGTCGATGAGCAGCACGCAGGGCGCCTGCTCGATCGCCTGCAACAGCGGCCGGGCGACCAGGAAGCGCCGGTCGTAGAGGCCGGCCTCCAGCTCCTCGGCCGTCTTCGCGCCCCCGGCCGCCGCCTCCACCGCGCGCAGATGCAGCACCTGGCGCGGGAAGTCCCAGTCGTACAGCGCCTGCGCCGCGTCGAGCCCCTCGTAGCACTGGAGCCGGACGAGCGGGAGCCCGGTCGCCTCGGCCAGGGCGCTCGCGAAGGCGGTCTTGCCCACGCCCGCGTCCCCCTCGAGGAAGATCGGGCGGTGCAGCTTGAGCGCGAGGAAGCCGGCGACCGCCAGCCCCTCGTCGGCGAGATAGCCGGCGGCGGCCAGCGCCTCGGCCAGGGCGGCGGGGTCGGCATATCCGGGCACGGCTCCACTATGCGCGTACGGAGATCCGCTGGCTACCGCCGACCGGGCGGCCGGCGCGAAGGTCCAGTCGTTCTCCCGGTACGCGAAATCGGTCACAGTCCCGGTAGAAATTCCGCAAATCAACTAATCTCCGGGCATGGCCTCTTTCAACGACACGGTGATCGAGAAGTTCCGCGCGAGCAAGGGCGTGCTTGGCGGCCACTGGGAGGGAAAGACGACTCTGCTGCTGCACACGCTCGGCCGCAAATCCGGGAAGAACTTCGTCAACCCGCTGGTCGCGGCGCCCTTCAACGGCTCGTACATCGTCTGCGGCAGCGCGGGCGGCGCGCCGGGGGACCCGCAGTGGGTCGCCAACCTGGAGGCTGTCGATGGCCCGGTGACCGTCGAGCTGGGCGCGGACACTCTCAAGGCCGACCACCGCGTGGTCCGGCCGGGTCGCGACGACGACTGGGACAAGCTGTACGGGGTGTGGCGCGCGTACTGGCCGGACGCCGCCGACTACGAGACCAAGACCGACCGCAAGTTCCCGGTCGCCGTGATCACCGTCCACTGAAGTCCCGGCAGGACTGGCCCGGCAGCCGCCGCCCCGGTTAGCGTGCGGTATGAAACGCGCGCTGGTACTGGGCGGCGGCGGGGTGACCGGCGTCGCCTGGGAGATCGGGATGCTGACCGGTCTCGCCGAGGCGGGAGCCGATCTCACCGGCGCCGACATCATCATCGGCACGTCCGCCGGCTCGGTGGTCGGTGCCTTGGTGGCCGGCGGCCGCCCCCTGCCGGAGATGTACGCGGGCCAGCTCGCCCCGCCGACCGCCGAGCTGCCCGCCCGGCTCGGCGTGACGACGCTGCTGCGCTGGGCGTGGGCGGCGGCCGGCCGGCGCGACGAGCAGCGCGCCCGGGCCCGGATCGGCGCGATGGCGCTCGCCGCGCGCACCGTGCCGGAGGCCGATCGCCGCGCGGTCATCGCCGCCCGGCTGCGCAACCGCGACTGGCCCGAGCGGCGCCTGCTGATCACCGCGGTCGACGCGCGGACCGGCGAGTTCGTCGTCTTCGACCGCGAGCACGGCGCGAGCCTGATCGACGCGGTGGGCGCCAGCTGCGCGGTGCCGGGCGTGTGGCCGCCGGTCACCATCGGCGACCGCGTCTACATCGACGGCGGCATGCGCTCACCGGTCAACGCCGACCTCGCCGCCGGCTACGACCGCGTCGCCATCCTCGCGCCGGTGACCGGGGGCTTCGGCCCGTCGGGGCGGCTCAGCCGGCAGATCGCCGCCCTCGGCGGCCGGGTCGTCCTCATCCAGCCGGACGGGCCGGCGAGACGAGCCTTCGGCCGCAACGTGCTGGACCCGGCCCGCCGAGCCGCCGCGGCCCGAGCCGGCCACGCCCAGTCCAGGCAGGAATCCGCCCGAGTCGCCGACTTGTGGACCGGGGCGGCAGCCTGACGCCCTTCCGGCCGATCAGAACGGACTCATCTGGTCGAGAACCTTGCGGCAAGGTCGACGATCTGCTCCACCTTCGGCAGATCGCGCTCGACGTCCTCCGTCTCCATGCTGGGATGTTCGGCGGACGGGTATTCGGCCTGATTCCGGCGTCGGCGCATGCGGTCGAACGGTCGCAGCACTCCGCCCAGCGGCGGATCAAGCTGAGCGGACACCGCCTCGCGTACCGCGATGTGCCCGCCCCGGCTCGTCGCTCGCAGCCCTTGGTTTTCGAGCACGGCCGCCAAGGCCTTGCGCGCCGCGTCGTAGACCAGCTGATAGCTGCCGACCGGATCGATACCGGCGATTGCGCGCGCGGATTCCAGGTGTTGCCGTGCCTGCCCGAGGAGTACCTCCGCGTGATCCCGGCTGGCCGGCACTCGTTCGAGCTCGCCGCTTCTGATCATGCCGTCGAGAGTGTCGCGTCCCTGCTCCCACCTCATTGGTCATCTCTCCGAAAGATCGATCGGATATAGCGGCCGCGCGCGCACCGAGGTCAGGAAGGGATCGTTGCCGGATCCCCACGCCCGGGCGGAAACCTGGTGTACGTTGACTTCACGACCGAGCCGCTGCTCGGCGGCCCGGGCCGCGTCGGCGAGGTCGTCCTCATCAGCCGCACCGACGATCAGGACATCGATGTCACGTGGCGGTGGCCCCTGCTCGCCTGCGTAGCGCGCCGCCCAGGAGCCGTACACGTACGCCTCGTCGACGCCCCCGACCGCGGCGAGCAACTCGCCGAGAACGGCGACTGGTCCGTAGGTCAGAGCCAACAGCTCGCCGAGTGGACGCGCCAGCGGGTTGTCGATATTCGCCCGCAGCAATCGCAGATTTCCCCGGCGCTCCTCGCGCACCACGTCGGCCTCGGAAAGGCGATCGACTTCGCGGCTGATCGTGGACTGAGACACGTGGAGTCGATGGGCCAGCTCCGTGACCGAGTATTGCTCATCGGGATGGAGGAAGAGCCACGCCAGCAGTTCGCCGACCAGCGGCGAACGAAGCAGTGGGAGCAGCCGCGACTGAGCTTGCACGTCTTGCATACTACCTTGCAGGATCTGCAAGTAGTACGGGCGCGGTCAGTCGCCGGGCGGCGGTCAGGGGCTGGGTTGCGTCAACGGCTGGGCGGCCGTGAAGGCCACGCTCAGCAGCCCGGCGCCGGTCTGGACCTGGTAGCGCGTGCGTCCGCGCTTGACGACGGTGCCGGCCAGGCCCGCGTACTTGCCCGTGCCGGTCACCCGGACCCGTTCGCCGACCTGGACCGGGACGGGCGCGGCCGGCGGCGCGGATCGGCCGGCCCGGATGCGCGCCAGCTCGGCCTCGTACCGGGGGTCCATCGCGGCCGGCCGGCCGCGATGGGACCACGTGTAGATCGCGGCCGGGTCGAAGCCGCGCGAGCAGCCGCGGCAGGACTTGACGCGGATCGGCCGGCGGTGTGCCGTCGTGCGGTGACCGGCCGGGCAGATGCCGACCCACGGTCCCTCGACGCCGGGCGCGTCGGCCGGCATGCAGCGCTCACCCGAGCAGCCGATCCGCCGCGCGGTGGCCCGCCAGGCCCGGTCGTGGCCGTGCCGCGGGCCGGTCAGGGCATGGGCGATCTCGTGCAGCACCGTCTCGGTGACCTGCTCGGCGTCGTAGACGGAGATCAGCGGCCGGGACAGCCCGATCTCCTTGCCGGCGAAGCGGCACACCCCGGCCCGGGTCTTGGCGTTGTCGAACACCAGCCGCCATCCGGCCAGCCCGTGCCGGGCCATCAGCCGCGAGGCCAGCCGGCTCGCTTCGGTCAGATCCACCCGTTGCTCCCCGCCGACGTACCAGGCCCGCCATCGTGCCACGCCGGGCCCGGACCGGCGGTCCACGGGTCGATCGGGGCTACGGTCAGCGCAGCGGAAGCTCGGTGCGGTCGCCGGCGGCGCGGGGGCCGAAGATGCGGCGGTCGGACTCCTCGATCCGCAGGTCGTTGATGCTGGCCTCGCGGCGGCTCATCAGGCCCTCGGCGTCGAACTCCCACAGTTCGTTGCCGTAGCTGCGCCACCACAGGCCCGCGGCGTCATGGCACTCGTACTGAAAACGTACGGCGATGAGGTTGTCGCCAAAGGTCCAGAGCGACTTGCGCAGCGCGTAGTCGAGCTCGCGCTGCCACTTCGTGGCCAGGAAGGCCTCGATCTCGGCGCGCCCGGTGACGAAGACGTCCCGGTTCCGCCAGACCGAGTCCTCGGTGTACGCGAGCGCGACCCGCGCGGGATCGCGAGTGTTCCAGGCGTCCTCGGCGGCCTGCACCTTCGCGGCCGCGGTCTCGCGGGTGAAGGGGGGTAGTGGTGGGCGCATGCAATCAACATAGCCGCACCCGCCCGTGTGGCGGTTTGAACCTATCCGCGGATGGTGAACGGTCGGAGGAGTTTGAACGCTGGCTTTCCGGGCATCCGTCGCAGCCACGCGTTGGGAGGAAATGGATGCAGGCCGTTTCGGTCAGGGCCACGGCCGGCGCCAAGCCGCCGGGCTGACAGGGCGCGCGCCGATGGACGGCACCGACGGCTACGCACAACGCCTGGCGGAGCTCACCGCGAGGATCGAACAGTCCCGGCTCAGCCCGGAACTGGTCTGCGAGCGCGCGGCCGGCCTGCTGGCCGGGCGGGTCGGCTGCTGCGTCGACGACGCCCACACCCACCTGCGGATGCTCGCGGCGCAGCGCGACTCCGAGGTCGCCGACGTGGCGGCCGCGGTGATCGCCACCCTGGAGACCCGCCGGCCGTTGCCGTCCATCGGCCCGTACGTCGTCGACTTCCACATCGGCGCCGGAACGCCGCCGGCCGACGGGGCCGGCACGCGGGTCTATCCCGGCGAGCACGCCCCCTGGCCGAGCGGATCGCCCAGACCGAGCGGCTCGGGCAGCTCGGCTGGGGCGAGTGGGACCTGGTTTCCGACGCCACCGTCTGGTCCGAGGGCCTGTACCGGATCTACGAGCGGGACCCGGCGGACGGCCCGATGCCGCGGGAGGAGTCGGACGCGCTCGGACTGTCCGAGGACGAGGCACATCGCCGGTACGCCGCGGAGGCGTTCGGCCGCGGCGAAACCGTGGACGTGACGACCCGTGCCCGCATCAACGGCAAGGTCAAGTGGTTGCGCGCCGTGATCGACGCGATCCGCGACGCCGATGGCCACCCGGTCAAGATCTACGGCATCATCCAGGACGTCACCGCTCGCGAGAACAGTCGCGCGAAGCTGGCCGAGGTCCAGGAGGAGCTGCGCGAGCACAAGCGGAGCCTGGCCGCCGAGCACCGGGTGGCCACCCAGCTCCAGCAGATCGTGCTCCCGATCCCGGACGCGCCGATCAAGCTGCCGGGGCTGCGCGTCGGCGTACGGTATCTGCCGGCCGAACAGGCCGGCCGGGTCGGCGGCGACTGGTACCACGCCGCGCCCGGCCCGGACGGCGCCGTCATCCTGGCGGTCGGCGACGTCGCCGGGCACGGCCTGTGCGCCGCGGCCACCATGGCGAAGCTGCGTCACGCCCTCGCCGCGCTCGCGGTGACCACGACCTCCGACCCCGCGACGCTGTTGATGCACCTCAACGTTCTGCTCTGCACCACCGGGCCGGGGGAGGCGGCGCCCGCCGCCACCGGCGTCGTCGCCCGCTACGAGCCCGCCGGGCGGACCCTGATCTGGGCCCAGGCCGGACACCCCGCACCGCTGCTGGCGCGCGACGGCAGCACCGCCGAGCTGCCCCGGCCGGCCGGGCCGCTGCTGGGCGCCCTGCCGCGGGCCACCTACGCCACTGCCACCTGCACGCTGGAGCCGGACGACCTGCTGGTGCTCTACACCGACGGGCTCGTCGAACACCGATCCGGCGGCGTGGACGCCGGGCTGGGCCGGGTGATCGAGCTCCTCGACAGCCTCGCCACCGGTCCGCGGCCGATGGAGGACTTCCTCAGCCGGCTGCGCCGCGCCAACCCCGACGACGACACCTGCGTCCTGGCCGCGCGACCCGACCCGGTGTGAGCCGGCGACGCCGGGATTCACGACCGTTCCATGGCCCGCTTTCCGTGGATCAGGCGCAGAGCCAGCTCCGGGCTGAAGACGCCGGCCGCGGTGGTGGGCGCGATGCCGCACTTGCCGTCCGAGTTGCCGGGGTTGGTGATCCAGAGCTCGAGGGCGGCCGGATCCGCCGTCGAGCGCCGGCCCAGCTTGCGACCGCCGGGGTTGCACCATTTCCCGTTGCCGCCGTTGCCGTTGCGGCTGGTGTCGATGACGTACCCGGCGGGCCGGCGCAACGCGGCCCGCACCCGTTCCGCGTACCGCCGGGACTGGGACGTGCCGATGTAGTTGGAGACGTTGACGGCGAAGCCGCGCACCCGGGCCACGCCGGCCGCCCGCAGCCGCTTGGCCATCGTCGCGGGACCGGTCCAGTCGGCATGGCCGGCGTCGATGTAGGTCCAGGCGCCCGGGGCCCGCTCGGCCAGGATCCGGGTGGCCGCGTTGAGCAGCCCGAGCCGGGTGGCGATCTGCGCTATGGGCTGACTGCTGATGGCGTTCCGGATGGGGGGCGCGCGTTCGTCCCCGGGATGCGCGGCGACCCAGCGGCGGCCGGCGGGCGGCTTCGATGGCGCGTCGGCGGCGCGCAACGCGACCGCGACCGCGGCCAGTACGACCGCCGCCGGACCTGAGCGGAATCAGGTCGCCTCCCGATAGGCCGGAATCCCGAGCAGCTCGTCGACCGTGACGAAGCGGTACCCGCGCTCCCGCAGGCCGTCGACCGTGAGCTCGACCGCCTTCACCGTTTGGGAGCGGTCGCCGGTCCGGCCGTCGAAGCCGTCGTGGAAGATCAGGATCGTGCCCGGTCTCGTCCGGGCGATCGCGCGGCCGGCCATCGCGGCGCCGTCCCGGTGGAAGACCTCCAGGGGGTGGCCGAAGACGCCGGCCACCGGCTCGAGACCTTCCCGCCGCAGCATGCGCAGCAGGGCCGGCTGGCGCCACAACCAGGGCGTGCGGGCCAGGGCCGGGGTGCGGCCCAGCCGCTCGCGCAGCACCTGCTGGGTCTGGCGGACCTCGCGGCGGAAGGCGCCGGGCCGCAGGTAGGTGCCGAACCGGTGGGTCAGCGAATGGTTCCCGATCACGTGCCCCGCGGCCGCGATCCGCGCCGTCGTCTCCGGATGGCGCTGCACGCACCGTCCCACCTGGAAGAACGTGCCCCGGACGCCGCGCCGGGAAAGAACATTCAAAATCTCTGACGTGTACGGCTCATTGGGCCCGTCGTCGAACGTCAGCGCGACGACGCGGTCCTCGGGCGTGGCGCGGTAGGGGTAGCGGCCGAAGAGTTGCGACTGCGGGAGCATGAAGAGCGCGTACGCCAGCGCGGCGAGGGCCGGCACGACGAGCCACAGCGCTACCACTGGACGCCCGCCGGGACCGTGTGCTGGTGCACGTACTCGGCCGCGGTGTCCGCCTTCTCGGCGAGGAAGGCCCGCGGCTGCTGGAACCCGACCAGCGCCACCGCGGCGACCAGGGCCGCCGCGACCAGCCGGAACCGGTGCGTGGGCCGCGGGCGGCTGTCGCGGAAGACCGGGGCCGAGCCGATCAGCCGCCGTCCGGTGACCCGGTTCAGCAGGTACGCCGACAGGTAGTAGATGAACAGGCAGACCACGACGTTGTAGAAGAAGCCCCGGTTGAACCGCCGGCCCGAGGTGGAGGTCGGATTGGCGTGGTCGTAGACCACCCGTCCCGCCCGGCGCATCCGGCGCAGCAGGTCCAGCTCGTCGCCGCCCTGGGTGAGGCTGGTGTCGTACCCGGTCCAGCGGTCCCGGCGGAAGGCGATGTTGGTGGCCGAGACGTACCAGGTGCGGCCGGTAACGCGGTAGATCGCGTGCACCGCGCCGAACAGCGTACGGGCGAAGACGCGGCCCCACCGCGGCCCGTCGTGGTACCGGCACGGCCCGACCACCGCGACGACGTCGGCGGACTCCCGGAAGGAGCGGTCGATCCTCGAGAGCCAATCCTTGGCGTACGTGGTGTCGGCGTCGGCCGAGACGACGATCTCGCCGGCGCTCGCCGCGGTGCCGGCCTGGCGGGCGTTGCAGACCCCCGGCGCCGGCTCGGCGATCACCCGGACGCCGAGCTGCCGGGCGATCCGGGCGGTGTCGTCGGTGCAGTTGTTGTCGACCACGACTATCTCGTACGGGCCGGGGAAGTCCTGATTCTGCAGGGAGACGATCGCGTCGGAGATGTAGGACGCCTCGTTGTAGCACGGGACGACGACGCTGAACCGGATTGTCATGGCGATCAGCGTCGGCGCGCGGCCATCCCGAGAGCCATCCATGATCACCCCGATTCGGCCCTGATTTCTCCGGTCGGCCGGCCCGATGCGCCCGGGCCGGGTCCGTTGCCGGTCGGGGTTCGCGGTCAGGCGGCCGGCGTCCAGTGCGGGTCGCGGCCGAGGTAGCGCAGCAGCTCGGCGGCGGCGCCGTCGTTATCGCCGGGCGCCAGCGCGGCGGCGTAGGCGCCGTACTGGCGCAGCGGCTCGACGATCGCGCGGGCCACCGGCATCAGCTGGGCGGCGAGGTCGTCGCCGAGCGGCGACGGCTGTCCGGCGGCGACCGCGATGTCCCAGGCGTGGACGGCGGCGTCGAGGGCGGCGGCGCCGGCCGCCGTGGCGGCGGGCAGCGGCCCGTGCGGCAGCGGGGTCGGCGCCGTGCCGGTCGGGTCGACCGTGGCGAAGGCGGCGGCGGACGCGGCCAGGGTGGGCTCGACCAGCTCGGCCGGGGCGCCGGCCAGGACGCCCGACGGGGCGAACGGATTGTCCGTGGGACCGCCCTGGCCGGTGATCGCCGCGACGTACGCGAGCTGGTCGCCCGCCGCGTGCTGCAGGACCTGGGTGACGTTCCACTCGGTGCAGGGGGTGGCCCGGCCGAGGTCGGCGGCGGTCAGCGCGGCGGTCGTGTCGCGCAGGGCCGAGTGTGCGAGGTCGAGGATCGTCCAGGTGGAGGTCGCGCTCATGGTCTCTCTCCTTCGGGATCGGAACGGAACGAACCGTTCCGCTAAGTCCATACAGTAGCGGAACGTTCCGTTCCGGTCAAGTGCTAGCCTAGGTCCATGACCGGGAACACGCTCAGCGGCCGACGGGCCCAGGCCGCCCGCAACGACGACGCGATCCTCGCCGCCGCGCGCGCCGTCTTCATCGCCGAGCCGGATGCGCCCATCGGCGAGGTCGCGCGGGTGGCGGGCGTCGGCATCAGCGCGCTCTACCGGCGCTATCCCAGCAAGGAGGCCCTGCTGGCGACGCTCTGCCGGGACGGGCTGCGCCGGTTCGTCGCGATCGCCGAGGCGGCCCGCGAGGTGGCCGGCCCGTGGGAGGCGTTCGTCGAGTTCCTGCGCGGCGTCGTCGACGCCGACGTCCATTCGCTCACCGTTCATCTCGCCGGCCGGTTCCCGCCCACGCCGGAGCACCGCGAGCTGGCCGTGCGGGCCGGCGCCCTGGAGAGCGAGATCCTCCACCGCGCCCAGCGGGCCGGCGTCGTCCGTGGCGACCTCGAGAGCACCGACCTGCCGATGCTCTACGAGCAACTGGCCGGCATCCGCCTCGGCGATCCCGAGCGGATCCGCGAGCTGCGCCGGCGTTACCTCGACGTGCACCTCGCCGGCCTGCGATCCGACGCGGCCGGGTACGGCCCGCTGCCCGGTGCCGCGCCGACCCAGGCCGAGCTGGGCGCCCGCTGGAACCGCCCGGCTGAGTCCTAGCGGCCCTGGCCGTCGCTGTCCGGGGTGTACCAGGCGTCCGGGATCAGCTCGATCTCGGGCTGTCCCTCGGGCTTGCCGTCGAACGGATGCACCTCGGCTCCCGCCGGAAGGCCGACCCGGCCCAGCCAGATGCCGTGATGGCACCGGTCGCACCACGCCGTGACCGACCCGGTGCGGCTGCCGGCGTACCCGTAGAAGGTGAGCCGGACGTGGCCGCCGTCCCCCTCCGGGCAGGGCACCTCGACCGGGTGGGGGAAGGCCTCGAACACCTTGAGGAAGGCCTGATACCAGGACTCCCAGCGACGCTCTGCCTCCGTCATCTCTGGCATCTCGCTGTCATTCCCCCTCGAGCAGGTGCTTGTGTTCCTGCCACCAGCGTTCCTCATAGGCGTACGCCCGCGCCTCGTAAGCCTTGCGGGCCTCCTCCGTCCACGGGAACGGCAGGCCGTTGCGCAGCTCGTCGAGGTGGAACCGCTCGTGCGCCAGCGTGCGGGCGAGCTGCTCCTCGTCCATGAACGCGTCCCGCGCCAGCTTGATCTCCCCGTCGGGCATCGTCACACCGTAGAACTCCTTGCCCGGGCCGCCGCCGCGCCGGAACTTGTCGATGCTGAAGTTCACGCCCTCCAGGTCGATGCCGTACTTCTTGGCCAGCGCCAGCACGTTGTCGCGGCTCATCAGGATCTTCTTGCCGTTGCGGACGATGCCGTCGCCCTCGCGGAAGAGCCCCCGCTCCAGCCCGCGCGACCCGCGCAGCCGGGCGATCAGCTCCTGGACGATCTCGCCGAGCCGGCGCACCAGCGTGCCGAGGTTGCGCAGGCTGGAGATCAGTTCCTTGAGCCAGCGGGAGATCTTGGCGGCCCACGAGGCACACAGCGTGGACACCTGCTCGACCACCAGCGGCGTGGCCGTGCCCAGCGAGGCGAGCAACTCGCCCGCGTACACGATCAGCCGCGAGACCACGGTGGCGACCGCGTCGCGCACCATCATCCGCACGGTGGCGATCAGCAGCCCGGCGCCCTCGGTGATGAGCGCCATCGTGTCGGACGCCTTGGCCAGCGCCTGCAGCGACTGGTCGCGCTGGCCGGCCCAGGTCCGGTACGCGTCCGAGGCGGCGCCCTGCCATTCGGTCAGGTCGAATCGCACCGCCCGGGCGAAACTCGTCGGAGTCGGCCCGGACGCTCTGCGCCACGTTGCGCCACGTCTGCGCGTGGCCGGCGATCGCGCCCGGGTCGCCGGCGAGCCAGTCGAGGGCCTCGGAGAGCGGCTTGACGTGCTCGATCAGCCACGCGATGCCGTACTGCAGCAGCGCGCCGACCGGGTCGGACACCAGGGCCAGCGCGTCCAGGCCGGCGCCGACCACGCCCAGTGTCCCGTCCACCCAGCTCTTGTTCTGCACCCCGTGCGCGATGAGCTCGATGTCCTCGGCGAGCCAGACCCCGGCCCAGGCCGACTTCGGCTGCTCGATCGGGCCGGAGACCAGTGGGTTGGTGGTCATCCGGCGCCCCTGATCGCGTCGGCGCTGAACGAGTCCGAGGCCTCGTACTCGGCGGCGGTGGTGCGCAGCTTGGCCCCGGTGTCCCGCAGCGACTCGGCGCACTCGTCCAGGCCGTCGACCAGGATGTCGTGCAGCGCGTTCAGCATCACCGGGACCATCACGCAGAGCTGCCCGTACGCGCCGTTGTCGGCCCGCACCGCGCGTCCGGCCCCGGCCGCGGTCGCCACCCGGCCGGCGACCGCCTCGACATGGCTCGCGTGCGTGACCAGCTCGGTCTGCCGCACGCTCAGTTGATCAGACATGAGACACCCCCGTTCCGGCCACGCTAACGAAGGCTGTCAATCGATCGCCCGTGTCGCCGCGGTGCGCCGGGCCTCGCTCAGGACGGCGTGACCAGGCGGGTCTCGTACGCGACGACCACGGCCTGGACCCGGTCGCGGAGGCCGAGCTTGGCCAGGATGCGGGCCACGTGCGTCTTCACCGTCGCCTCGGAGAGGAAGAGCCGGCCGGCGATCTCGACGTTGCTCAGGCCCTGCGCGACCAGGGTCAGCACCTCGCGTTCGCGGGGGGTCAGCGCGGCCAGGTCGCGGTGCGGGGGCGTCTCGCGGGGCTCGGGCGTGGCGAAGCGCTCGATCAGGCGGCGGGTGATGCTCGGCGCGAGCAGGGCGTCGCCGTCGCGGACGATGCGCACCGCGGCGACCAGGTACTCGGGGGTGACGTCCTTGAGCAGGAAGCCGCTGGCGCCCAGGCCGAGCGCCGCGTAGACGTAGTTGTCCAGGTCGAACGTGGTCAGCATGATGACGCGCGGCGGGTTCGGGCCGGCCAGGATGCGGCGGGTCGCCTCGATGCCGTCCATGGTCGGCATGCGGATGTCCATGAGCACCACGTCGGGGCCGGCCTGCCGGACCGCCTCGACCGCTTCGGCGCCGGTCGCGGCCTCGGCGACCACGTCGATGCCGTCCGCGGTGAGGATCATCCGGAAGCCGGCGCGCACGAGCGCCTGGTCGTCGGCGATCACGACCCGCAACGGCTCGGTCATCGGGTCTCCAGCGGCAGCTGGGCCTGCACCCGGTAGCCGCCGGTCAGCCGGGTGGCGGCCTGCAGCGTCCCGCCGTAGACGGCGAGCCGCTCGCGCAGCCCGGCCAGGCCGCGGCCGGTGGAGGTGGCCGATTCCGGGGTCGGCCGGCCGCCGGTGTCGGTGACGGTGATCCGCAGCCCGTCCGGCGCGTACGTGACGTCGACCGTGGCCCGGGCGCCCGAGGCGTGCTTCACGGTGTTGGTGAGGGCCTCCTGCACGACGCGGTAGGCGGCGAGCTCCAGGCCGGCGGGCAGCGGGTACCGGTCGCCGCTGGTGGTGACGGTGACGTCGACGCCGGCGTCGCGGACCCGGTCGATCAGCGGGGGCAGCTGGGCCAGGCCGGGCTGCGGGGTGAGGGTGTCCTCGTCGTCCGCTGCGGCCAGCAGGCCCATCACGCCGCGCAACTCGCCGAGGGCGGCGCGGCCGCCCTCCTCGACCGCGAGCAGGGAGTCGCGGGCGGCCTCGGGCGCGCTGTCGAGCACCTTGCGGGCGGCGCCGGCCTGGATGACCATCATCGAGACGTTGTGGGTGACGATGTCATGCAGCTCGCGGGCGATGCGGGCGCGTTCCTGGCGTGCGGCGTCGCGCAGCGCGTCGGCCCGTTCCTGGCGGAGCCGGTCGGCGCGCTGCCGCCACGTGCGCATGCCGTTGACCGCCAGCCCGATGGGCAGCAGCACCAGGAAGGGCACCGTGCCGACCGGGACGATCGGCACCGCCAGGTCGTGGAACGAGCTGTAGAGCAGGGCGGCGACCGGCAGGGTCGCGAGGGCCCAGACGCGGTACGGGCTGTACGCGGCGGCGGTGTACCCGGCGATCACGCAGGCGTAGAACGAGACCCGCAGGATGTCGGTGCCCGGGGACTCGCCGTGCAGCGACAGCACCGTGATCCCGAGGATGACCATGAGGGTGGCCAGCGGGTAGCGGCGGCGCACCAGCAGCGGCAGGATCGCGGCCACCGCGATCCAGCCCGGACCCTGGGGATTGTTCAGCGGGAACGCGTCCGTGCCGAGAGGCGGCACGGGCACGCCGGGCCGGCCCGGGAAGTCCGGGAACTCCGGGAGGTCCGGGGGCGGGGGCGGGGGCAGACCGTGCGGGGGACCCACCATCGCCGCGTCGCTGGTGGTCTCGAACAGGTGGCTGGTGATGTCGGTGCCGCTGAGCACGACCACGATGAACACCGCGACGAGCAGCCCGTCGAAGACCCAGTTGCGGCGGGTCATCCGCGGTTGCGGCCCGGCCCGGCGCAGCGCCCGCACGAGTTGCGTCAAGCGCCGTCGCACCGGCGGTGGATCCTCGGTCACCGGCCCATTGTGGCCGGGCCGCCGGACCGGGCGCATCCATCTCCCGACTACGCCGCAAGGATGACCCGGTCCCGCGAATGCGCTCTCCCGGCCGACGACCGCGGCGCCCGGGTGTCCCTAACGTCCCGGACCATGATTGACGTCGTAGATGTGAGCCGCCGCTACGAGGGCGACCAGGCCGCCCTCGACCATCTGAGCCTGCACGTCGACGAGGGGGAATGCCTCGCGCTGCTCGGCCCGTCCGGCAGCGGCAAGTCGACCCTGCTCAACTTGATCGCCGCCCTCGACCGTCCGACCGAGGGCACCGTCACCGTCGCCGGCACCCGGGTGGACCGGCTGGGCGAGGCCGCCGCCGCCCGGTACCGCCGCGCCTCCATCGGCCTGGTCTTCCAGTTCTTCAACCTGCTCGACGATCTGACCGTCGCCGACAACGTGCTGCTGCCGGCCCAGATCGCCGGCCGGCCCGCGGCCCGGTCGCGGCAGCGCGCCCGCGAGCTTCTCGAGACGCTCGGCATCGACCGGCACGCCGGCGCCTACCCGGGCCGGCTCTCCGGCGGGGAGCGGCAGCGCGTCGCGGTCGCGCGGGCGCTGATGAACCGGCCGTCGCTGCTGCTCGCGGACGAGCCGACCGGCGCGCTCGACACCGCGTCCGGCGCGGAGGTGCGCAAGCTGCTGGCCGACCTGCACGCCGATGGCCAGACCATCGTCCTGGTCACCCACGACGAGACCCTCGCCGCCGCGGTCGCCACCCGCACCGTACGCCTCGTCGACGGTCAGGTGACCGCGTGAGCGCCATCCGGACCGTCATCCGCGGGGCGCGGCGCCGCCGCGTCTCCACCGTCGTGATCATCGCGGCGACGGCGATGGCGGTGACCGCCACCGTTCTCGCCGGCCTGTTGCTGGCCGCGTCCTCGGCGCCGTTCGCCAACGCCTTCGCCCGGCAGAACGGCGCTCACCTGACCGCGTTCTTCGACGCCGACAAGACGACCAGGGCGCAGGCCGCGGCCACCGCGTCACAGGGCGATCGGGCGATCGGTCCCTTCCCGGTCGCCACCGCCGTGGTGAAGGAGGACCCGCAGTTCCCGCCCACGCCACCGCTGAAGGTCGTCGGGCGGGCCGACCCGAGCGGCGACCCGATCGACAAGGTCACCCTGCTGGCCGGGCGCTGGGCGCGCACGACCGGCGAGGTCGTGGTGGCCCGCACCAGCCTGCGGATCCCCACCGGAACCACCCTGCAGCTCGCGAACGGGTCCACGCTGACGGTCGTCGGCGAGGCCCGGTCGCTCAGCCAGACGGCGCAGGGCTGGGTGACGCCCGACGAGGCCGTCGCGCTCGGCCAGACCGGCTGGCAGATGCTCTACCGGTACGCCGACGCCGGCACCGAGGCCGCGATGACCGCGCACCGGACCGCGCTGGGTGCGGGCGTCCAGACGCAGTCCTGGCTGGAGGTCCGCAACGACGCCGCGCACCGCACCCAGCTGTACGTGCCGCTGCTGAGCGCGTTCGGGCTGATCGGCCTCGCCCTCGCCGCCCTCGTCATCGGCAACGTCACCGCCGGCACGGTCGCCTCGGCCACCCGCCGGATCGGCGTCATGAAGGCGCTCGGGCTGACCCCGTCCCAGGTGGTGCGCGCGTGCCTGGTGCAGGCCCTGATCCCCGGAATGATCGGGGCGGTCCTCGGCATCGTGGCCGGCGACCTCCTCGCGGTGCCGCTGACCGCCGACGTCGCCGACCTGTTCGGCACCGTCCCGATGTCGGTCACCCCCTGGGTGGACGTCGCCGCGGTCGCCGGCGCGGTGCTGGTCATCTGCGCGACCGCGGCCCCGGCCGCGTGGCGGGCCGCCCGGCTGCGCACGGTCGACGCGCTCGCCGTCGGCCGTGCCCCGCACAGCCGCCGCGGCCGCGTCGCCGCCCGGTTCGCCGCTCGCAGCCGGCTGCCGCGCCCGCTCAGCCTCGGGCTGGCCCAGCCGTTCACCCGGCCGGCCCGGCTGCTGGTCATGCTGCTCACGATCGGGCTCGGCACGGCGGCGGCGACGTTCGCCATCGGCCTGGCCACCTCGCTGCGCCACGTCCAGGCCGCCGACCAGAAACCTGAGACCTCCGCCGACGTGCTGGTCCTGCCCGACCGGGAGAGCCGCGCCGATCCGCGGGCCGCCATCGCCGCCGCGCCGGGAACTGGGCAGTTCTACGGCCGAGGGCCGGCCGACATCGTCGTCGACGGGCTGCGCGAGCCCGCCCGCGGCACCGTCACGAGCGGCGACATGCGGTGGGCCGGATACGAGATGCTCGACGGCCGCTGGTACACCGCACCCGGCGAGGCGGTCGTCAACACCGGCTTCCTCACCGCCACCGGCAAGCACATCGGCGACACCGTGACCGGGGCCGGGCACGGGCCGCTCACCCTGGTCGGCGAGGTGTTCGACGGCAGCGCCAACAACCACCTCTACACCGACATCGCCGGCGTTGAAGATGTCGAGCCGATCCTCGAGTGGTACGTCAAGCTCAAGCCCGGCACCGACCGGGCCGCCTACCTCGCGGCGCTGCGGGGCGCGAACGTCCACGCCGAGGCGACCCGCGCCGAGGGCCCGGACGGGACGCTGATCGTGCTCGACTCGCTGACCGCGCTGCTGACCGCGCTGCTGGTGTCGGTGGCCGCGCTCGGCGTGCTCAACGCGGTCGTGCTCGAGTGGCGCGATCGGGTGCACGACATCGGCGTACACAAATCGGTGGGCATGACGCCGAAGCAGACGGCGGCGATGGTCATCGCCTCGGTCGCCATCCCCGGCCTGCTCGGGGGCGCCGCCGGCGTCCCGGCGGGATACCTCCTGCACCATTGGGCCGTGCCCGCCATGGCGCACGGCGCCGGCATCCGGCTGCCGCAGAGCACCATCGACGTGTACGCCCCGGTCCTGCTCGCCGTCCTCGCGCTGGCCGGGCTGGTCCTCGCGGCCGGCGGCGCGCTGCTCCCGGCGGGGTGGGCGGCCCGGACCCGGACGGCGGTGGCGCTACGTACCGAGTGACGGCCGCGGGACCCGGCGCCCGGGCGGCGCCGGGTCCCCGGCGACCACCCGGGCGCCGAGCCGGTCCACGCGGTAGATCCGGCGGCCGTCGATCCACAGCCAGCCCCGGGCGAACGCCGCCCGGTCGCGGATCTCCAGGATCTCCAGCTCGACGGTGATCAGGCGGTCGGTGGGCACGATCTGGCCGCGGTACGTCCACCGCAGCGGCTCGTCCAGCGCGACCGGCTCGAAGCGCGCGCCGGGCAGATCCGCCCCGATGCCCCGGTCGGTCAGGTACCACTGGAGCAGCTGGCACAGCGCCTCGACGCCCAGCGAGCCGGGCATGACCGGGTCCTGGAAGAAGTGGGCCTTGAAGAACCAGGCGCCGGCGTCGACGTCCGTCTCGGCGCGCAGCCGCCCGAGCCCGGCCGCCCCGCCCTCGGGCCAGTACCCGGTGATCCGGTCCAGCATGGTGAGCATCGGACCGGCGGAGGGGCGCAGCTCCGTCGGGTTCGCGCACGGCTCGATCAGGCGCGCGCGCTCGGCCGGGTCCGGCGGCAGGCCGGGCTGCTGCGCGAACGCCGTGGTCCGGAAGTACCCGAACACGGCGGTGCCGGCCAGCAGCGGCGCGCCGTCGGCGTGGCACTCGATCCGGAACGTCTCAATGATCATCCCGGCCGCCCGGGACACGGCCGTGAGCTCGGCGCGGGTGCGCACGACCCGGGCGCCCGGCCGCACCTCGCGCCGGATCCGCAGGTCGCCGTCGAGGTTGCGGAACAGCAGCTCGGCGTCGATCTGCACCGGGCTGCCGACGTAGCAGCCGAGCCACCCGCAGGGCTGCAGGGCGACCTCCATCAGGGCCGCCACCGGCATGGTACGGCCGGCGAAGTACCAGGCCTCGGCGGGCACGTCGTACTCCGCGACGACCGCGCTGCCGACCGCCATGCCCTGATACGGTCCCTCGACCGCGACCACCCGGCTCATGAAGTGGTACGGCGGCCCCGGCAGCCGCGGTCCGCGGCGCCCGCCGGTGAACGCCTCGGCCATCGGCCCGAGCCCGTCCGTCGGCCGGCCCCACGCGCAGGCGAGCAGCGAGGCATAGCCCAGCGGGAGGTCGCCGATCCGGGCGACCGGCCCCGGATCGCGATGCCCGGCGAGCCCGCCGAGCGCCGGGAGCGGCTCGGGCCGGGCGGTCCGCTGCACCGCCGGCGGCCCGAGATGCCGCCAGTGGTCGAGCGGCCAGTCCGGGACCAGCCGCACCGCGCAACCGGCGACGTGCAACGCCTTCAGACCGTCCACATTGACCAGCACGTCCGCGACGGCGGTCGGGAACGGGCCGTCCGAGATCTCGGTGACGAACACCTCGTACGTCAGCTTGTGGCTCTTGGGGGTGACCTGCCCCCGGCAACGCATGCGCGCGGTGCGTCCCGGCACCGGCTCGAACCGCCACCCGTCGCGTGCGATCGTGTGGCCACAAGCGGCCAGATAGAACGAGACGGCCTGGAAGCACGCCTCCGACATGAGGGTGCCGGGCATGCAGGGGTCGTTGTGGAAGTGGCCGTCGAAGAACCAGTCGTCCGGGCGGACGGTCGTCTCGGCCCGCAGATAACCACGCCCCGGGTCGAAGGCGGATACCTCGTCGAGCAGGCGCAGCCGCCCCGATCCGAGGCGCGGGGTGCGCACATGCGCCCGGGTCGCCGCCCATTCGGGCCCGAAACATTCATCGGGCCGGCCGTCGGCGAACGCTGACAGGGCATCGAGGTCAAAGGCAACAGGCGGTTTTTCCGGTACGCCTTCGTGAGCTCCGCCGGTGGGGGCGTCCCAGAGCACCCCGCCGGAGCAGCCCAGCTCCTCGTCGGTGAAGAAGCCGGCTTGTCCGTTGCGGACGGTCAGCAGCAGCGCGTCGCCCACGTGGCAGTCGTACTCGAAGAAGAAGAGCCGGACCGGGCCGTGCGTGACATGCCGGACGACCCGGATCTCGAAGCGGAGCCGCCGGCCGGGACCGGGCGGCGAGCCGTGGAACGTCACGTCGCTGCCGAGCAGGCGGTAGACCCGCTCGCCCCGGTTGCCCAGGTCGGCGCCGAGCCAGCTGATCAGCAGCAGGTCGGCCTGCCCGGCCTCGACGACCAGGCCGGCGGGCATGCGGCCGGCCGGGTCGAGGTACCAGGAGTCGGGGCGCACGTCGGTCTCGGTCCAGATGACGCCCCGGCCCAGCCGGCCCGGCTCGGCGTCGATGCCGAGGACGCGATCGGCGAGCAGGAGTGGCGGGCCCGGCATCCGGGTCTGCCGCACATCGTCGTCCTGCGCGGCGAACGCCGGCCCGAACAGGTCGGAGATTCGCCCGGACGCGAGGTGTTCCAGTTGCGCGCGGTCGAAGCTGGGCCCGGGGAATGCCGGCCTGGCTGGTGCGGGCGCCGGGAGCGCGATGTGGGCCGGCATCGCGGCGGCTGCCGCCCGGCCGCTCAGGAAACGAGCGTGCGCGGCGGCCTGGATCTCCAGGTATTGGCGATGGGCGGCCGTGATGGAAGCGCGCCAGCCCAAAGCAGCCGTCGTGGCCGGATCCGACGGCCGCAGCGGAGGCATCGGCTCGAGCTCCGGGGCGGGCTCCATCACCGTGAACTCCGCCGGCGCCAGGAGCGGTTCGGGGAGCCGCTTGGGCAAGGCGATCGTCGCGGGCCGGGGGACGGGCGACGTCGCGAAATACCTCTCGAGCCCGTCGTGCCGCACCGGAACCCCGGCGGCGGCCAGCTCCGCGACGGCCGCCGACACCGACCACAGGCCCCGACCGGGCACGGCGTCCAGCGCCACCGCGAGGTGCTCCCGGTCGCCCAGGATGCGGCGGATCCAGCCCGTGCACTGCGCGGCCGGCCCCTGCTCGACGAAGACCCGGACGCCGTCCCGCCAGGCCCGCTCGATCAGGTGGGGGAAGTTCACCGGCGCCATCATCTGCTCGGTGATCGCGTCGGCGGCCGACTCCTCAGCCGGGTGATACCAGTCGCCGGTCGCCCCGCGGTAGAACCGGATGCCCGGCACGCTCGTCGTGGGCCGCCGGTGCAGCGCGTGCCAGCGGTCGCGCACCTCGGCCACCTCGGGAACGTGCGCCGCCAGCAGCTGGAGCCGGATGCGGGCGCCCGGGTCGAAGCGTTCGGCGAAGGCCGTGCAGGCCCGTTCCTCCCCGGCCACCACGCAGGCGCCGGGTGCGCACACGGCCGCCAGGTGTACCGCGCGTTCGCCCTCGACCATCGCGCGCACCCGCTCCGGGTCCGCCGCCAGGAGGTAGCCGGCCCACCGCTCGCCCGCGACGCCGTGGCGTGCCCAGAAGCGGCGAACCGCGCGCAGCTCGCCGCTCAGGTCGTGGGCGAACACCCCGTCGGCCCGCGCCTCGGCGGCCATCGCCGGCGCGTCGGTCCAGGCCCCCAGCGCGACGAGCGCCGCCGATTCCCCCGAGGAGTACCCGAGCGCCGCGTGCGGCTCGATGCCCAGCACCTCGCGCGAGATCCGCGTGTGCAGGCCGGAAAGGAAGCCGGTCGCCAGGATCTGGTCGAGCGGCTCGGGTTCGGTGCCGCCCTCGTAGGTTTCGTCTCCGTAGGTTTCGTCCCCGTCGGCTTCGTCCCCGTAGGTTTCGTCCTCGTAGAGCCAGGACACCAGCGCGGCGTCCGGGTCGGCGACCAGCGGGGCGAAGGGGACGGCGAGGTCGGCGCCCATCCCCGGATAGAAGGACGTGCTCTGCGGATAGACGAAGGCCGTCTCGCCCCCGATCGGCGTCTCCCGGAAGGCGACGCCGGCCGGGCGCAACGCCTCGCCCGCGAGCCAGGCGCGCGCGCCCTCGATCCGCCCGGCCAGCTCGGCGGGGTCGCGGGCGAGGACGGCCAGGCGGGCCGGGCCGGTGTCGCTCTCCACGCCGGACGAGGCGGCCGCGATCACGTCCGACCGGTCCGCCCCCGAGTAGACGTGCAGCCGCGGCAATGGACCCGGCCGCCACGGCGCGGCACCGGCGGCGCGCAGCCGGACCCGGGCCGGCGGAGCCCCGAGCACGGGCGTGACCACCTCGGCCGTCGTCGCGCCGAGGTGCGGCCGGGCGGGCTGCCCCGCACGCGGCCGGGCCCGGTGCCGCAGCGCGATGGCCGTGACCGCCACGTCGAGCAGCCCCGCCGCGGCGTGCGGAGTGCCGAAGAGGCGGTCGTCCCGGTCCCCGCGCGCGGCCCCGGCCGGCCTCTCGCCATCGACGATGGCGATGATCTCGTCGCCGTCACGCCGCGCGTCGTCGCGGCGTTTGAGCACGAGCACGACGGCCGCGTCGGCCGGCTCGCCGGTCAGGCCGAGCTGGGCGAGGGCGGCGCGGTGCACCGGCTCGTCGGACAGATCCACCGCCCCGACGATGACGGCGTCGACGTCTCCGGCGCGCAGCGCTCGGGTCGCCAGCTCCAGCGCCGCGGTGCCGGAGGCCTCCTCGGCGCTGACGGCGAAGCCCGGCCCGGAGAGCCCGAGCTGGCCGCCGATCCGGTTGGCCACGATGTTCGCCATGGCACCCAGCACCCGAGCGGCCGTGAGCGGCGGCCCGACCTCATCGCCGCCCGCGCGATCGGCCGCGCCGGTGATCCTGCCACCGGTTCCGGCCGCGGCCTCGAGGCGCCGGCGGGCGTGGGCGCGAGCGATTTCGGGGTCGCAGCCCATGCCCATGAGGACGGCCGTGCGCTCGGCCGGAAGCCGGATCCCGCGGACGGCTTCGCGGGCGGCCTCCAGCGCGAGGACCTGCTGTCCCAGCGCCTCCCCGAGGTCGCGGGGCGGATACCGCAGCCCGTCGAGCGCAGCCTCGACGGTGTCCGGCGCCGCCCCGGGCGCCCGGCCGCTGAGCACGGCGTCCCGAAGCCCGTCGGCGCCCACGTCGCCGACGCGAGCCCCGATCGCGACGATGACAATCTCGGCCGGTGCCGGTGCCGGTGCCGGTGCCGGTGCCGGTGCCGCGGGTGGCGACGGCGCCGCGGGCGGAGGTGGGGAAGGGAGGGCGGGCACCGCGACGCCGGGTGTGTGCGGGCCGTCGAAGGCCTCGACGATCAGGTGGGCGTTGTTGCCGCCGAAACCGAAGGCGCTGATCGCGGCGCGTCGCCGTGGGCCCGACCACGGCTCGTTCGCCTGCAGCAGGCGCAACGGGCCGTCGCGCAGCTGGTCGATGGGGTCGGTGGGGCCGGCCGTGGCCGGTAAGGTGCCGTGGTCGATGGCGGCGAGCAGCTTCAGCAGCCCGGCCGCGCCCGAGGCGGTCAGCAGGTGGCCGACGTTGGCCTTCGCCGAGCCGATCGGCAGCGGCTCCGGGCGGTCACCGAAATATCGGGCGGTCGACCGGGCCTCGACCGCGTCGCCGATCGGTGTGCCGGTGGCGTGGCACTCCAGCAGTTCCACGGTCTCCGGGCCGAACCCGGCCAGCCGGTAAGCCGTGCGCATGGCCCGGATCTGGCCCTCTTCCGCGGGGCCGAGGAGCCCGCCGGTCCGGCCGTCGTTCGACAAACCGATGCCGCGTACGACGCCGAGGACCGGAACCTTCGCGGCCATCGCGTCGGGCAGGCGCATGAGCGCGAGCAGGCCCGCGCCCTCGGCGGGAATCAGCCCGTCGGCGGCGCGGTGGAACGGCCGGCTGCGGCCCGACGGGCTCAGCGCGCCCAGGGCCGCGAAGCCGGCGTCGATGATCAGGCCGTCGCAGCCGCTCACCGCGCCGGCCAGCATCAGGTCGGCCGTGCCGTCGTGCAGCCGGTCGCAGGCGATCTTGATGGCGTAGAGGGCCGAGGCGCAGGCGGCGTCGAGGGCGAGCGACCCGCCGGTCAGCCTGAGGGCGCTCGCGGCCAGGTGCGCCCACAGCCCGGAGCAGAAGCGGTCGCGCGGGTCGAGCCCGCCGGCGTGGCCGTCCCGCCAGACCCGTTCGGCGTACGCGGCCAGGTGCCGGCTGGGATACCCCAGGTTGCCGAGCACCAGCCCGGTGCGCGCCGGGCAGGCGCGGTCACCGGCCTCGCGCAGGGCGGCCCGGCCGGCGTGCAGCACCCACTGCAGCGCCGGGTCGTACGCGTCGATCTCTCCGGCCTCGACGGCGAACCCCTCGGGATCGAAGACCTCGGCGAAGCCCCGGACCAGACCGGCCGTCGCGCCGGCGAGATCCGCGGAGGGCGGCAGACGCCAGTCCTCCGGCCGCACCGCATCGAGCGCGACGCGGCCGGACGCGATGGTGTCCCAGAACTGCTCGGGGCTCAGCGCGCCGGGCAGCACGCAGCCGCGGCCGACGATCGCGATCGGCTCGAACCAGGGCTCGGCGCGACCGGTCACGCCCGGCCCGCCGGCGCGATGTCGGGGCGCCGGACGAGGGTGACGCCGAGCAGTTCGGTGCGGACCTCGCCGTCCTCGTCGACCAACGCGATGTCGCAGCGGGCCTGGTCGGTGGCGACGGCCGCGGCGCGCACCAGGCAGCGCAGCGTCGAGGGCGCCGGTCCCGGGCGGTGGACGCGCACCGCGTCGGCGCCCATCGGCAGGGTCGCGTCGCCGGTGGCGTGCCGCGCCCACAGCACCGCGGCCTGCAGGGCGCCGTCGACCGCCGCCGGGTCCGTCTGCCAGGCAGCGTCCGTCTGCCCGGGAGTGTCGGGCCAGCCGGCCGCCCGCAAGCCGGCCACCTCTGCCTCGGCGCCGTGCCGGGACAGCCCCAGCACCCGCCGCAGCACCTGGAATCGGGGGCCGTGGAACAGCGCGACCGACTCGTAGACCGACGATCCGGTGAAGGGTTGCATGCCGGTCGGCGCGGTCCACGTTCGCGGCCGTTCCGGGGCGGCGAGCCGGGCGCGGTAGTGGTTGCCGATCCGAGCCTCGCCGGCCGGAGCGACCTCGATCGTGAAGCGGTGGCCGCCGGTCGCCAGCTCGGGAAGCTTTATCCGGTGCAGGACACGAACGTCGGCCAGCGCGGCCGGGCACCCCGGGTGGCGTGCCCGCGCGACGGCGGCGAACCACTCCAACGCCATGGCCAGCGGAAGCACGGGCACGCCGGCCGGTGCGTGGTCGGCCAGGAAGGGATGCGTGCGCGCGTCGACCCGCGCCTCGGCGGCGAATCGCGGCCCGGTGGCCTCGGTGGGTTCGCCGCCGGTGATGAGGACCTGGGTCGCGTCACCGGGGGTGCTCAGCTCCGCGACGAACGCGCGGGCGCCGGCGTCGACCGGGATGAGCGGGACGCCGAGCCGCCGGAACTGTGCGGCGTGGGCTTCGGTGACCATGCCCGCCTCCCACGGTCCCCAGCCGATCGCGCGGACCCGGCAGGACGGCCGCCGGCGCTGCTCGGCCAGGGCCACCTGGTTGAGCACCTCGTTGGCCATCGCGTAGTCGCACTGCCCGGGGTTGCCGTAGCGCGCGGCGACCGACGAGAACAGGCACAGCACGTCCAGCGGATCGGAGGCGGTCGCGTCGAGCAGCGCGCCGAGCCCGTCGACCTTGGTGGCGTAGACGCGATCGAACTGGTCGTCGGTCTTGGCCTCGATGCGCTTGTCGGCGAGGGTGCCGGCCGCGTGGACGAGCCCGGTGACGGGACCCCACTCCCGGCGAGTCCGGGCCAGCTCGCGGTCGAGGGCGGCGCGGTCGGCGACGTCGACGGCCGCGTATCGGACGGTCGCCCCGGCGCGTTCGAGCCCGGCGAGCGTCGCGCGCACCTCGCGGCCGGCCAGGATGGCGCGAGCGCGGGCGGTCAGCTCGGCCGGGGTGGCGGCGCGGTCGCGCTCGGCCAGCAGACGGATGAGCGACGGCTCGTCGTCGGCCTGGTCGAGGGGCGATGCTTGCGACGTGGCTGGTCCGGCCGGCGCCGGGTGCTCCGGCTCGCCGGTGCGGACAGTGCGGCCCAGCAGCAGCATGCGGGGCCGGCCCGTCGCGGCCAGCGCGAGCAGCGCGGCGGCGGTGACGCCACGGGCGCCGCCGCTGACGACGAGCACCGAATCCCCGGTGACCGGCAGGTCGACCGGGGAGGGCGGGGTCTCGGTCTCGGTGAGGGTCCAACGCGTGCCGTCGGCGCGCAGGCCGACGTCGAGGGTCGGGCCGCCGGTCAGCAGCTCGGCGACGATGGCGGCGGCGACCTCCGCCGGGGCGCGGCCGCCGCGCCGACAGTCGATGGCCTTGGCGGCTACGGCCGGCCACTCCCGGGCGGCTGTCCGGGTGAGCGCCGCGAGCCCGCCCAGCCAGGCGCGCTGCGGATCGGGATCGATCAGGCCGAAGCAGCCGCCGGTGTCCTGCACGGTCACGAAGACACCGCCGCGCTCGGCCATGCCGGCGGCGACCGTGCGCGCGGCCCGGAACGCGCGCCGGCTCACCGAGGCGGCCCGGCCCGCGTCCGAGATCGGCGCCATCCCGGCGAGCAGGATCAGGCCATGCGCGTCGCTTGCGGGGGCGTCCGCGGCGACCGCGCTGACGCCGTACGTGTGAAGTTCTTGAACGACGGCCGGCGCCAGCCCGCTGCCGCCGTCGACGACGGTGATCGGCCCGTCTTTGAGGCCGGCCAGCGCCAGTCCGCAGGCCGGCGCGAGGGCCGGCCGGACCTGTAATCGGGGCAGCCCGGGGCTGGTGGGGCCGGCGTCGATGCCCCGGATGACCTCGTCGAGCGTGCGGGCCTGGAACAGCCGGGCCATCCGGTCCGAATCGGTCGCCGGGAGTCCGTCCGCGCGCTCGCGGACCGCCGCGAAGATCTCCACCTTCTTGATCGAGTCGATGCCGAGGTCGGCTTCCAGGTCCATGCCCCCGTTCAGCATGTCCACCGGATAGCCGGTCTTGTCGGCGACCACGGAGAGCAGCAGCGGAAGGCTCACCGGTTCCTTGGCCGAGAGCTGTTCGACAGGTGGAGGCGGTGGTGGCGGGGGTGGCGGGGGTGGCGGGGGAGCGGGCCGGTGGACGGTCATCGACGCAACCGGAGGCGGCTCGACGACGGCGGGTTCGAAGGGCGGCGGCTCGAAGGGCGGGGGCTCGAAGGGCGGGGGCTCGAAGGTGCTTGGTGGCGGGCCGGGCGCCGGACGCGGTGGCTGTCCGGTGAAGGCGGCGAACGTGTTCTCGGCCATCTGGAGGAAGGCCTGGTGCGAGTCGGCCAGAACGCGCTGGAAGTGCATGTGCGCCTCGGCGGTCTGGCGCTGCATCTCCTGCATCGCGGCCAGCCAGTCGGCGCTTCGCTCGGGTTCGGTCATCGGGGCGACGGGCTCCAGAGGGATCGGTGTGGTCGGTGGCATCGACGCCGGCCAGGCCGGCTCGGGCACGGGAGTGGTCGGCAGGGGAGGCTCGGGTGCCGCCGGCGGGACGTAACCTGTCCCGTTGACACGGACCGGCATCCGGGACTGGGGGGGTTCCGCCGGGCGCGCTGGGTCCGGGCCGGTCGGCAGCCTCGTCAGGTCCATCGCGACGCCGCGGACGGCGAGCCGGCCCAGGCCCTCGTAGCACGCGGCCACGCCGTCGCGGCCACGGCGGTCGAGGCTGACCGCCAGGTGCTCCCGCTCGCCGAGGATCCGCCCGATCAGGCCGCCGAGCACGGCCCCCGGGCCCACCTCGACGAACGTCCGCACGCCGGCCGCGTACATCGCCTCGATCTGGTCCTGGAACATGACCGGGGCGGCCGGGTGCCGGGCGAGCGCGCGCCGGATCGCCGCCGGCTCCCGGCCGTACACCGCCGCGTTCTCGTTGGCGTACACGTCGATGCGCGGGGCGGCCAGGTCGAGCGTCGCCAGGAAGTCGCGCATCGGCGCCTCGGCCGCCCGCATCAGCGGGCTGTGGAACGCGGCGGAAACCGCGAGGCGACGCGCGCCGATGCCGTTCGCGGCGAGCCGCTCGCGCAGCTCGTCGATCGCCGGCACGGCGCCGGAGACGACGGTCTGCCCGGGCGCGTTCCGGTTCGCGAGCCAGACGTCCGGCGTCTCCGCTTCCTTGATCGCCGACTCCACGACGTCCGGGTCGGCGTCGACCGCCAGCATCGTGCCCGGCTCGGCGTCGATCTCGGCCAGCATCTCGCCGCGGCGTCGCGCCAGGCGCAGCAGGGTCTCCGCGTCCAGGACGCCGGCCGCGTGGAGCGCGACCAGCTCGCCCAGGCTGTGCCCGGCCACGCAGTCGGGCTCGAGCCCGATCGAGGTGAGCAGCGCGAGCAGCGACAGGCTGTGGGCGGCCAGCGCCGGCTGCGCCCAGCGCGTGTCGGTGAGCCGGTGCTCCTGCGCCGCGCGCGCCTCGTCGGTGAAGGCCGGCGGCGGGAAGACCATGTCGCTGAGGCCCCGGCCGGCGGCCGAATCCCACACGTCCTGCGCCACCGGCACGGCCAGGGCGATCTCGCGGCCCATCCCGGCGTACTGCGACCCCTGCCCGGGGAAGACGAACGCGACCCGGCCCGGCTCGGCCGGCCCGTACTCGTAGCAGATCCCGCCGGGCAGCGCGAACGACTCGGCCGGCCGCCGGGCCAGCACCTCCGCGGCCCGGGCCAGCTTCGCCCGCCGGTCTTCGCCGTCGGCGGCGACCATCGCCAGCCGGCACGGCTGACCGGCGTCGAACTCGGCGGTGGTGCCGGCGACCAGCTCGTCGGGCGAGTTCGCGCTGAGCAGGACGAGCTCGGCGGCCCCGGCGCGGAACCGGGCGGGAGCGTTGCCGCCGCGATGCTCCTCCAGGGTGACGTGGAAGTTCGCGCCGCCGAAGCCGAAGCTGGAGACCGACGCCCGCCGCGGGTGGGACGCGGGGCGGGTCCACGGGCGCGCGACCGTGTTCAGATGGAACGGACTGTCCTCGATGCCGAGGCCCGGATGGGGCTCGCGCACCTTGATGGTCGGCGGCAGCGTCCGCTGGTGCAGGGCCAGCACCGTCTTGATCAGCCCGGCCGCGCCCGCCGCCGCCTTGGTGTGCCCGATCTGCGACTTGATGCTGCCCAGCGCGCACCAGCCGGTGTCCGGCCGCCCGGTCTCGCCGAAGACCCGGCGCAACGACTCGAACTCGGCGGCGTCGCCGGCCCGGGTCGCGGTGCCGTGCGCCTCGACCAGATCGACCGTGTCCGGGCCGTACCCGGCGGCCTCGTACGCCCGCCGCAGCGCCCGCACCTGCCCGTTGGCCATCGGCGCGTAGATGGCCCCGCCCCGCCCGTCGGAGGAGGTGCCGAGCCCGCGGATCACGGCGTAGACGCGGTCGCCGTCCCGCTCGGCCGCGTCCAGCCGTTTCAGGCCCAGCATCGCCAGGCCCTCGCCGAGCAGCGTGCCGTCGGCGTCCGCGGCGAACGGGCGCACGTCGCCGGTGGGGGAGAGGGCCGGGGTCTTGCTGAAGCACACGTACATCAGCGGGTTGTTGGTCACGTCCACGCCGCCCGTGACGACCAGGTCGGCCTGGTCCAGGGCGAGCTCGTTGGCGGCGGCCGCCACCGCCGCGAGCGAGCTGGCGCAGGCGGCGTCCACGGTGCAGTTGGTGCCGTGCAGGTCGAGGCGGTTCGCGATCCGGCCCGCCACCACGTTGGACAGCAGGCCGGGGAAGGAGTCCTCCTGCCACGGCACGTACTGCTCGGCGATCCGATCGCAGATCGCCGCCGCCTCCGGCCCGGGGATCCCCTGCGCGAGCAGGGCGTTGAGCCACAGCGGCCGCTGGATGCGCGCGTCCATCGTCCCGACCCGGCTGAGCGTGGAGCTGCCCAGGATCACGCTGACGCGTTCCCGGTCGAGCGGACCGGCCAGGTTCCGGCCGAGGTCGGCCAGCAGCGCGTCGGCCACCGCCAGGCCCAGCAGCTGCGCGGGGTCGACGGCCGCGAGCGTGGCCGGCGGCAGCCCATGGGCGAGCGCGTCGAACTCGACGTCGGGCAGGAACGCGCCGCGATTGCTGTAGGTGGTGTCCGGCGTCGCCGGGTCGGGATCGTAGAACCCGCCGGCGGGCCAACGGCCGGGCGGCACCTCGGTGATCAGATCCCGGCCGGTGACGATGTTGCGCCAGAACTCGGCCGTGTCGCGCGCCCCCGGCATGAGGGCGGCCACCCCCACCACGGCGATCGGTTCCATGGCTCTCCTCAGGACAGCAGACGTGGACGCGGGGCGAAGGCCTCGCCGGGCACCGGGACGCCGTACGACCGCAGCTGGTGGGCCCGGGTCACGACGGCCGCCCCCTCGAGCAGGTTGAGGGCGATCTGGACGACCGTGCGCCGGGCCGGCTCGGCGAGCGGGCTGTCGGCCGCCCACCGGTTGAAGGCGCCGATCGCCGGGCCGCACCAGATCTGGTAGTCGGCCAGCCGGGCCGGTTCCCCGGTGATCGCCCACCGGCTGGACAGCCCCAGGTACGAGCGGAAGACCAGGGCCATCCGATGGCGCGGATCCCGCTCCGCGCGATCCACCTCGCGCGGATCGCGGTCCAGCCAGAACAACCGGGTCTGCTTCCAGCAGTCGTCGAACGTGCTGCGCAGGACGTCCTTCTCGAGTCGCTCGCGGGTCGCCTCCGGAATGTCGGCAAGCGACCGATGGGCCAGGTACGTCTCGTAGAGCTGGCTCGCCCGCGCCGCGAACAGGGTGCCGCGCCGCAGCACCTGCACCTTGATGCCGTACTCGAACATGTCCGCCGCCGGCGCCATCGCCACATCGGCCAGATCGGCCTGCGCGAGCAGGCCCTTCGCCGCGTCCGAGAGCCCGGCCTCGCGCGCGAGCTGGTTGATGGTGCCGGTCACCACGTACGCGGCCCCGGCGGCGAAGGCGGCCGCGACGCCCGCCGGGTCGCCCAGCCCACCGGCGGCCCCGACCCGGATCGGCCGGGAATACCCGTTTCGCCGGACCAGCTCATCCCGCAGCGCCCGGATCGCCGGGAGCACCACGGCGAGCGGCCGGTTGTCGGTGTGGCCGCCGCTGTCCGCCTCCACGGTCACGTCCTCGGCGACCGGCACCCGCGCCGCCAGGGCGGACTCGTCCGGCGTGATCTGGCCGCGCTCGACCAGCCCGCGCAGGATCTCGGGCGGCGCCGGGGCGAGGAACCTGGCGGCGACCTCGGGGCGGGAGACCTTGGCGAACAGGTGCCGGGCGCGCGCGATGCCACCGTCGGCCCCGGCCTCGGCGCGCAGCCCGGCGACCGCGCAGCGTACGACGGCCGGGGTCAGCTCCATGTAGGCCGACGCCGAGACCTTCGGCACCGCCGCCCGGATCAGCAGGTCGGCCAGGCGCTCCTCGTGTCCCGGCTCGGCCGGCGAGTGGATCAGGTTGACGCCCCAGTTGTCCCGGCCGGGCAGGCTGCGGCGCAGTTCCGCGACCGCGCGCTCGACGGCCGGCAGCGCGAGCCCGGCGGCCCCGAAGAACCCGAGCATGCCGGCGCGGGCCATCGCCACCACCGACGCGACGGTCGCGATGCCGTTGGCCATCTCCCCGGCCACGTACGGGAACCGCACGCCGTGGGTGCGGTGGAAGGACCGGTCGCCGAGCCACTCGGGATAGAGCGCGGGCAGCGTGCCGAGCAGCTCGTATCCCGGCTCGGCGCCGCCCGCCGCGGTGGTCAGGCGCCCGCCGAGCCCGAGACCCGGCTCGTGGCCGGGCCGGGCGCGCACGATGTGCACAGGCTCGCGAAAGCGGCGAACACCCTCGGCGATGCCCGCGGGCGAGAAATCCGCCGCACGCTCCGCGGGCACCCAGCGCAGCGCAGGCGTCGCCATGGGCCCCACCGTAGCCCCGGCCGATCCGATCGCCAAGGTCCACTGGGGATGGTGGGGTGTAACGTCCGCACCGTGACCGCGACCCTGCTCACCACGATGGTCGAGCGCCTCGGCGCCGATCCGCGGGCGCCGCTCTACACGTTTCTCGATCGCCACGGCAAGGAGGCGGACGCGGCCGACTGCGAGGAGGTCGTGCGGCGCGCGGCCGGGACAGCCGATCTCCTGCGGGCGGCCGGGGTCGGCGCCGGCGACCCCGTACTCCTGATCTTCCCGCCCGACGACGGCCTGGAGTTCGTCGCGGGCTTCTTCGGGTGCATGCTGCTCGGCGCGATCGCGGTGCCGGTGGCGAGTCCCGATCCGCGTGATCTCGGCCGCGAGCTGCCGAAGCTGCGGCACGTCGCCGAGGACAGCGGCGCTCGCGTGGCGCTCACCCACGCGAAGTACCGCGCGCTCACCACGCTCGCGGCGGTGCGCGACGGCGTGACCCATCGCCTGCGCGGCCGCGCGGCGCCGAGCTGGCCCAAGCTGTCCTGGCTCCGGTCGGATCGCGCCAAGCGCGCGGAGCCAGGCGAGGCCGCGGCCCGGCTCGCCGCCGCGGCGAGCAGGTTCGGCCCGGACCACATCGTGTATCTCCAGTACACCTCCGGCTCGACGTCGGCGCCCCGGGGCGTCGTCGTGCGCCATCGCAACCTCGTGCACAACCTGGAGCTCATCGCCCGCAACACCCGGGTCGACGGCGACTCGGTGCTGGTGGGCTGGGTGCCCCTGTTCCACGACATGGGCCTCGCCGGCGGGATCCTGAACGCGATGTACACCGGGGCGCGCTGCGTCGCGTTCTCCCCGCTGGCCTTCCTCGCCGAGCCCCGCCTCTGGCTGGAGGCGGTCGATCGCTATCGCGGCACCCACGTCGCCGCTCCGAACTTCGGCTACGAGTACGTGCTGCGCGGGCGGCGCGACGGCGACGCGTTCGACCTCTCCTCGCTGCGCGCCGCGCTCCAGGGCGGTGAGCCGATGCTCGCGGCGACGATGGAACGCTTCGCCGCCGAGTTCGGGCCGATGGGCTTCGACCCGGCGTCGTTCTGCAACGTGTACGGCATGGCCGAGGCCGTGCTCTTCGTCTGCGGCCCGGTCGGCCGGGCGCCCACCCTGCTCCGCGGGGATCGAGCCGTGCTGGATCGCGACGGCGTGATCGTCCCGGCCTTGCCCGGGGCGCCGGCGGTGACGCTCGTGGGCAGCGGCGTCCCCGACGCGGAGCTGGGTGTGTCGGTGATCGCCGTCGACCCGGTCACGCGGCTGCCCCGGCCGCCCCACGTCGTGGGGGAGTTGTGGGTGTGGAGCCCGAGCGTCTCCACCGGCTATTGGGGACGGACCGGCGAGGAGAACGCCACCACCTTCGCCGCCCGTCTGGCCACCGGCGACGAGCGGAGCTTCCTGCGCACCGGCGACCTCGGAGTGGTCGGCGAGGACGGCGAGGTGTTCCTCTGCGGCCGCCTCAAGGACCTGATCATCGTCGGCGGCCGCAACATCCACCCGCAGGATCTGGAGGCGGCGGTGGTGGCGGCCGACCCGATCCTCCGGCCGGGCAACGCGGTCGCGTTCGGGGTGCGGGTCGACGGGGCCGAGCGGGTCGTGGTGGCGGCCGAGGTGCGCAAGAAGGCGCTTGCCGGCGGCGAGCCCGTCCCGATCGAGCGCGCGACGTCGGCGATCCGGGCGGCGGTGGCCGCGCATTGCGGCGTCCAGTGCCACGAGGTGCTGCTGGTGCGGCCCGGCAGCCTGCCCAAGACGACCAGCGGAAAGCTGCGGCGCGGGGAGTGCCGGGACCGGTGGGCGAGCGGGTCGCTGGGCTCGGCGGCGCTCGCCGGCCGGCCCGGCCCGGAGCCGCGCCGGGCGGCGGAGGGCGTCGCCGATGCGGGTTACGTGCTCCGGCTGCTGCAGGCGGAGGTCGCGGCGGTCCTGCGGCTGACCGCTCCGGACGAGGTGCCGGTGGACCTGCCGCTCCGCGATCTCGGGCTGGACTCGCTCGGGACGATGGACCTGGCCAAGCGCATCGAGGACCGGACCGGGGCGTACGTGTCGCCGGCCGCCGTCACCGACGACGCGACCCTGCGCGAGGTCGCGGGCCTCGTTCTTGTTCCCGCCGCGCCGGTTGCGGAGACGAACGAGCGTCCCGGCGCGCCGCGCACCGGTGCGGTTCCGTTCAGCCCGGCCCAGGTGCACGCCCTGCGCCTGGGGCAATGGGACTGGTGGAACCGGGCGGTCATGCTCGACGTGCACCGGCCGCTGACCCCGGAGCGCCTGCGCCGGGCCACGGCCGCGCTGGTCGCCCGGCACGAGGCGCTGCGCCTGCGGTTCCGCCGCGACAACGGCCGCTTCGCCCAGCAATACGGGGACATCGAGAGCAGTTTCGCCGTCGAGTCGGTCGACCTGAGCCGCTTCGACGAGGCCGTGCCCGAGCAGCACCGCCGGCTCAGCGTCGAGCACGGCCCGGTGATGCGCCTGCTCCTGGCGACGAGTGCGACCGGCACCGAGCAGCGCCTCCTGATCACCGTCAACCACCTGGTCATGGACGGCGTGACGATGGCGATCCTGGTCGACGAGCTGGACAGCCTGTGCCGGCTGGACGAGCGCGGCGAGCGCCTCCGCCTGGCGCGCAGCTCGGCGCCGTTCGAGGCGTTCGCTCGCTGGATGAACGATTTCGCCCGCGGGGGCGCCGCCGCCGACCGGGATTTCTGGCGCGCGCAGCTCGATGTGCCGCCGCCGGCCGCCTACGACTCGCGGGTGGATCCGGGCCCGAAGATGAAAGACGTGGTCACCGTACGCCATCACCTGCGGCCCGACGAGACGCGCGCGCTGCGCGACGTGGGGATCGACCACACCGGCGGACGCCGCGCCCCGATCGCGACGACGCTGCTCGCGGCGCTGGTGCGGACCGCCCAGCGCCAGTGGAACTGCGGTCGCCTGGTGGTCAAGCTGTCGAGCTCGGGCCGGCAGTCGGCGGTGCACGGCCTCGACCTCTCCCGGACGGTCGGCGACCTGCACTGCTCGTTCCCGCTCGCCTTCGACGACAGCTCGGCCCAGAGCCCGCGGGAGACGCTGACCGCGGTGAGCGAGCGCCTGGCCGGCATTCCGTCCGGGGGAGTGTCGTTTGACGCCCTGACCTACCTGAACGATGATCCGGACGTGCCGATGGGCCCGGCCCCGACGCTCTGGTTCAACTTCCAGGGTGAGATGCCGACGCGGAGCGGGAGCGGCCTGTTCGCGCTGCGCGACGCCCCGCTCGGCGACATGTGGGATCCCGAGTGCGGCGTGAAGCAACCCCCGCTCTACGTCGAATGCTCCATCGTCGAGGGAACGACCCGGATCGACTGGTTCTACTCGCCGCGCCACCTCGGCTGGTCGGGCGCCGAGATCGACGGGTGGGTGGCCCGGTTCGCCGGCGAGCTGCGCGGAATGGTTCGACGTGGTGGCACGACAGCTCGCTGATCGCGCGTTCGCCGCGACGTTCCGGCACCTCTTCGCCTTCTCGCTGCTCTACGAGGACTCGGAGGTCGACAACCGGGTCCTGGGTCTCGACCCCCGCTCGCGGGTGCTGGCGGTGAGCGGCGCCGGCTGCGGTGTGGCCGGCCTGCTGGCCGCGCACCCGGAACGCATCGACGCCATCGACATCAACCCGCACCACCTGGCGCTGGCGGCCCTGAAGGTCGCCGCCACCCGGCGGGTGACGTCCTACGCCGAGTTCTATCAGCTGCTCGGCCGCGGGCGGCACGCCGATCCGGCGGGCGCCCTGCGGCCGCTGATGATCGACTTGCCGGCCTGGGTGGCGCGCTACTGGAGCGCGAATCACGATCGCTTCCGCACCAACTTGTACGCCGAGGGCCTGGCCGGCACGTTTCAGCGGTGGCTGCGGCGGACCATGGGAGTGGACGCGGACTTCCTCCGGGCGCTGCACCGGCTGCCACCCGCCGACCGGCTCGCCCACCTTGCCCCGATCCTCGCCTCGACCCGGCGCGCGTGGCCGATGCGCGCGCTGGTCAACACGCCGCTGTTCCTGCTCGGCATCGGCGTCAACTTCGAGCAGCGGCAGCGCAACCTGCGGGCCAACCGGGCGGCGACCATGATGGACGTCGTCACCGCGCACTTCGAGCGGCTGGCGCAGACCGATCTGGAGACGAACTGGTTCGTCTGGGTCGGCCTGACCGGGGAGTTCAATCACGACCATCCCGCCGCGGTGCCGCCGTACCTGCGGGCCGAGAACCATCGGCGGGCGCTGGCGGCGCCGACCCGGGTGGGATTCCACCGCGAGTCGCTGCAGCGGATGCTGGCCGCGGCGACGCCCGGGCAATGGTCCCACTTCTCGCTGTGCGACGTGCTGGATTGGCTGCCGGCCGGCGCGCAGCGGCAGCTTCTGCACCGGATCGCCCGGGTCGGCGGGCCCGGCGCGCTCGTCCTCACCCGCAGCGTGGAGAGCGCGTGCGTCGTCGACCGCCTCGGCCTCTCGGAGCTCTACGAACGCGTCGAGCCGGTCTCGACCGAGGCGAGCGAGCAGGAGCGGACCCGGCTCTACGGCCGCGTCAACGTCTACCGGGTCGCCGGCGGCGCATGACCTCCGGGGAGCAGGCGTCCCATCGAGCGTTCCTCGATCGGTACTACCGGCTCACGCATCACGTCTACGACGTGTCGCGGAGGTACTTCCTGTTCGGCCGGGACGGCGTGCTCGACCGCCTGCTCGCGAGCGACTGGACGACGCTCGTGGAGCTCGGCCCCGGCACCGGGCGCAACCTCGCCCGGCTGCACCGCCGCCGGCCGGACGCGGCGCTCGGCGGGCTGGAGGCGAGCGAGGTGATGCGCGCGCACGCGGCGCGCCGTTGTCCCTGGGCGCGGATTCAGCCAGGCTTCGCCGAGGACGGCGACATCGGGGCGGTCCTCGGGGTGCCGCCGCAGCGCATCCTCATGTCGTACTGCCTGTCGATGTTCACCGACCCGGACCGGGCGATCGGCAACGCGCGCCGGCACCTCGCGCCCGGCGGCGAGCTGTGGGTGGTCGACTTCGCCGACCTGGCGGGCCTGCCGTCCGGGCCGCGGCGGGCGATGCGGCGGTTCCTCGCCGCGTTCCACGTCGAGGCGGTGCCGGACGAACTGCTCGACCGGCACGGCGCGAGCCACGTCGGGCACGGTCCCCTCCGCTATTTCGTCGTCGCGCGGTTCACGGCGTGAGCCCGCTGACCCGCCGCCGGGTGAACCGGATCTCGTATCAGGTGTGTGCGGGGGAGGGCGACCGCGTGCTCCTGATGATGGCCGGCTACGGACGGTCCGGGAGCAGCTGGATCCCGTGGCTCGAGCGGGTGGGAGCGCTGCCGTTCCGGGTCGTGCTGCCCGACCACCGCGGCACCGGGGAGTCGGCGCGCTCGCCGCGGCCGTACACGCTGGCGGCGCTGGCCGACGACGCCGCCGCCGTCCTGCGGGACGCCGCCGGGGGCGCTCCCGCGATCGTGGTCGGTGACTCGATGGGCGGGATGGTCGCGCAGCATCTCGCCCTCCGCCACCCCGAGCTGGTCGGCGGCCTGGTCCTGTCGGCGAGTTCGGCTCGGACCGGCGGGGTGTCGCCGGCGTTCGTGCGCTCGCTGCCGCTCACCGTCGCGGCCACGATCTCGGCGGACGTCCGGGTGTGGACGATGTGCGATCGCCTGCTCGTGCACGAGACGAAGAGCGCGGGCGAGGCGCACGACCTGCTGGCCCCACTCCGGCGGATCCAGCGGACCGAGCGCTATTCGCGCGTCAACACCCTCCTGCAGGCGGTCGCGATGTCGTTCCATCGGACCGAGGGCCGGCTGGGCGCCGTACGCGTGCCGGTCGAGGTGATCGCCGGCGCCGGCGACCGGGTGCTCTCGCCGGACAACTCACGCACCCTGGCGGAGCGGCTCCCGGGCGCCCGGTTGACGATCCTCGAGGATGCCGGCCACGCGATCCCCTTCGAGAAGCCGATGGAGCTTCGCCACGCGATCACGCGGCTGGTTGCCCGCTCGGGTCTCTGAGGGCCGTGCGAAAGAACGCGGCGCGGCAGAGGAGCGGCACGAGCAGCACGCTGTGCAGCAGGAATTGCTTCCAGGCCCCGCGTTCGCGCTGATAAGAGCTCATGTACGTCCGCTCGCGGAACACGATGTGCGACAGCTCCTGCGCGGCCGTGCCGAGCACGAGCAGCCCCACCGAGACGGGCCAGCCGAGCACCGGAAGCGCCAGATAGACCGCGAGCACGACGCCGGTGAAGAGAATCGACATCAGCGCGGTCTGGTCGGGTGTCGTATACGCGCAGAAGAACGCGTAGACCGCCGCCGCGAACGCCACCGCCGCCGCGGGCGCCGGCACGAAGGCGCCGATCAGCCCCAGGATGCCGAGCAGGCCGAGCCCGGTGGTGACGAGGTGGACGACCACGTTGCCGGTGCGCTGGTGGAAGCGGGCGAAGTCGCGGTACGTCTCCTCGAACCGATAGGTGTCGCCCAGGTGCCGCCGCGATGTCTCCTGGGCCAGGACGAGCAGGTAGAAGGCGACGTGACCCAGCAGCAGGGGCCACCACGCCGCGCGGAACGGGGCAGACAGCGCGAGCCCCGCGAACCCGATCAGCTTGCCGACGATCATCGGGTGCGGGATGACGCCGTACGGGAAACCGGTGACCCGGCCCGGCGGCACGACGCCGAGCTCGGCCCCGAAATACGTCCGGTCCGGCCCGAGCCGGAGAAACGCCAGCCCGGACAGTCCGAACCCGAGCGCCGCCACCACGAGCGACGGCACGTCGAGCCCCATCCGGCCGTACTGGAACGCCAGCGTGCCCAGCGCGATCAGCTGAAACAGTGTCGCGTCGCGCGCGAACTTGCCCGGTTCGACCGCGCGGAACGTGTAGGCGAAGAAGTAGAGGAAGTAGTGGACGAAACTGAAAAGGTACGTCCGCGCGGTCGGATCTCCCTGGCTCACACCCCAGAACAGCAGGACGACCAGCAGGTTCAGCACGCCGATGTAGCGCAGGAAGAGCGGGTACGCGAACGTGCCGGCGTTGACGACCGCGCCGAGGAACTTGCCGATCGCCGACTGCGGATTCTTGCTCGCGAGGAACAGCTGCCGCGCGCGCCGGTTGTACGTCTCGTTCCACCCCGCGAAGACCTTGCCGACCGGCGCCAGCCAGCGCGGGACCACCGCGTAGTGCGCCTTGAGGCAGATGCGGCTGTCGTCCAGCAGCTCGGCCGGGTCGCCGCTCTTGGTGATGTAGTGGATGTCGCGGTTGTAGTCGAACCAGCAGAACTGTCCGGTGCGGAGGGTCTCGCCGCGCCGCTGCGCCAGGAAGATGGTCGCGACCCGCTCGTTGCCCCGCACGACGACCAGGCAGCGCAGCAGCGTCAGAAACGGCAGAAAGGCGAACGGCCCGTCGATGTGGTGCTGCAGAAAGGCGTGGTCGGAGCCCTTCGCGCCCATGTTCGAGACGTACACCTCGTTCATCTCGTCCACGTTGTGCACGGTGCAGCCCGGGAACGCCTCGAGAATGCTCGCCCGGATCGCCGCCGAGTCGGCCAGCGCGGCGAACGCCTCCCGCTCCCGCGCCGGAAGCTCCGCCTCCCAGACGTGAAACGTCTCGCGCCGATCCAGCGCCTGCCCGTCGACGTACGCCAGCATCGTCTCGAGGTGGCCGGCATGCGCCTCCTCGACCGACCCTATCCCCGGCCGCACGCCGGCCCCCGCTGATCGACGTCCGTAAGTCGCACACGGTACTTGTACCACCCGGCCGCGCCGTCCCGCGAGACCTCGGCCGCCGATCGGCGTGCGGCCGCGTGGCCGAGCGGCGTCAGGCCGCGTACGGGTCGCGCCCGGGTCCGCGCACGGCCGCGGTCGCGGCTTGCGCGATGTCGACGGCGACCCCGTCCAGCGCGTAGACCCGCGTCGTCGCATTGCCGCGCGGCGCCAGCAGGCCCACGCGCGTCATCGCCTGGATGTCCCGGATGGCCTGGTCCCGGCTGAGCCCCTCGTCCTGCTGATAGGTGGTGCGCCGGACCTCGCCGACCGCCGCGGCGTAGAGCGCGGACACCACGCGCTCGGGCAGTCCCCGCTCGCCGGCCAGGGCCGCGAGGTCATGCCACAGGCGAACCGTCCACTCGTATCGCCTTTTCACCCGCTGCGCCTGCCGATGGTGCGCGGTGAACACGAATCTGAGCCACGAGTGGGCGTCGTGTTCCGGTTGAAAGCTGCCCTGCTGGACGGCGCGGAGCGCCTCGTAGTACAGAACGGTGTTGGTCTGCTCGCCCAGCCACTCCTCGATCGAGGAGAACTCCGGAGCCAGCTCACCCAGGCGGGCCAGTACCAAGGTGTGCAGCGCCCGCGCGGTACGGCCGTTGCTGTCCCGCCACGGGTGAATGCCCACGAGGTTGAGGTGCGCCATGGCCGCTCGCGCGTACGCCGGCGCGTCGACGTCGCCGCCCCGCAGCCACTCGACCAGTTCGCCCATCAGCCCGGGCACCTCGTCGGCGTCCGGCCCCGTGTAGGACGGCTCCAGCGGGTCGCCGCTGGTCACATAGATCGCACCGGCGCGGTACCGGCCCGGCCACTTGGCCGGCTGATACTTGGTGATCATGAAGTGCAGCGCGGAGAGCAGCGTTTCCGAGTAGTCGAAGAAGCTCATCATCGGCGTCTGCTGCACATAGGTCATCGCGTCCCGATAGCCGATGACCGCCTGCTGCGTCTCCTCGCCGGCCTCGGCCGACATGGGGGCGTGCTCCACCAGCGCACGCGCATCCGAGCTGCTGATGGTGATGTGCTCGATCGTGTTGGAGCCCTGGATCGCCGCCGCGAACAGGCTCCGGCGCAACTGGCCCTCCCACCGCGGCTTGGACCGCAGATGGGCGCGAAGCTCGGAACGCATCTCGCCCAGCTCGGCCAGGACCCGGGCGTCGGCGTCATCGAGGACGGGCATGCCGTACAACATGCTCCTATGCTACAGCACTGATAGCATCGAAGCATGGCTGGCTCCGCCAGGCGCGGCGCCGGCCGTGCCGGCGGGCGGCGGCCTACGCTGTGATCATGACTTCCCGGCCCGTCCGCATCGGCGTCCAGTTGCAGCCGCAGCACGCCCAGTACCGCAGCATCCGCCGCGCCGTCACCGAGGCCGAAGAGCTCGGCACGGACATCCTGTTCAACTGGGACCACTTCTATCCGCTGTCCGGCGACCCGGACGGCCTGCACTTCGAGTGCTGGACGATGCTCGCTGCCTGGGCCGAGCAGACCTCCCGGGTCGAGATCGGCGCGCTGGTCACCTGCAACAGCTACCGCAATCCCGACCTGCTCGCCGACATGGCCCGCACCGTCGACCGGATCGGCGACGGCCGGCTGATCCTCGGCATCGGGTCCGGCTGGTTCGAGCGGGACTATCAGGAGTACGGGTACGACTTCGGCACGGCCGGGAGCCGCCTCGACGACCTCGCCGCGGCGCTGCCGCGGATCGAGGCCCGCTTCGGCAAGCTGAACCCGCCGCCGACCCGCAAGATCCCGGTGCTGATCGGCGGCGGGGGCGAGAAGAAGACCCTGCGCCTGGTGGCCAAGCACGCCGACATCTGGCACAGCTTCGGCGACGCCGCGACGATCGAGCGTAAGCACGGCATCCTCCGCCGGCACTGCGCGGAGGTCGGCCGCGACCCGGCCGAGATCGAGGTCTCGGCGGCAGTGTTCGGCAAACCGGCCGACGCCGGCCCGGCCCTGCTGGCCCAGGGCGTCACGCTGTTCACCGTGGAGGCGAACGGCCCCGACTACGATCTCGCCGAGCTCCGCGAGTGGCTCGCCTGGCGAGACGAGATCAACGGCTGATCGTCCCGCGGAAAGACGGCGCGACCGTCAGGCCCCGGCCGTGCAGGTGGCCGGGGCGCCGAGCAGGTCGACCAGGCGGGTGGCGGCGGGGACATGCTTCGCGTACGCCTCGGGAAAGGCCGACACCTGCACCGCCTGAGCGGCCTCGGTGGCCCGCATCTGCCGCCACCCCCGGGTCCGCAGCAGCTTGTCGTAGAACTTCTGGGCCTGGTAGGCCGGGTCGGCGAGTTGCGCGGGCGTTCCCCAGCCCTGGCTCGGGCGCTGCTGGAACAGCCCGATCGAGTCCCGGTCGCCGCCTCGCAGGTTGCGCAGCCGCGACTCCTGCATCGCGGTGGCGACCGCGATCACCTGGCCGTCCTTCGGCACCCGTCGCTGGTTGCCGATGGTGACGATGGTGCGCGCGTTGGCGACCTGCTCCGCGCTCCAGCCGCCCGGCGACGGCGCGGAAGCGGCCGGGGCGGGGGTGCAGGCGGCATCCGCGTGCAGCAGGGGACTGAGGGCGAAGCCGGCCAGCACGGCGACGGCGATCACGAACAACGAGCGCACGAGGAGCGATACCTTCCGGGAAATGGGCCCGGCGAAGGATACAGATCCACATGAGCGGCTCGAGGTGGGTCGGCCGGCGGAAGGACACGATCCGATACCAACCCGCGACGCGTTCGCCGGGAATGGCTAGTGTCTCGCCAACGGTGACCAGCGGTCACCGCGTTTGCCCGTACCCAAAGGACGAGGTGAATATCGATGCGTGCATCGACGATGCAGGCTAGGAGGCTCCGGACGGCCATCGCCGCCGGTGCCATCGCAGCGCTGACGATCGGCGCGGCCGGCTGCGCGAAAAGCGACCGCGACAGCGGTGGCGACGAGGACAAAGCCACTACCGGTGGCACGTTCATCTTCGCGGGTGCCGGCGATCCGAAGAACTTCGACCCGATTTTCAACGACGACGGCGAGTCGTTCCGGCCGATCCGGCAGATGTACGACACCCTGGTCACCCACAAGCCCGGCACCGCCGAGCTGACCGGTGGCCTGGCGGAGAGCTGGACCAACGACCCGACCGGCAAGATTTGGACGTTCAAGCTGCGCCAGGGCGTCAAGTTCCACGACGGCACCCCGCTGGACGCGGCGGCGGTCTGTGCGAACTTCGACCGCTGGTACAACATGAAGGGCGAGGCCGCCCAGTCCCAGATGATCTATTACGCCGACGTGTTCGGCGGCTTCGCCGGCAGCAAGGACGCCGTCTACGACAACTGCAAGGCGCAGGACGCGTCGACCGCGGTCGTGACGATGACGAAGTACAAGGGCGCCTTCCCGGGCGCGTTCGCGCTCACCGCGTTCTCCATCGCCAGCCCGGCCGCGATGAAGCAGTACGACGCCGACACGGTGACCCAGAACGGCGACTCGTTCTCGTACAGCGCGTTCGCCAACGAGCACCCGACCGGCACCGGCGCGTTCACCTACGGCGGCTGGAACAAGGCGACCGGCGAGATCACGCTGAACCGCAACCCCGACTACTGGGGCGAGAAGGCCAAGGTCGACAAGGTGATCATCAAGATCATCAAGGACGAGAACACCCGGAAGCAGGAGCTGCGCGCCGGCACGGTGCAGGCGATCGACTTCCCGGCGCCGGCCGACCGCAAGGCGCTGGCCGCCGAGGGCTACAAGGTGCTCGACCGGCCCGCCTTCAACATCCTCTACCTGGGCATCAACCAGAAGAACCCGAAGCTGAAGGACCTGCGGGTCCGGCAGGCGATCGCGTACGCGCTGAACCGCGCCCAGCTGGTGCAGACCAAGGGCCCGGGCGGCGCGGTGGTGGCCGACGAGTTCATGCCCAACACGGTGCTGGGTTACGCCCCGGACGTGCAGAAGTACGAGTACAGCCTGGACAAGGCCAAGCAGTTGCTGTCCGAGGCCGGCGCGACCGGGCTGACGCTCAACTTCTACTACCCGACCGAGGTCTCCCGCCCGTACATGCCGAACCCGCAGGAGATCTTCACCGTTCTCGCGAACGACCTGCAGGCCGCCGGCATCAAGGTCAACGGTGTCCCGCGGCCGTGGAACGGCGGCTTCAAGGACGACGTGCAGCAGTTCGGCAAGCAGGACCTGCACATTCTCGGCTGGACCGGCGACTACAACGACCCGGGCAACTTCGTCGGCACGTTCTTCGGCCGGGCCAAGACCGAGTTCGGCGACGCCGCGATGACCGAGATGTTCGACGCCATCGGCAAGGCCGACGCGACCGTCGACCAGGAGGGCAAGAAGGCCGCCTGGGAGCAGGTCAACCGTGACCTCGCCAGCAAGTGGCTGCCGGCCGTGCCGATCTGGCACGCCCCGCCGGCCCTGGCCACCACGAAGAACGTCGAGGGCCTGGTGCCCAGCCCGCTGACCGCCGAAGAGTTCAACACCGTATCGATCACCAAGTAGGGCGCCGCCGGACGGCCCGGCCCCGGGGACGATCTTCCCGGCCCGGGCCGTCCGGCGCACTTCCAAGAAGGACATATGGCGAGAATCGTCCTACGCCGCCTGATTCAGCTGGCAATTACCCTGTTGGCCCTGATGACGCTGGTCTTCTTCTGGCTGCGCAGCCTGCCCGGCGGCCCGGTCGACGCGTTGCTCGGTGAGCGCGCGACCCCCGAGAGCCGGGAGCGGCTGACCCGGGCCCTCGGCTACGACCAGCCGATCTGGATCCAGTACGGCCGCTTCCTCAAGAACGTGGTGACCGGCAACTTCGGCAACTCGATCCGCACCGGCGAGCCGGTCATGGACGTGATCGGCCGGTCCTTCCCGGCGACCGTCGAATTGGCCCTGGCGGCGATCATCATCGCGGTGGGGCTGGGCGTTCCGCTGGGATACCTCGCGGCCCGGCACCGCGGCCGGCTGCTCGACAACGGCACGATCATCCTCACCCTGGTCGGCATCTCGGTGCCGATCTTCTTCCTGGGCTACCTGCTCAAGGACTGGCTGACCCAGGGAGTCCACTTCTTCCCGCCGTCCGGCCGGATCAGCACCGGCCTGGACAACACCGATGTGACCGGCTTCTTCGTCCTGGACGGGCTGCTGACCCGCGAGTTCGACGCCTCCGCCGACGCCCTGTGGCATCTGGTGCTGCCCGCCGTCACCCTGGCGACGATCCCGCTGGCGATCATCATCCGGATCACCCGGGCGAGCGTGCTGGACGTCCTGGACGAGGACTACATCCGCACGGCGGACGCCAAGGGACTGCGCAACGCCACCGTCCGCCGGCGACATGTGCTGCGCAACGCGCTGCTGCCGGTGGTCACCATCATCGGGCTGCAGACCGGCGCGCTGCTGGCCGGCGCGGTTTTGACCGAGAAGGTCTACAACTGGGGCGGGCTGGGCACGCTGATCACCGACTCGATCAGCGGCGGCCGTGACTACCCCGTGCTCCAGGCGCTGATCCTGCTCGCCGCGTTCGTCTTCATCGTGGTCAACCTGGTGGTCGACCTCTCCTATGCGATCATCGACCCGAGGGTGCGTGTGCGGTGACCGGAGGAATCTCGACACTCGCCGAGCACAAGCGCCGCCGGATCGAGGAGCTGGCCGAGCGCACCGCCCAGGCCGGCGGGGTCGGCCTGTTCCGCGACGCCGGCCGCCGGCTGCGGCGCAATCCGACCGCGATGGTCGGCGCCGGGATCATCGTGCTGTTCCTGATCATGGCGATCTTCGCGCCGCTGGTCGCGCCGCACGACCCGGTGCAGCGGTTCCCGGAGCTGACCAAGGACCTGACCGTCGACACCATCCCGGGGGCCACGGCCGGGCATCCGCTGGGCAGCGACCCGCTCGGCCGGGACTTCGCCTCCCGGATGATCTACGGCGCCCGGCAGACGCTGCTCGTCGGCGTCCTGGCCACGACGATCGGCCTGCTGCTCGGCGTCCTGCTCGGCGCGCTCGCCGGCGCCATCGGCGGCTGGGTGGACGTGGTGATCATGCGGTTCACCGACGTCATGCTGGCCCTGCCCAGCCTGCTTCTGGCGATCACGCTGGTCGCCCTGGCCAGCGAGTCCACCCAGTGGACGGTGATCATGGCGGTCGCGATCGTGAACGTGCCCATCTTCGCCCGGCTGTTGCGCGGGTCGATGCTGGCGCAACGAGAAAGCGATCATGTGCTCGCCGCCCGCGCGCTCGGCGTCAAGCAGCGGAACATCGTCACGCGGCACATGCTGCCGAACTCGCTCACCGCGGTCATCGTGCAGGCCACCCTGACGTTCGCGGTGGCGATCCTGGACGCGGCCGCGCTGTCGTTCCTGGGGCTCGGCGACCCGGACATCAACCGGGCCGAGTGGGGTCTGATGCTCGGCGTGGACGGCGTGCGGTATTTCGAGGTCCGCCCGGAGCTGGCCTACTACCCGGCCCTGGCGATCATTCTCGTGGCACTCGGCTTCACCTTGCTCGGCGAGGGCATGCGCGAGGCGCTCGACCCGAAGAACCGGCGGTGATCAGTGATGCCTCTGCTCGACGTACGCGATCTCTCGGTCGTCTTCCAGCACGGCGCGCAACCCTTCACCGCGGTGGACGGGGTCAGCTTCGCGGTCGAACCCGGCCAGACGGTGGGGCTGGTCGGCGAGTCCGGCTGCGGCAAGTCGGTCACCAGCCTGGCGATCATGGGACTGCTTCCCCGGCGCGGCAACAAGGTCACCGGTGAGGTCCGGTTCTCCGGCACCGACCTGCTCGCGCTGCGCCCCCAGGAGATGCGGGACCGCCGCGGCCGGGACATCGGCATGATCTTCCAGGACCCGCTGAGCTCGTTGAACCCGGTGATCCCGCTCGGCCTGCAGGTGGCCGAGGTGCTGGAACGCCACCAGGGCCGGAGCCGGCAGGCGGCGCTGCGGGAGGCCGGGCGCCTGCTGGACGCGGTCGGCATCCCGGATCCGGGGCGCCGGCTCAAGGAGTTCCCGCACCAGCTCTCCGGCGGCATGCGGCAGCGGGCGCTGATCGCCATCGCCCTGGCCTGCAAGCCCCGCCTGCTGATCGCCGACGAGCCGACCACGGCGCTGGACGTGACCATCCAGGCGCAGATCCTCACACTGCTCAAGGAGCTGGTCGACGACTCCGGCACGGCACTGATCATGATCACCCACGACCTGGGCGTGGTGGCCGGGCTGTGCGACACGGTCAACGTCCTGTACGCCGGCAAGGTGGTCGAGCGGGCCGGGCGCCACGACCTGTTCGCGGCCCCGGAGCACCCGTACACCGAAGGGCTGTTGCGGTCCGTGCCCCGCCTGGACGTCGACCGCGGCGGGCGGCTGCACCAGATCCGCGGCTCGGTCAACGACAACATCCCCTGGTCGGAGGGCTGCGCCTTCGCGCCGCGCTGCGACCGGGTGATCGATGCCTGCATCGGCGAGACGGTGCCCCTCGAACCCTCCCGCCGTGGCGCGCTGCGGTGCACGAACCCCGTACCGCAGGAGGTGCCGGCATGAGCGACGCGTTGGTGGAGATCGACGACCTGAAGGTGCACTTTCCGATCCGCAGCGGCGTGCTTCTCAACCGTACGGTCGGCTGGGTCTATGCCGTCGACGGCGTCTCGCTGAAGATCAAGCGGGGCGAGACGTACGGTCTGGTCGGCGAGTCCGGCTGCGGCAAGTCGACGCTGGGCCGGGGCCTGCTCCGGCTGGTCGAGCCGACCAGCGGCGCGATCACCTTCGACGGTGTCGACGTCCGCGCGCTCGAGGGCGAGCAGATGCGCGGGTTCCGCCGGCGCATGCAGATGGTGTTCCAGGACCCGATGTCGAGCCTGGATCCCCGGCAGTCGGTGGAGTCCCTGCTCGTCGAGGGCCTCAAGGCGCATGGCCTGCACAAGGACAAGGCCGCGATGCGGACGCGGCTGCGGTCCACCCTCGACTCGGTCGGCCTGCCGGCGTCCGCGCTGGACAGGTACCCGCACGAGTTCTCCGGCGGCCAGCGGCAGCGCATCGGCATCGCCCGGGCCCTGGTCCTCGGCCCTGAGCTGATCGTGGCCGACGAGCCGGTGTCCGCGCTTGACGTGTCGATCCAGGCGCAGGTGGTCAACCTGCTCGGTGACCTGCAGGATTCGCTCGGCTTGACCTACCTGGTCATCGCGCACGACCTGGCGGTCGTGCGGCACATCTCCGACACCATCGGCGTGATGTATCTGGGCGCGCTGGTCGAGGAGGCGGACGGCGATCAGCTGTACGAGCGGCCGCTGCACCCGTACACCCGGGCTCTGCTCTCGGCCGTGCCCATCCCCGACCCGTACGTGGAGGACCAGCGCGAGCGGATCCTGCTGGCCGGCGACCTGCCCTCGCCGGCCGCCCCGCCGAGCGGCTGCCGGTTCCGCACCCGCTGCCCGTGGTCGCAGAGCCGCTGCGCCGAGGAGCGGCCGGAGCTGCGCGTGTTCGACGATTCCGGCCAGCGCGTCGCCTGCCATTTCGCCGCCGAGATCCTCAGCGGCGAGCTGCGGATGCACGAGGTACGCGCGGAGGTCGTCCGTCCGGATGCGGACACGGCGCCCGACGTGGGCGGCGAGCTGATCCAGACCCGCACGGACCTGCCCACGCCGTAACGGCGCGCTATTTAGGCTGGGTGGATGAAGGTGCTGTCCATTGCCGCCCTGTTCACCGCCCACTACGTGGCGACCGGGGACGCGGCGTTGTCGCTGGAGCGCACGGCCTCCAGCATCTTCGACCTGATCGAGACCACCTACCGGTCCGGCGAGCGCGAGCTCCAGCTGGTGGAAGCGCAGGAGTTCTATGCCGCCCCGCGCATGCAGTTCAGCGCCGAGCAGGTGCGCTGACACTCACCCTTCCCGCGTCAGGCCAGGGCGAGCAGCCATCCGGCGTTGAGGGCCACGTCGTCCCAGCGGTCCCGGGAGGCGCAGTAGGCGATCGAGCCCAGCCCGATGTGCAGGCGATAGGCGCGCAGCGTCGCCGGATCCGGGTTCCAGCGGCGCCCGATCGCCGCCTCGATGTCGATCGCGGACCATCGCGGGTGCCAGCCCCAGCAGTACAGCAGCCAGGCGGCATCGTAGAGCGGATCGCCGAAGCTCGCCCTGCCCCAGTCCAGGACGCCGGAGATCCGGTCGCCGGTGGCCAGGACGTTCCGTTCGAGCAGGTCGTCGTGGATCATCCGGCGATGGTCCGGCAGGCCCGGCGCGAGCCGGCGCAGCGTCGCCAGGGCCCGGTCGAACGGCTCCAGGCCGACGTCGGACGCGGCCAGGGCGGCCCGCCAGCCGGGCACTCGCGGCGTCTCGTGCTCGACCGCGAGCAGGTATTCGGGCCACGAGCGGTAGGGCGCCGTCCGGGACTGATCCCAGATGCCGTAGCCCCGGCCGCCGATCTCGATCCGGCCGATGACGTCCATGACGTCGAACAGGTCGGGCAGGACGGCCTCGAGAGCGCTCCCGTCGAGATCGTCGAGCGGCGTGCCGGTCAGCCGTTCGGAGACGGCGTACGCCCACCCGCCGGCCTCGCCCCGGGCGGTGATCGCCGGGACCGGCAGCGTGCCGCGTACGGCCGCCCCGACGGCCTCGTCCTTGGCGAAGTCGTCGCCGTACCGGCTGACCCGCAACACCATGGCGCGTCCGGCCACGGTCAGCGCGTACGCCGTGGACCAGGCGCCGGCCGCCAGCCGCTCCGGCGTGTCCGCGTCGCCCAGCACGGCCCGCGCGACATGACCGGCCACCTGATCGGGATGATCCATCCGGCCAAGGTACGCGAAGTCACCCGCCGGCTCCGGCCTTCTCGCGCAGATGCGTGCGCGCCCGGCAGGCCACCTGCCGGGCGTTGGCCTCGCTGATCCCGACGGCCGACGCGATCTCGCGGAACGGGTAACCGAACCCCTCGCGCAGCACGAACACGGCGCGTTCGACCGGGGACAACCGTTCCATCAGGACGCGGACCGCGGCGGCGAGGGTCTCGGCCCGTTCGACCTCGCTCGCCGGTTCGTCGGCCACCGGCGCCGGCTCCGGCAGCGATTGGCCGGCACACACCTCGCGGCGAGCGTAGGCCGACGTGGCCGCGTTGAGCGCGAGCCGCCTCGTGATGGTCACCAGGAACGCGACCGAATCGCGGACCTCGGTGCGGTTCGCGGTCTGCCAGCGGACCCACGCGTCCTGAACGACGTCCTCGGCGTCCGCCGCGCGGCCGATGATGCGATAGGCGATGCCGAGCAGCCGGGACCGGACGCTCACGAAGTCCGCCACTGCGGTAGTCATTTCCCATTCCCCCTTGATTTCCGACCCAGGCCCAGAATCGCCGCCGGCGCGCGCGGTCGAGTCCGCAAGTACGCCAGCCGAGGTCGCCAGTCGCGCCCGACCAGCGGATTGACGTGATCGACAAGCCCGGATAGCGTCCGGGACGATGGTGACGACCCCCGGGTTGCGAGATCGGCACAGCGAGCGCGACGCCCTGGATCGACTGGTGACGAACGTGCGATCGGGCCGAAGCCAGGTGCTGGTCCTGCGCGGGGAGGCCGGGGTCGGCAAATCGGTCCTGCTGGATTACCTGGCGCGTGGCGCGTCCGGCTGCCGGGTGGCCCGGGCGGCGGGCCACGAGTACGAGACCGAGCTCGCCTATGCCGGCCTGCATCAGCTGTGCGCCCCGTTGCTCGATCTGCGCGACCGGCTGCCCGGCCCCCAGCGGGACGCGCTCGAGGCGGCGTTCGGCCTGAGCGCGGCCCCGGCTCCGGATCGCTTCGTCGTGGGCCTGGGCGTGCTCGGCCTGCTCGCCGCGGCCGCCGAGGACGAGCCGCTGCTCTGGGTGATCGACGACGCCCAGTGGCTGGACCGTGCGTCCGCGCTGACGCTGGCGTTCGTCGGCCGCCGCCTGCTCGCCGAGTCGGCCGGGATGGTCTTCGCGGTCCGCGAGCCCAGCAACGTTCCGGAGTTGGACGGGCTGGCGGAGGTCGTGCTGGGCGGGCTCGGCGACACCGACGCCCGGGAGCTGCTCGACTCGGCGCTTCCCGGACGCCTCGACGAGCTCGTCCGGGACCGGATCGTCGCCGAGTCACGCGGGAACCCGCTGGCCTTGCTCGAGCTGCCGCGCGGATTGACGCCGACCGAGCTGGCCGGCGGCTTCGCGGTGCGCGACGCCACCCCGCTGGCCGGCCGGATCGAGCAGAGCTTCCGGCGCCGGCTCGACGGGCTCCCCGCGGAGACCCGGCGGTTGTTGCTGGTGGCGGCGGCCGAGCCGGTGGGCGACATCTCCCTGCTGTGGCGGGCGGCCGAGCGGCTCGGGCTGGACGCCGGCAGCGCCGCGCCGGCGCAGTCGGCCGGCCTGGTCGAGCTGCGTGGCCGGGTCCGGTTCCGGCACCCGCTGGTGCGCTCCGCGATCTACGGGACCTCCACCTTGCCGGAACGGGAGCGGGCCCATCGGGCGCTCGCCGAGGCCACCGATCCGGCCGTCGATCCGGACCGCCGCGCCTGGCACCGCGCCCACGCCACGACCGTGCCGGACGAGGACATCGCCGCGGAGCTGGAGCTCTCGGCGGGGCGGGCCGCGCATCGCGGTGGCGTCGCGGCGGCGGCCGCGTTCCTCGAGCGGGCGGCCGAGCTGACCCCGGATCCGGCCGCTCGGGGCCGGCGCGCTCTGGTCGCGGCGCGAGCGAAGTTCGAGTCGGGGGCGCCGGACGCCGCGCACAAGCTTCTGGCGATCGCCGGCCTGTGCCCGTTGACGGATGTGCAGCGCGCGCAGCTCACCCGCCTGCATGCGCAGATCGTCTACGGCCTCCGGCGGGGCAGCGACGCGCCGCCGTTGCTGCTCGCCGCCGCCAAGCAACTGGCGCCGCTCGACGGCGAGTCGGCACGCGAGGCGTACCTGGAGGCGCTCGAGGCCGCGATCTTCGCCGGCCGCCTCAACGAACGGATCGGGCCGAGCGAGGTGGCCGCCGCCGCCCGGAACGCGCCGCCGGCCCGACAACCGTCCCGGGTGATCGATCGGCTCCTCGACGGCCTGGCCACGCGGTACACGCGGGGCTACGTCGCCGCGGTCGCGCCGTTGCAGGAGGTCCTGGCCGCGTTCGAGCGCGACGCCGGCGGCGACCAGCACGACATGCTGCGCTGGTTCTCGCTGCCCTGGCTGGTCGCCGGCGATCTCTGGGACGACGAGACCTGGCATCGGCTGGCCACCCGCGCGGTCCGGGTGGCCCGGGACGCCGGCGCGCTCATCGCGTTGCCGCTGGCCCTGGGCCACCGCGCCGCCGTGCATCTGCACGCCGGCGAGTTCGCCGAGGCGTCGTCGCTGGCCGAGGAGAACCAGGCGATCACCGCGGCGACCGGCAACGCCCCGGTGCGGTACGCCGAGCTGCTGCTGGCCGCATGGCGCGGGGTGGAACCGGCGGCGCGGGAGCTGATGGACTGGGGCTTGCAGAACGCGGTCGGGCGCGGCGAGGGGCGGGGCATCGGCGGGTACGGCTACGCGTCCGCGATCCTGTACAACGGCCTCGGCCACTACGACGTCGCGCTGGCCGGCGCCCGCTCGGCCTGCGAGTACGACGACCTGGGGGTCACCGGCTTCGCCCTCGTCGAGCTGGTCGAGGCGGCCTCCCGCTGCGGGGCTCACGAGGAGGCCGCCGCCGCCCTGCGCCGGCTGGAAGAGCGAACCAGCGCGGCCGGCACGGAATGGGCCCTCGGCGTGCACGCGTGGTCGGCGGCCCTGCTGCTCGAGGGCGAGGCGGCCGAGTCCCGCTATCGCGAGGCGATCGAACGGCTGGCGCGCAGTCGCGTCGCCGTCCACCTGGCCCGCGCGCATCTGGTGTACGGGGAGTGGCTGCGCCGCGAGAATCGCCGGGTCGACGCCCGCGAGCACCTGGGCACCGCGTACGACATGTTCCACCGGGCCGGGGCGGAGGCGTTCGCCGAGCGAGCCCGCCGCGAGCTGGTGAGCACCGGCGCGACCGCGCGCCGGCGCACCGTGGACACCCGCGACCTGCTCACCCCGCAGGAGGGGCAGATCGCGCGGCTGGCCCGCGACGGGCTGTCCAATCCGGAGATCGGCGCCCAGCTGTTCATCAGCCCACGGACGGTGCAGTACCACCTCGGCAAGATCTTCGCCAAGCTGGAGATCACCTCCCGCGCCCAACTCGGCCGGCTGCCGCAGAGCCGTCTCTGACCACCGGCCCGGGCGAGGCCGGGACAGCGTGCCGCATCTCACTAGCGTATGACATACGCCAGGGCTAGCGTATGCGATACGCAAAGGAGGGGACCCGAGATGCCGGCTCACGATCCAGGCAGGGGCGCGCCCAAGCGGGCGCCGCGCAACACGTTGTCTCGCGCGGCGATCGTCGAAGCGGCGCTGGAGCTGATCGACACCGCCGGCCTCGACGCGGTGACGATGCCGAACGTCGCCGGCCGCCTCGGCGTCGGAACGATGTCGCTGTATCGCCATGTCAACGACAAGCGCGATCTCGTCGACGCGGTCGCCGAACGCGTCATGGGCCGGATCGAGGTCCCGGACGGCGTCCCGGACGACTGGGAGGGCCGCGTCGTCGGCTACTTGCGAGCCCTGCGGGAGGCGGCCGCCGCCCACCCCGCGCTCGGGCGCATCCTCGCCGACCACGGGCTGACCGTGTGGCCCGTCTTCGCCCAGCTCGAGACGGTGCACGGCATCCTGATCCGGGCCGGCTTCGCGCCCGGCGACGCGGTGCGCGCGTTCTACAGCCTGTTCACGTACGTCTTCGGCGCGGTCCTGTGGGAGTTGCCGCGGGTGCGTCGGCAACCCGAGGAGGCGTACGTCTCCTCGTGGCACAGCGCCATCGACGCACTCGACCCGGGCGACTACCCGGATCTGCACGCGCTGCGCCGGGAGCTGGCCACGGCCGCGTCGGCCGACCAGTTCGAGTACGGGCTCGGTCTGCTCGTGGCATCGCTGCGCGCCCGGGCCTCGGCAGACCATCGACCGCCCAGCGGTCCGGAACGAGGAGACGACCTCGGATGAAGTTCACCAACACGATCACGATCGACCGCCCGCCCGCCGAGGTGTTCGGGTTCCTCGCCCGCTTCGAGAACCTGCCGCTGTGGAACTATGCCATCAGCGAGACCCGCAACGTCTCCGGCGGCGCGGTCGGCGTCGGCTCCCGCTACCGGCAGACCCGGACGGTTCCCACCCGGTCGGAGGAGACGTTCGAAGTCACCGAGTTCGAGCGCGACCACCGGCTCTCGATCCGGGGCGCGCTCGGCCCGTTCCGCTCCGAGGTCACCTATCTGCTCGCCCCGGCCGGGACCGGCACTCTGCTCAGCAACACCATGAACCTTCAGCCCTCGGGGGTGATGCGGCTCGTCGCGCCCGTGGTGGCGTCCGGCATCGAGTCGGCGGTCGCCGCCAACCTCGGCGTCCTCAAGCAACTCCTGGAAGGAGATCGGCCGGCCTGACCGCCGGTCCGGGCTACTCGGCCGCCCGGGCGCGGGCGCGGTGGGCACGCACGCGGGCTCGTACGCCGCAGCGCTCGTCCGAGCACCAGCGCCGCCGGCCGGTGTGGTCGATGAAGATCCCGGAGCAGCCGTCGTCGCCGCAGGCGTGCAAGCGGTGCCTGGTGGGGCCGGTGAGGTCCGCCGCCGCCTGGCGAGCCAGCCAGGCCAGGGCGACGGACGCCGCGGCGGGCGGGGTCAACTCGAGGGCCGTGCCGGCGCGCGTGATGCCGAACGGCTGATCCGACGCCAGCGCGCTCTGCAGCACCCGCACGTCCTCGACCGCCGGCGGCTGCTCGCGCAGCGTGGCGGTGGCCGCCCGGTGCATGGCCTCGCGCAAATCCCGGGCCGCCTCGACGTCGGCCGCGCTGACCGGCGTGACGGGCGCCATCCCGTGCTCACCGAGCCAGGATCTCAGCGCCGCCGGGCCGGTCAGCATTTCCACCTGTTTTGCCTGGTAGCGGCCGATCCGCGTGGCCAGGAAGTCCAGCCAGTCGGCCCCGTTCCCGGTCCGGAACTCACTCATGCCTTCCAGTGTAACGACTTGACACGTTACGGGCGAGGGCTAGCTTGTAACGCATGAAGTCGTTACAGATCGATCGGACCGGCGCTGTCTTCATCGGGGTGTGGAGCAGCGGTTACATCGGCGGCTCGCTGGCCACGTCGGCGATCGCCCCGCTGGCGGCCAACCTCTGGCGGTTCGCCATCGGCGGGCTGCTGCTGGCCGGGATCGCCCGCCGCCGCCGGGAGGCCTGGCCCCGAGGCCGCGGCCTGGCCGCCGCCGCGCTCGTCGGGGCGTTGCTGTTCGCCGTGCAGTTCGGCGGCCTCTACCTCGGCATGGCCAACGGCACCCCGGCCGCCACCACCGCGCTGATCGCCTGTTCCGCGCCGTTGCTCGTGGCCGCGGTGGGCGCCGTGCTCGGGTGGGACCGGCTCGCCGGCCGGCAGTGGATCGGCATCGCGCTGGGCGTTGCCGGGGTGGCCGTCACCCTGGCCGACCGGCTCGGCCGCCCGCCGACCGAGACCGCCTTCGCCTGGACGCTGCTCGGCCTGGCCGGCCTCACTTCCGGCACTCTGCTGCAGGGCCGTCTCCGGACCGGTGCCGGTCCCGCCGCCCTCGCCGCGACCGAGGTCGCGTTCGCCACGCTGGCGATGGCCGCCTGGGCGCCGCTGGAAGGCTCCCTCGCCATCCCCGGCACGCCCCGCGCGATCGGGTCGCTGCTGTGGATCGCCCTTATCCCCGGCGTGGCCGGCCCCCTGCTGTTCTTCGCCCTGATCAAGCAACGAGGCGCCACCCGGGCCAGCAGCCTGCTGTTCGTCGTCCCGGCCGCCACCGCGATCGCGGCCTGGCCGATCCTCGGCACGCCGATCGGGCTCACCACCGTGGCCGGTCTGATCGTCGCGGCCGTCGGCCTGCGGCTGACCCTCGCCTCCCCGGATCGCCCGCGCCCCGGGCTCGAACCGGTCATCCCGTCGGACGCACGCCCGGCCGACCCGGCCCGCGACGAACGCCCGGTCGTCCTCGTGCCGCAGCCGGACCGGCGGGAAGCGGCCTGACCGCCCGGCATGCACGTCGAAATCGCGGTGGGGTGTCGGGTCAGGTCCCGGGCGTTCGTAGCACGGGTGAAGCCGCCCACGTGGGCGCCCGAGCTCGAACCGGAAGGGTCGGCGTGCTGTTCCTCGCCGCCTTCGCCCACCGCCGGCGCACAAGAATACTTATGGTGGCGTCCCGGCGACCGATGGTGTCGGGCATGACGCAGCGCCCGACAGTGGCCGACGGGACCCCATTCGTCCACGTCGCCCGCCAGCCGATCTTCGACTCGACCGGCGATGTCGTGGCGTACGAACTGCTCTTCCGGGGCCGGATGGACGCCGTCGACGCGGAGGCCCGCGACTCGTACGCCACGAGCCAGGTCATGGTGAACACGTTCACCGAGTTCGGCGTCGACGAGGTGGTCGGCGACCGCATCTGCTTCATCAACCTCACCCGCGAGTTCCTGGTCGGGGAGCTGCCGCTGCCGTTCGCGCCGGACCAGATGGTGCTCGAGGTGCTCGAGACCGTCGCGGTCGACGACGATGTCGTCAAGGGCGTGGCGACGCTGGTGGAGTCCGGCTACCGGATCGCGCTGGACGACTTCGTCCTGGGCTCCGGGCACGAGCGGCTGCTGGCGTACGCCTCGTACCTGAAACTGGATCTGCTGAGCGGGGATCTCTCCCACCTCGACCAGATCGTCGAGCTCTGCCGGGCCTGGCCCGGCATCCAGATCGTCGCCGAGGGCATCGAGACACCCGACCTGCTCAAGCTGTGCGACAGCTACGGCTTCGAGCTTCGCCAGGGGTACGTGCTGAGCCGGCCGCAGACCCTGACCACGGTTTCGCTGTCGCCGTCGCGCCTGCGCCAGCTCGAGCTGATCGGGGTGCTGAGCGCCCCGGAAACGGACATCGAGCGGGTCCGGGAGATCGTCACCGGCGACCCGGCGCTGACCATCCGGGTCCTGCGGGCCAGCAACTCGGCGATGGTCGCGCCGCAGACCCGGATCTCCTCGATCCGCCAGGCCATCGTCATGCTGGGTCTCGACCAGATCCGCCAGTGGGCGATGCTGATGGCGGTGGCCGACGCGGCCGACGCCACCGAGGCGCAGATGATCGAGGTGCTCACGCACGCCCGCCTCTGCGTCAACCTGGCGCCCACCTTCGACGTCGACCCCGACGGCGCCTTCGTCGCCGGCCTGGTCGCCGCGGTGGCGCCGATCCTCGGCATGAGCCCCACCACGCTGGCCCATCACCTGCCGCTGGAGGCCGATATCGCGGCCGCGCTCAGCCGGGGCGTGGGGCCCTACGGCCGCCTCCTGCGCACCGTCGAGGTGTATCAGCGCGGCGACCTGGCCGAGCTGGCCGCCACCTACACCGGCGCCGACCTCACCGGCAAGATGATCGAGGCGATGCGCTGGGCGCGCATCTCCTAGGCCTGTGTGATCCTCCGGAACGTCTCGCCGTGCCGTAGCTACTCCCGGGCGGGGCAGACGATGAGCGGTGGCGGGGCCGGGATCCGGGCCGCGGGTGAGCAGTCGAACCGCTCGTCGAGCAGCGCCCGCACGTCGGGCGCCGACCGGGTGATACTGAACCAGCCGCTGTGCACGATCAGGTATCTGGCGTTCCGGTCCGCGGTCAGGCAGCGCAGGTTGTCGGCGTAGCTGGGGCGGGTGCGCATCCGCGGGAGCAGGGCTCCGCGCTGCAACCACAGCGGCGACGGGTACCGGCACGTCGTCGGGTTGCCCATGGCGTGGTTGAGGCTGCCGTACGTCAGGTACAGCACCGGCGTGTCCGGGCCGAGCCGCCGGCCGAGGTCGGCCAGCGCCGCATCCTTCGACCGGCCGACCCCGATGGTGTAGTTGTAGCTGCTGAACGCGTACGGGTACCCCGGCAGCACGGGCGGAAGCAGCGCGAAACAGAGCACCACCACCCCGGCGGGCCACGGCAGCGACAGCCTCGTCCGGCCGGCGAGGAACCAGGCGGCGACGGCCAGGAGGGCCGCGGCGATCTCGTACGCCCAGACGACCGCACCGGAGTGCGCCAGTCGCCAGGAGGCAGGCTGGCGCAGCAGTACCAGGCTGGCGCCGGTGACGAGCACGGTGGCGGCGGCCAGCGGCAGGCGGATCCCGGGGCACAGCGCGAAGGCGGCGCCGCACACCGCGGCGGCGAGCACGACGGTGGTGGCGAAGTGGTAATTGAAGAACTCGCCCTGCCCGTACGCGGGAGCCAGCGACAGCCCGCCCGCGACCACCGCGACCGCCACGCCCGCCCATCGCCGGCGGCCGGTCTCCCGGCGGACCAGGGCCGCCGCCGCGGCCGGCGCCAGCACCAGGATCGGGCTGAGCACCGCCGCGTCGCCCACCGCGAAGCGCAGCTTGCGCAGGTCGGCCACGTGGATCCCCTGCGGTTCAATGTGCACCAGGTTGGCCAGATCGCTCAGCCAGGTCCACTCCCAGGGCTGGAAATGCTTGGTCAGCAGATACCAGAGCGCGACGCAGACCACAGTGGACAGCGTCGTCCACGCGGCGCGGCGCCGGTCGAGCACGGCGATGACGAGCAGGGCGATCAGCGCGATCGGGAAGGTGGAGGTCTTGACCGCCACCACCAGCATCGCGGCCGGCCCGGCCAGCAGCGCGCCGAGCCACCGCCGCCGGGGCGCGCACGCGGCGCCGACCGCCAGCGCGGCGGCGAGCGCGGCGACCCAGTCCGGTTCGAGGAAGTGCCAGGGCGGCGCGACGATCAGCGCCAGGCCGGTCGCGCCCGCGATCCCGGCCGCCGCCGGCCGCCCGGCGACCCGCCGGACCCCCAGGAACAGCACCGCGATCACGGCCACGACCACCACGTACGTCTCGATCCGGAGCACCAGGTTCGTCGTGTTCGCCGAGGACTCCCCGACGAGCAGGACCCGGCCCTTGTCGAGCGCCGCCATCAGCAGTTTGTAGGCGAGCGGCCGGGAGACGAAAATGTCCCAGATGCTGACGCCGCCCCGACCGGCGGTTTCCAGGCAGCCGAGGGCGTACCGCACGTCGCCGTTCAGATCCGGCCGGGCGGCCACCACGATCGCCGCCACCGCCGCGAGAGCGGCCGCCGCGACGCCGGCCGTCCGCGCAATTCCCCCGTGCAACGTCTTCATCAGACCCTTCCGGTCATGTCGCCGGGCCCATTGTCGCCCCGCGGCAACGTCGGTGGGGGGCGGTGGCCCCGGGCCCTAGCTTGAAGCCGGCAAATCCCCGAGCAGGAGGAGACAGCGCGATGCGCGACCTGGTCTACACCGGTTTCATGTCGCTCGACGGCGTCGTGGACTCGCCCGGCGGCGCGGCCGGATGCTCGCCGGTCAGCAGGTGCGTGCGGGCGTACGAGATGGCCGACGGGGTGTCCGCGAACACGTGCCCGTCCCGGCGAAGTTGCTCGGCCACGCCGAGGGCGGCGAGCACACGCTCGTGGCGGGCGGCGATGCCGGACAACAGAACCGTGATGCCGCGCCGCTGAAGCTTGCCGATCGCGTCGCCGAGCACATGCGCGCCGGTGGCGTCCACGGTGGTGACCCGGGACATCCGCAGGATCACCACCCGCACGTCGGCGACCTCGGAGAGCTCCAGCAGGAAGTGGTGGGCGGCGGCGAAGAACAACGGGCCGTCGAGCCGATACGCCACGATGTGCTCGGCCAGCAGCCGCTGCTCCTCGGCCGAATGATCGCCGGCCGCCAGCGGAACCCGCTGCAGGCGGGCGGACCGGGCGACCGCGCGCAGGGCGAGCATCGCCGCGACCGCGAGACCGACGGCGACCGCGGTGACCAGGTCCAGGGCCACCGTCACGACGAACGTCAGGGCGAGGACCAGCGCGTCACCGCGGGTGGAGCGGGCGATCGCGAGCAGCGAGCCGGCCTCGACCATCCGGACCGTGGTGGCCAGCAGCACCCCGCCCAGCGCGGCCAGCGGTATGTGCGCGACCAGCGGAGCGCCGGCCAGCACGATCGCGGCCAGCACGGCGGCGTGGGTGAGCGCGGCGAGTTTCGACCCCGCTCCGGCGCGGACGTTGACGGCCGTCCGGGCGATCGCCGCGGTCGCCGGCATGCCCCCGAAGGCCGGGACGACGAGGTTGGCCAGGCCCTGACCGAACAACTCCCGGTCGGGGTCGTGCCGCTCGCCGATGCTCATCGCGTCGGCCACGGTGGCCGACAGCAGGCTCTCCAGTGCCGCCAGCGCGGCGACCGCCAGAGCCGAGGGCAGCAACGCGCCGACGGCGTCGGGGTCGAGGAAGCTCGTCGACGGGGCGGGCAAGCCGGACGGCAGCGCGCCGATCACGGGCAGATCCAGTGCCGCGAGCTGCGCGAGCGCCGTGGCGGCGGCCACCGCGATCAGCGAGAACGGCACCCCGGGACGCCGGCGCGCGCCGAGCAGCATGATGGCGGCCACCCCGGCGGCCACCAGCACCGGCACCGGGTCGGGGTGCGCGACGAACCGGCCCACCGCGTCCGCGGCGACGGCCCACACCCGCTCGCCGTGCGCGCCGCTGACCCCGAGCATGGCCGGGACCTGTTGCAACGCGATCACGACGGCGATCCCGGCGGTGAAGCCCTCGATCACCGGGCTCGGCAGGTAGCGGACGTATCGGCCGACCCGGCCGACCGCCATGACGATCAGCACGGCGCCGGCCATCGCGCCCACCATCAGCACGCCGCCCGGTCCGAACTTCGCCAGGATCGGGATCAGCACCACCGTCATCGCGCCGGTCGGCCCGGAGACCTGCAGGCTGGACCCGCCGAAGACGGCGGCGATCGCGCCCGCGATCACCGCCGTGATCAGACCGGCCTGGGCGCCGAGCCCGGAGCTGACGCCGAAGGCGAGGGCCAGCGGCAGAGCCACGATCGCCACGGTCACCCCGGCCACCGCGTCGCGCCGGTGCGAGCGCCGGGCCGCCGCCCAGTCCGAGCGCCGGGGCAGCAGCCGGCCCGGTAGGCGACCCAGGAGCCGGCTCAGCCGCCACGCGCCACCGCGCGCCGCCGAGGGGATCGAGATCCGGGTCGCCGGACGCGGGGGCCGGACTCGCGTGTCCGGCGGTGGAATCGTCATCTCGTCCTCTCGTGGCTGCCCTCCCGCTGTCGGCAGTGCGCTCGCAGACTTTAGCAATTGAAGAATTCTTCAATTGAGTCGCAGGGTGCGGCCCGGCGTTCCTACGCCGTCAGCGGCGGTCTTCCTCGGCCCCGACCTTGAGCTCGGCCAGCAGCTCGCCCCGGTCGGTCAGCATCTCGCCGAGGATGCGCCGGCCGGCCGCGAGCAGGTCCAGCACGGCCGGCGTGCTGAGCGCGTACATGACCGCCCCGCTGTCGCGGAAGGAGACGACGATGCCCGCCCGGCGGAGGACCGCGAGCTGCTGCGACAAGCTCGACGGCTCGATGTCGATCACGGCCAGCAGATCGCGTACGGGCTTCGGCCCGGGTTGCAGCAACTCCAGGACCCGGATCCGGACGGGATGGCCGAGCGTGCGAAACAGCTCGGCCTTGGCCTGGTACAACGGCACTGACACGAGCGTCCCCAAGCGTGGTCGGTCGCCGCGTCGGCCGCCTGCCGGCGCCGCGGCGGACACTCACTGAACTCAGCAGGAGTGCCCTCAGGCTACACGGACGGCAAGGCGTACCCCGGACGAGCGATGCCGTGCGCACGGGGCATGGTTGAGGGACGACAGACTCGACAGCGGAGGTCTCAGTGACGAAGCCACAGGTCCGCATCGGGCGGGTGTACGACGATCCCGCCGGCGAGCAGGCGCTGCGCGTCCTGGTCGATCGGCTCTGGCCGCGCGGGCTCACCAAGGCCCGGGCCGCGCTCGACGAATGGTGCAAACAGGTCGCGCCGTCGCCCGAGCTGCGCAAGTGGTACGGCCATGATCCGGAGCGCTTCGCCGAGTTCCGGCGCCGGTACCAGGCCGAGCTGGACGCGGGGGAGCAGGCCGCCGCGCTGGCGCATCTGCGCGAGCTCGCCAGCGACCACCCGCTCGTTCTGCTGACGGCCAGCAAGGAGCTCACGATCAGCGAGGCGGCGGTCCTCGCCGACCTCCTGACCGGCCGGCGGGCCGCCGAGTGACCGGGTCAGTCGTCGGCGTCGTCGGCGTCGTCCGCGCGGACCACGGCCACCGGGCAGGGTGACTGCGTGATGCAGTGCGCCGACACCGAACCCATCAGCAGCCCCTTCCAGCCGCCGTAGCCGCGGGATCCGACGACCAGCAGGTCCGCCTGGCCGGCCGCCTCCAGCAGCGACAGGTGCGGCAGCCCCTCGACCAGCCACATCTGCACATCCGGGCGGGTGGCGTCGACCGATCCCCGGTGCATGGTGTCCCGCAGCGTCTCCCCGGCGCGGGCGGCGACCTCGTCGATGGCATCCTGCGGCAACGCCCCGGACCGTCCGGCGAATCCGAGGTACGGCAGCGTCCACGCGTGCACCACCTGCAGCACCGCGCCACGGACCCGGGCCTCGTCGGCGGCGAAGCGCAGGGCCCGGACCGACCGGTCGGACCCGTCCACCCCCACGACCACCCGCCCGGCCGCGGCATCCGGCCGGCGTCCCCGGACCACCACCACGGTGCCCTGCGCGTACTGCGCGCAGCCCTGGCTGACCGAGCCCAGCAGCGAACCGGTGAAGGTGCCCCGGCCGCGGGAGCCCACGACGAGCAGCGACTCGGCGCCCGCCGTGCGGGTGAGCTCGCGGACCGGGTGGCCGTAGCGGACCTGGGAAGTCACCGCCACGTCGGTGGCCCGTACCCGTTCGGCGACCGCGCGCACGCTGGACGCGACCTCGTCCTCGAGGCCCGCCCGCAGCTCCGCCACCGACGTCAGCGCCGATAGCCGCTCCACCTCCCGTGGGTCCTCGCTCGGATGCCAGACGTTGACCGCACGCACCGGCAGATTCCGCAGCCGTCCGTCCTCGAGCGCCCAGCACAGGGCCTCCTCGGACGGCGGCGAGTCGTCGAAGCCCACCACCACATCGGTCACCGTCACCTGCATCACCTTCCGGTCTCGCGAGGGAACACCGCGCTGTCGGACGCGCCGCGGCCGGCCGGCGCCGCCCGGTCCGGTTTGTATCCCGGCGGCTGCTCGGGCGGGGAGAGCAGCGGTTTCAGCGGTACGACCGGACGCCGCACCGGATCGCCGGCGGTCAGCTCGACGTCCTCCCCGTACAGCCGGATCGGCAGCCGCGTGTCGGTGCCGTCGCGCATGCTGACCCGTACGGTTTCGTGGTCGGCCTCGACGAGCAGCCGCACCCCGCTGTGCCGCAGCCGGAAGCGCAGGCCGGTGATGCCCTCGGGCAGCCGCGGCGCCAGCACCGGCACGCCGTCGTGATCGCGCAGCCCGCCGAAGCCTTCGACGACCGCCGACCAGGCGCCGGCGAGCGAGGCCAGGTGCAGCCCGTGGCGGGTGTTGCGGTGCAGGTCACGCAGGTCGACCAGGGCGGCCTCCCAGGCGTAGTCGTGCGCCAGCTCGAGGTGGCCGACCTCGGCGCACATCACCGCCTGGGTGCAGGCGGACAGCGACGAGTCGCGGACCGTGATGCGCTCGTAGTAGTCGACGTTGCGGGCCTTCTGCTCGGCGGTGAACTCCTCCGGGCACCAATGCATCGCCAGCACCAGGTCGGCCTGCTTGACCACCTGGCGGCGGTACAGCTGGAAGTAGGGCGCGCGCAACATCAGCGGCTGGTCCGGGCGCTCGCCGGTGAAGTCCCACGGGGCGTACCGGGTGAAGCCGGCCGACTGCTGGTGCACGCCGAGCCGCTCGTCGTACGGCACGTGCACCGCGTCGGCGGCGGCCCGCCAGGCCCCGGGCTCGCCGGCCGACACCCCGAGCCGGGCGGCCGCCTCGGGCCGGCGGGCGCAGGCGTCCGCGGCGGCGCGCAGGTTGCGGGCCGCCATCAGGTTGGTGAACAGGTTGTCGTCGGTGACCGCGCTGTACTCGTCCGGGCCGGTGACGCCGTCGACGTGCCAGGCCCCGTCGGCGTCGTGGTGGCCGTGCGAGAGCCATAGCCGGGCGGTCTCGACCAGGATCTCCAGGCCGCATTCCGCCTCGAGCGCGGTGTCTCCGGTGACCTGGCGGAAGCGCTCGACGGCGCGCGCGACCACCGCGTTCAGGTGCAGCGCCGCGGTGCCCGCCGGCCAGTAGGCCGAGCATTCCTCGCCGTGGATCGTGCGCCACGGGAACGCCGCGCCGTCCAGCCCGAGCGTGCGGGCCCGGTGGCGGGCCTGGCCGAGGATGCTGTGCCGCCAGCGCAGGACGTCGGCCGCGGCGTGCGGGGCGACGTAGGTCAGCAGCGGCAGCACGAAGCCCTCGGTGTCCCAGAACGCGTGCCCGTCGTACCCCGGCCCGGTGAGCCCCTTGGCGGCGATCGCCCGCCGTTCCGCCCGGGCGCCGGCCTGCAGCACGTGGAACAGCCCGAAGCGGACCGCCTGCTGCAGCACCGGGTCACCGTCGATCTCCACGTCGGCGGCGTCCCAGAAGTCGTCGAGGTAGGCGCGCTGGGCGGCGGCGAGGCCGGCCCAGCCGGCATAGCGGGCGCCGGTCAGCGCCCCGGCGACCTGGTCGCGCAGCGCCTGCGGCGAGCGCGAGGAGCTCCACGCGTACGCGAAAAGCTTGGTCACCCGCAAGCGCTCGCCGGGCCGCAGCACGGTGACCACCGTCGTGCGCGCCCAGTCGTCGCGGACGTCGGTCTCCTCGTCGTATGCGCCGGGCGCCGTCACGACGTGGTCCATGCCCGCGCCCATCAGCAGGCCGCTGGCCCGGGTGCGGTGCAGCAGCACCCCGCCGTGCTGCTCGGTGTCCTGCCCGACCGCCACCAGCGGACGGTCCAGCGCGGCGGCGACCCGCGGATCCGACGACTCCTGCGGCTGCTCCTCGTTGGCCACCAGCGCGGACTGGACGGTGATCCGCACCTCGTGGCCGACGGCTTCGACCTCGTAGTCGATCGCCGCCACCGCCCGCTGGGTGAACGAGACGAGCCGGCAGCTGCGGATCCGCACCCGCCGCCCGGCCGGGGACACCCAGTCCACCCGGCGCCGCAGCACCCCGGCCCGCAGGTCCAGGATCCGCTCGTGGGCGATCAGGTGGCCGTGCGCGACGTGGAAGGGCTCGTCGTCGACCATCAGCCGGATGAGCTTGCCATCGGTGACGTTGACGAGGGTCTGGCCCTGTTCCGGATAGCCGTACCCGCCCTCCGGGTAGGGCAGCGGCCGCTGCTCGTAGTACGAGTTCAGATACGTGCCCGCGATCGCGTGCGGCTCGCCCTCATCCAGGTTGGCGCGCACTCCGATGTGGCCGTTGGCGAGCGCGAACACCGACTCGGTCGAGCCCAGCCGATCCAGGTCGAGCGACGGTTCCCGGACCTGCCAGGGCTCGGCGGGGAACACCGCGTCGCCGATCACCCCTCCAGCCTGGACCCGGACGCGACCAAGAGCAACTGCTGGGGTGCTCCGCCGCTCGCCCGCCGGATCGAAACGGGACCCGTCGGCTGCTGCGCGCGCGGGCGGACAGGCGTAGCGTCGGTGGCCGATGGCAGAGCTTGCGCAGCCCATTCCCGGGGGGACGCCATGAGCACCGTCGTACCAAAGCCGATCGTCACCCGCCCCTGGCCGGTGCGGCGCCAGGTCAGAGGCTCTGCGCTGGCGCGCGTGCTGCGGACCACCGACGCGAAGCAGATCGGGATCATGTACATGATCACGTCCTTCGGCTTCTTCATGCTCGGCGGTCTGATGGCGATGCTCATGCGGGCCGAGCTGGCCCGGCCGGGCATGCAGTTCCTGTCGCCGGAGCAGTACAACCAGTTGTTCACCATGCACGGCACGATCATGCTGCTGCTGTTCGCCACGCCGATCTTGTTCGCCTTCGCCAACTTCGTGGTCCCGATCCAGATCGGCGCGCCCGACGTCGCGTTCCCGCGGCTCAACGCGTTCGCGTACTGGTTGTATCTGTTCGGCGGGCTGATCGCGGTCGGCGGCTTCCTCACCCCGGGCGGCGCGGCGGACTTCGGCTGGACCGGGTACGCGCCGCTGAGCGACTCGCTGCATTCCCCGGGTGTCGGCGGCAACATGTGGGTCGTCGGCCTGGCCATCAGCGGTCTGGGCACCATCCTCGGCGCGGTCAACATGATCACCACGATCCTGACCCTGCGCGCGCCCGGCATGACCATGTTCCGGATGCCGATCATGACGTGGAACATCCTGGTCACCAGCCTGCTGGTGATCCTGGTCTTCCCGTTCCTGGCCGCCGCGCTGCTCGTGCTCGGGGCCGACCGCATCCTCGGGGCGCACGTGTACGACCCGGGGACCGGCGGCCCGATGCTGTGGCAGCACCTGTTCTGGTTCTTCGGCCACCCCGAGGTCTACATCGTGGCGCTGCCGTTCTTCGGCATCATCACCGAGGTCATCCCGGTCTTCAGCCGCAAGCCAGTGTTCGGCTACAAGGGCCTGGTCGCCGCGACCCTGCTGATCGCGGCGCTGTCGATGAGCGTCTGGGCGCACCACATGTTCGCCACCGGGCAGGTGCTGCTGCCCTTCTTCAGCTTCCTCAGCTATCTGATCGCCGTGCCCACCGGGATGAAGTTCTTCGTGTGGATCGGCACGATGTGGCGTGGGCAGCTCAGCTTCGAGACACCGATGATGTTCGCGCTCGGTTTCATGGTCACCTTCCTGCTCGGCGGGCTGACCGGCGTGCTGCTCGCCTCGCCGCCGGTCGACTGGCACGTCACCGACAGCTACTTCGTGGTCGCGCATTTCCATTACGTGTTGTTCGGCACCATCGTGTTCGCGGTGTTCGCCGGCATCTACTTCTGGTTCCCGAAGATGTTCGGCCGGATGCTGGACGACCGCCTCGGCAAGATTCACTTCTGGCTGACCTTCCTCGGCTTCCACGCCACCTTCCTGGTCCAGCACTGGCTGGGTGCCGAGGGCATGCCCCGCCGCTATGCCGACTACCTGCCGTCGGACGGCTTCACGTTCCTGAACACGTTCTCGACGATCGGCTCCTTCGTCCTCGGCGCCGCGACGTTGCCGTTCCTCTACAACGTGTGGAAGTCCTACCGGGCCGGCCCGCTCGTGACCGTCGACGATCCCTGGGGGCACGGCAACTCCCTCGAGTGGGCCACCTCCAGCCCGCCGCCGCTGCGCAACTTCGACCGGATGCCGCGCATCCGCTCCGAGCGGCCCGCGTTCGACGCCAAGTTTCCCGAGCTGGCGGCCGGCCCGCAGTCCGACGCCGGGCCGCCCGAGGGCGGCGCCCGCCCGCTGACCGCCGAGTCCCACACCGGCGCCTCCTACCAGGAGGATCGCTCGGACAATCCGTGACCCACCCCGGGCCTTTGTTGCCGGGCCCCGGCAACCAGACCCGGGCGGGAACCGCCGTTGCCAGCCCTGACCCGGGCGCGCCTCCGCGGCGAGACTGGAGACATCCGATCGCGGAGGTCGCGGTCGGCGCCGGGAAGGAGCAGCCGTGCAGCAGTGGACGGTCCGAGACGTCATGACACCCCAGGTCCTCACCGTGGACTACGACACGCCCCCGGCCGAGGTCATCGCCACCATGGCTAGGTACGACGTGAGCGCCCTCGCCGTCGTCGACGCCTACGACAGCGTGCTGGGCATCATCACCCGTACCGACGTGCTGAACGGCATCGCGGTGGCGGCACCGGAGCGGGCCCGCCGCGCGCCGTGGCGCCGGCCGGCGCCGACGCCGGCGTTCACCGTGCGGTCGGCCGGCGAGATGATGAGCGCGCCCGCGCTGACCGTCGCACCGGATGTCACGCTCGCCCAGGCCGGCCGGCTGATGCGCCGCCACGCGGTGAACCGCCTCCTGGTCACCGGGGCCGACCGGCGGCTGGCGGGCATCGTCACCGCCGCCGACCTGCTCGAGGTCTACGACCGCCCGGACGAGGCGATCCGCGCCGACGTACGCCGGCTGCTGGCGGCCCTGCCTGCTCCGAACGTCGCCTTCGCCGTCCACGACGGCGTGGCCACGCTGGGCGGGACGGTTGCCGAGGCCCGCACCGCAACGCTGCTCGAGCGGTTGATCCGCGACGTGCCCGGGGTGACGGCCGTCCGCAACGAGATCGCGGTGACCGCGCCCGCCGCTCCCGCGGCCGCCCCGGAGCCGCGACCGAAGCGCCGGCCGCTGGACGGTTGGTGGGCGAGCCGGCGACCCGAGCGGGCGACAGCGGCCCCGGGCGACGCGAGCGCCGCGAGGGAAGGAGCGAACCAGCAGTTCGCGGAAATGACGCGGTGACCGCTGGCCCGGCGACGCGGCGGCCGGGAACATGGGACGGGTTATCCGGCCGGAAGGCGGGTAACCCGTGCCAGCAACAGGGGGAGGAGGCCGCGCGTGCTGGTGCTGTTGACCGCACACCTGATCGCCGCGACCCTGGCCCCGGTACTGGTGCGCCGTCTGGGACGGCCGGCGTTCTATGTGCTGGCGATGGTGCCGGCCGCGGGACTGGTGTGGGCGTCGGCCCGCACCGCCGCCGTGCGCGACGGCCGGGCGGTCGCCGAGGTGTATCCGTGGGCCGGCCGGCTCCACCTCGAGCTGGCCCTGCGGATGGGCACCCTGTCGTGGCTGATGGTGCTGCTGGTCGGCGGCGTGGGCGCGCTGGCTCTGGTCTACTGCGCGCGGTACTTCCCGGCCGATGAGCCGGGACTGGGCCGGTTCGCCGGGGTCTTCGTCGGCTTCGCCGGGGCGATGCTGGGCCTGGTCGTCTCGGACAACCTCATCGTGCTGTACGTCTTCTGGGAACTCACCACCGTCTTCTCGTACCTGTTGATCGGGCACGACCCGGCGAGCCGGGCCGGCCGGCTGGCCGCGTTGCAGGCGCTGATCGTCACCACGCTCGGCGGGCTGGCGATGCTGGTCGGCATCGTCATGCTGGGCCAGCACGCGGGCACCTACCGCTGGTCGCAACTGACCTCGATGCCGGTCGAGGGCGGCTATCAGGCGGTCGCCGTGGTGCTGCTGCTGGTGGGCGCGCTCTCCAAGTCGGCGATCTTCCCCTTCAGCTTCTGGCTGCCCCGGGCGATGGCCGCCCCCACTCCGGTCAGCGCCTACCTGCACGCCGCCGCGATGGTCAAAGCCGGCGTCTTCCTGATCGGGCTGACCGGGCCGGTGCTCGCCGGCGCCGCGCCCTGGCGTCCGGTCGTGCTCGTCGCCGGCACCGTGACCATGTTCCTCGGCGGTTGGACGGCGCTGCGGCAGCACGATCTGAAGCTGCTGCTGGCGTACGGGACGGTGAGCCAGCTGGGCCTGCTGGCCGTCACGCTCGGCGCGGGCCTGCGGAACGCCGCGCTGGCGGGTGCGATGATGCTGCTCGCCCACGCCCTGTTCAAGGCGGCGCTGTTCTTCGTGGTCGGGGTCATCGACCACACCACCGGCACCCGCGACCTGCGCGACCTCAGCGGCCTGCGACGCGCGGCGCCGGCCGTCTGGCTGGTGGCCCTGCTCGCCGCGGCCTCGATGGCCGGGGTGCCGCCGCTGGCCGGATTCGTCGGCAAGGAGGCGATCCTCGCGGCCTTCCTCGGTGGTGGCTGGTGGCAGTGGGCGGTGCTGGCCGGCGTCGTCTGCGGATCCGGGCTCACGGTGGCGTACACCGTGCGGTTCCTGTGGGGCGCCTTCGCCGACAAGCCGGCGGTCGCGGCGCGGCCGGTCCGGCCGGCGTCGTGGCTGTTCCTGGCCCCGGCGGCAGTGCTGGCCGTGGCCGGGCTCGTGGCCGGGCTGTCCGCGCCGGCGCTCGACGGCTTGCTGGCCGGGTACGCCGACAGCTATGCGGACGGCGGGACGTATCACCTCGCCCTGTGGCATGGGCTGACACCCGCGCTGGGGCTCTCCGCCGTGGTGCTGACCGGCGGCGCCGCCCTGTTCCTCGGGACGGCGCGGACGCGGTGGTGGCTGCGGCTGCGGCTGCCGGCCGACGGGGCCGCGATCTACGAGCGGGCGATCGGCTGGCTGGGGCGGCTGGCGGTCGAGGTCACCGGCGCCACCCAGCGCGGCTCGTTGCCGATCTACCTGGGCACGATCCTGTCCGTGCTGGTTGTGCTCGGCGGCGCTGCCCTGGCGTCCGGCGCGGCCGTCGCGACCGGGCCCCGGCTCTGGGACGCCCCGGTGCAGCTGGTCCCGGCGGCGGCCTTGATCGTCGCGGCCGTGTTCGCGACCCGCGCGCGCCGCCGCCTGGCCGCCGTGGTTCTGGTCGGCGTCACCGGGTACGCCACGGCCATCCTGTTCGTCCTGCACGGCGCCCCCGATCTGGCGCTGACGCAGTTCCTGGTCGAGACCTGCACGATGGTGATGTTCGTGCTGGTGCTGCGCCGGTTGCCGGGTCACTTCTCGGTCCGCCCGCTGGTGGCCAGCCGGCGGCTGCGGGTGGCGATCGGGGTCGCGGTCGGCGCGGTGGTCTCCGGCCTGGCGTACGCGGCGACGACCGGCCGGCAGGCCACGCCCATCTCCACCGGCTTTCCCGGGCCCGCCGTGTCGTACGGCGGCGGCCGCAACGTCGTGAACGTGACGCTCGTCGACATCCGGGCCTGGGACACGATGGGGGAGATCTCGGTGCTGCTGGTCGCCGCCGTCGGCGTCGCCGCCCTGGTCTTCGGCGGATCCCGGCGCCTGGTGCACGGCGCCCGGCGCCCGCCTCTGCCGGACCCGCCGCGAGGTCAGGTGTGGCTGATGGCCGGCCACACGCTCGACGCCGGGCTGCGCTCGCCGATCCTCGAGGTCATCACCCGGCTGATCTTCCACGTCATCGTGCTGTTCTCGGTGTATCTGCTGTTCGCGGGGCACAACGCGCCGGGCGGCGGGTTCGCCGGCGGTCTGGTGGTCGGGCTGGCCCTGGTGCTCAGATACCTGGCCGGCGGGCGGCACGAGCTGGACGTCGCGGCGCCGGTGGACGCCGGCGTGGTGATGGGCGCCGGCCTGTTCGTCGCGCTCGGCACCGCGCTGGCGGCCATGATCGCCGGTGGCCAGGTGCTGCAGAGCACGCTGATGGACTGGCACCTGCCGGTGCTCGGCCACGTCCACTTCGTCACGTCGATGATCTTCGACGTCGGGGTGTACCTCGTCGTCATCGGCGTCGTGCTCAGCATCCTGCGCAGCCTCGGCGCGGAGGTGGACCGGCAGGAGCAGATCGAGCGCGCCGAGGCCGAGGCCCGGCGGAAGGAGGAGCTGGTGTGAGCCCCAACCTGGTGCTGGTCATCGTCGTCGGCGTGCTGTTCGCCGCGGGCGTCACCCTGCTGCTGGAACGCAACCTCACCCGGGTCATCCTCGGCATCACCATGCTCGGCAACGGCGTCAACCTGCTCATCCTGCTCGGCGGCGGCTACGGCGGGCCCCCGATCGTCGGGCTCACGCCCGAGGCGCGGATGAGCGACCCGCTGACCCAGGCGATGATCCTGACGGCCATCGTGATCACCCTGGGCATGACCGCGTTCCTGCTGGCGATGGCCTACCGCAGCTGGCTGCTGACCGGCCACGACGACGTGCAGGACGATGTGGAGGACCGGCGGATCATGCAACGGGCCGAACGCGACGAGGGCCTGGAGGACCAGGACTCGCCGACGCCCACGCCGGCGACGTCCGGTCCCGCCGCCGGGCGGGAGCCGCGATGACCTGGCTCGTGCCGCTTCCGGTGGTCATGCCGCTGCTCGGCGCCGCCCTCACGCTGCTGATCCGCCGGCGCGCGAACCTGCAGCGGGCGGTGAGCCTGGTCGTCCTCGGCGCGACCCTGGCCGTGTCGGTCGCCCTGCTCGCGCTGACCAGCACCGGCGACACGCTGACCGTCGCGGTCGGCGGCTGGGCGGCGCCGATGGGCATCGTGCTGGTGGCCGACCGGCTCGCGGCGCTGATGCTCGTCGTCTCCTCGGCGGTGACCCTGTGCGTGCTGATCTACTCGATCGGACAGGGCCTGGCCGACGGCGACAACACCATCCCGGTGGCGGTCTATCACCCGGCGTACCTCATCCTCACCGCCGGAGTCACCAACGCGTTCCTCGCCGGCGACCTGTTCAACCTCTACGTCGGCTTCGAGATCCTGCTCGCCGCCAGCTACGTGCTCATCACCCTGGGCGCCACCCGTAGCCGCATCCGCGACGGCACCACGTACGTCGTGGTCAGCCTGCTGTCGTCGCTGATCTTCCTGACCGCGATCGGCCTGATCTACGCCGCGACCGGCACGCTGAACATGGCCCAGCTGGCCGGCCGGCTGGACGACCTGCCCGGCGCCCTGCAGCTGGCGTTGCAGAGCATGCTGTTGCTGGCCTTCGGGATCAAGGCCGCGGTCTTCCCGCTCTCGGCGTGGCTGCCGGACAGCTACCCGACGGCCATCGCGCCGGTCACGGCGGTCTTCGCCGGCCTGCTCACCAAGGTCGGTGTGTACGCGATCATCCGTACCCAGACCCTGCTGTTCCCCGACGGCCCGGCGACCGACGTGCTCCTGGTCGCGGCGCTGCTCACCATGATCGTCGGAATCCTGGGCGCGGTGGCGCAGTCGGACATCAAGCGTCTGCTGTCGTTCACCCTGGTCAGCCACATCGGGTACATGCTGTTCGGGATCGGGCTCGCCACGAACGCCGGACTCTCCGGGGCCATCTTCTACGTCGTGCACCACATTGTCGTGCAGACCACGCTGTTCCTCGCCGCCGGCCTGATCGAGCGGCGGGGCGGCACCACCGCGCTGGACCGGCTCGGCGGTCTGGCCCGGCTGGCGCCGGTGCTCGGCGTGCTGTTCTTCCTGCCCGCCCTGAATCTCGCCGGGATCCCGCCCTTCTCGGGCTTCCTCGGCAAGCTCGGACTGCTGCAGGCGGGCGTCGCCGACGGCACGCCGCTGGCCTGGGCCCTGGTCACCGGCAGCGTGGTCACCAGCCTGCTCACCCTCTACGCGATCGGCCGGGTCTGGAACCTCGCCTTCTGGCGTACGCCTCGCGCGGAAGCGCTGGACGGTGAAGACGCCGCTCGCGCGGAATCGCCGAACGGTGCGAGCGCCGCACCGAGCCGGGCGATGCCCCGGCTGATGGTGGGCGCCACGCTCGCGCTCGTCGTCCTCGGCACGGGGCTGACCGTGGTGGCCGGACCGCTGTCCGAGTTCACCGGCCAGGCGGCCACCGAGCTCCGCGACCGCGAGCCCTATGTGCGGGCCGTCTTCGCGCAGGAGTCGCCATGACCAGCGCCGCCACCGATCAGAAGGCGACCGCCCGCCTGCGCCGGCGCGACCGGGTCGTGGCGGCCGCCGTGCTGGTCGCCATCTGGATGCTGCTGTGGGGTGTCGTCTCCTGGGCCAACCTGATCAGCGGGCTCCTCGTCGCGGCCGTGGTGCTGACCGTCTTCCCGCTCCCGCCGGTCACCTTCTCCGGCCACCTGCGCCCGCCCGCGTTCCTGTATCTGGCCGGGCGCTTCGTCTTCGACCTGGTGGTGGCCAGCGTGCAGCTGGCCGTGCTGGCGTTCCGGTTCGGTCACCGGCCGCGCAGCGCGATCATCCGGGTGCCGTTGCGGGTGCCGTCCGACCTGGTGCTGACCCTCACCGGCGAGGCGATCTCGCTGGTGCCGGGCAGTCTCGTGGTGGACACCGACCAGTCCTCGACCACGCTGTACATCCACGTGATCGGCGTGGCCGACCGGGCCGCCGTGGAAAAGTTCCGCCACGAGGTGTACGAGACGGAGGCCCGGATCGTCCGCGCCATCGGCTCCGACGCCGAAATCGCCATGCTCGCCCAGCGGCCCCCGGCCGGAAAGGGGAAACTCACATGATCGTGGCCGGCATCATCGTCTCCGCGCTGCTGTTCGCGGCGGTGTCCCTGGTCCTCGTCCGGATCGTCCGCGGGCCCACGACCCTCGACCGGATCGTCGCCGTCGACGTGCTGCTCGCCATCGTCGTGTGCGCCGTCGCGGCCGAGGCCGCCTACACCCGCGACGCGACCTCGCTGCCGATCCTGGTCGTCCTGTCGATCCTGGGCTTCATCGGGTCGGTCAGCGTCGCCCGGTTCGCGCCGCGCAGCGGGCGATGACGATGCGGACGCTCGCCGACATCCTGGCCGGCGCCTGCCTCGTCTCCGGGGCCCTGCTGAGCCTCGCCGCCGGCGTGGGCCTGCTGCGCTTCCCGGACCTGCTCTCGCGCATGCACGCCGCCACCAAACCGCAGGTGCTCGGCCTGCTGCTCATCCTGGCCGGCGCCGCGCTGCGGCTGCCGAACACCGTCGACATCACCACCCTGATCCTGGTGGGTGCGTTCCAGCTGGTCACCGCGCCGGTCGCGGCGCACATGGTGGGCCGAGCCGTCTACCGGACCGGGCAGATCCGATCGAGCGCGCTCGTGACCGACGAACTGGCCGAGGACCGCGCCGATGGCCCGCCGCGCGCGGGATGACGGTCCGGTCCGCAGGATGACGTTTTATGAGGTGGCGGTGTGTGCCTCGTCGCGGTCGCGGGTCACCGCGACCGGGCACGGCGCTCGCGTGACGCACTGGGTCGACACCGAGCCCAGTAGCAGCCCTTTCCAGCCGCCGTACCCGCGGGAGCCGACCACCAGCAGGTCGGCGCCCGCCGCGACCTCCAGGAGCGACGGCGCGGGCGGCCCCTGCATCAAGTACGTCCTCACCCGGGCGGCGGCGCGGTCGATCCCACCGCGGCGGACGCTCTCCCGCAGGGTCGCCGTCGCTTCGGCCGCCACCTCGTCCAGCAGGTCCTGTGACCAGGGCACCGGGCTCGCGAAGCCGAGGTGGGACGGATTCCAGGTGTGCACCACCTCCAGCACGGCGCCGCGGCGGGCGGCGGCGTCGTGGGCGAAGCGGAGCGCGCGCACCGAATGAGCCGAGCCGTCCACACCGACCACCACCCGTCGTGCCGCGGGGTCCGGCCGGTCACCGCGGACCACGACCACCGTGCCGTCCGCGTACTGAGCGCAGCTCTGACTGACCGAGCCCAGCACCGAGCCGGCGAAGCCGCCCCGCCCGCGGGATCCCACGACCAGCAGCGCATCGGCGCCCGCCGCGCGGATGAGCTCCCGGGCGGGATGGCCGGGCCGGACGTCCGCCGCCACCGGGAGGTCGGTCGCGCCGGACCGCTCCACCACCGCGCGCACACCCGCCGTGACGTCCCGCTCGAGATCGGCCGTGACGTTCCGCTCGGGACCGGCCGCGGCGGCCGGCTGCCAGACGTGCACCGCCCGCACCGGCAGACCGCGCAGGCGGCCTTCGCCAAGCGCCCACACCAGGGCCTCCTCGGCGGGCGCGGACCCATCGACTCCCACCACCACGCTGCTGAGCATGCCGACCGCCTCTCCGGACCGCGATGGACGAGAGCCCACCGCGATGGACAAGAGCCACGCTAGGCACCGGGCGCGGGCCGCGCATTCCGGCGTGCTCCGGGGCCGCCGGGTCTACGCTGGCGCGCAGAGCAACGGCGTCGTGGCCGGAGGGGGTCTGACGTGGAGGTTCCGATGCCCGCGGCGTTCATCGGCCATGGCAATCCGATGAACGCCCTCGAGGTCAACCGCTACACCACCGCCTGGCGGGCCTTCGGCGCGTCCGTGCCGCGCCCGCGGGCGATCCTGGTGGTCAGCGCGCATTGGTACATCAACGCCACCGCGGTCACCGCGATGCCCCGGCCGCGGACGATCCACGACTTCTACGGCTTCCCGCGGAAGCTGTTCGACGTGCAGTACCCGGCGCCCGGGCTGCCAGAGCTGGCCGCCGAGGTCAGCGACGTGGTCCATCCGACCTGGGTCGGCGCGGACGTGGACAGCTGGGGCATCGATCACGGCACCTGGTCGGTCCTGATGCACGCCTTTCCGGACGCGTCGGTGCCGGTCGTGCAGCTGAGCATCAACGCCAGCAAGCCGATGGACTACCACTTCGAGCTCGGCGCGAAGCTCGCCCCGCTGCGGCGGCGCGGGGTGCTGGTCGTCGCCAGCGGCAACGTCGTGCACAACCTGGGCGGGATGGACTGGAAGCTCACCGACGAGGGGTACGCCTGGGCCCAGCGCTTCGACGAGGACGCCAAGGTCCGGATGCTGACCGACCCGCACGGGTTCGCCGCCCTGGACTCCCATCGGGACTATCACCACGCCGTGCCCACGCCCGACCACTTCATCCCCGCGCTGTACCTGGCCGGCCTGGCCGCCGCCGCCGACGAGGCGGACACCTCGGTGCTGGTCGACGGCTATGCCTACGGGTCGTTGTCGATGACGGCGTACACCCTGGGGCTGGCCTGCCCGGCGGCGTCCGCCGACGGCGCCTCCTCGCCGCCACCGGCCGGCCTGCCGCCCGACGGCTCCAACATCTGACGCCGAAGGTTCCGCAGCCGTGCAAGACCTGTGTACTTGCGAAAGTCTGCAAGTGCGGTGCGGCACCCACCAAACATCACACAGCCGATTCCAAGTCGCCGCACAGCGCGTCCGATTCGCGGCCGCGCCGCCGGGTCATTCTCGCCGTACCAGACCGGAGAGATCGAAGGATTCGAACATGGCTGAGATGGACGTGGCGCTCAAGGAAGCGATGCAGATCGACGGCGCGATCGGCGTCGCCCTCGTGGACCACACGAGCGGCATGGCGCTGGGCACCGTAGGCGGCGGCCGGGAGCTCGACCTCACGGTCGCGGCGGCCGGCAACACCGACGTGGTCCGGGCGAAGCTGCGGGCGATGGAGATGCTCAACATCTCCGAGAAGATCGAGGACATCCTCATCACGCTCGACACCCAGTACCACATGATCCGCCCGCTCACCAGCCGCTCCGGCAAGGGCCTGTTCCTGTACCTGGCCCTGCGCCGCGACCGCGCCAACCTCGCCATGGCGCGGCATCGCCTGCGGACGATCGAGCAGACGCTGGACGTCTGACCGGGTTCAACCTCAGCCGAGGTCGAGGGCGGGCTCCTTCGGGGTCCGTCCCCCGGGCAGATCGGCATGCGGCCCACGATCGTGAGAGTTCGCCGGTGCTTCGAGCTGTGATAGCGACACGGCTGCCGCGGGCGGTGTCCGGCGCCACTGCGACGAACGCGGGCGGATTCTCAGGCCGGCGGCCGGACGGTCGATAACAGGCTTCGGAAGCGAGAGGTGCGGACAGCGGCGGCAACGCAGAAACGGGGAGAAAGTGCGTACAGCGCGATTCGACCAGCGGGCCGCCGAGCCGTCGGGCGACCCGATCACATGAGCCGCCGGCTTGCCAGCAGAGCCGTGCCGGCGACCGGCATCGCGGTCGCCGTCGGGCTGTCCGGCTGGTTCAACCTGGTCGGCGGCGGATTGCGCTTCCAGGTGATCAGCTGCTGGCTGGCGGTCACCGTGTTCACCTGCCTGCTGTCGTATTACGCGTTCTGGGCGAGCCGCCAGATGGCGCCCACCAACTCGCAGCGCCGGTTCTGGAGCGCCATGGCGGTCGCGGCCGCCGTCTTCGCGATCGGTGACTGGGCGCAGCTCGTCACCGCGATCGCCGGTCCGCTCAGCGTGCCCGCGCTGACCGGCACCGGGATCGCCCGGACGGCCGCCCTGGTGATCGGCTGCGCCTGGCTCGCCGCGGTGCTGCTGACCTACCCGATTCCGCATCGCTCGGCCCGCGAGCGGCTGTGTTACCACCTGGACCTGGCGACCGTGGTGACCGGCGCCGCGGCCTACGGCGTCTACTGGACCCTGGCGACCACCGCCGACGACCGCTCGCCGATCGCCCATGACCTGGCCACCGTGCTGACCGGGCCGGTGGTGGTGATCCTCACGGCGTTCGCCATGGGCCGGCTCTACCTGAGCAAGGTGGTGCCGTTCAGCTGGCACATCGGCATCCTCGGCCCGATCGCCGCCGTCGTGGAGGCGGTGGCTCGCGTGGTCGGGCCGGAATGGGTCGCCGCCGGGCACCCCGGCATCAACTTCACGATGACCGCCGGATCGCACCTGCTGCTCATGATCGCTGGGTGGGCGCAGTACCGCTCGGCCGGCGCCGGATCGGACCGCCGCCGCGACGAGCCCCGCCGGCGGTCGTTCAGCCTTCTCCCGTATCTCGCGCTGTGGCTCACGTTCGCCCTGCTGGTCGTCACGTTGGTGAGCAAGGGGTTCGATCTGCGGGTCTGGATCGCGGTGGCCGGATTGGCCGCGATCACCGGCGTGGTGGTGGCGCGGCAGCTCGTCTCGTTCGTTGCCAACGAGGAGCTCCTCGCCGAGCGGGACGGCCTGACCGCCCGGCTGCGCGAGATGGCTTTCACCGACAGCCTCACCGGCCTGGCCAACCGCGCGCAGTTCCTGGAGAACCTGGACGCCGCGCTGCACCGCCGCGATGGCGAAGTCGGTGTTCTCCTGATCGACCTGGACGACTTCAAGCCGGTCAATGACACGTACGGCCACGCGGCCGGCGACACGGTGCTGGTCGAGACCGCCGAGCGCCTGCGCCGCACCGCCCGCCCGGCCGACATGGTCGCCCGTCTCGGCGGCGACGAGTTCGCGATCCTCATCGAGGACGCCGGGCTGGACGACATCGCGACGGTCGCCGACCGGGTCGTGCGGGCCCTCGGCCGGCCGTGCGAGCTCGCCGGCGGCGCCGTGGCAACCGTCCGGGCCAGCGTGGGCGGGGCGGTGACGACCGGCGCGAACCGGGATGCCTCGACCCTGCTGCACACCGCCGACGAGGCGATGTACACGGCCAAGTCCTCGGGCAAGGGCTCGTTCCGGCTGGCCGGCGCCGCCGCCTGACGCCGGCTACTCCGTGCCGGCCGGCGGGACGCGGCGCAGGGCGAGCACGGCGATGTCGTCGCCGGGCCGTTGGTCGGTGACCAGCGACATCGCCGCGTTGCAGGCCGCCTCCGGGTGGTCGGCGTGAACCGCGTTGGTGAGCGCCTTGATGCCGACGTCAATGATCCGGTCGCGCCGCTCGACCAGGCCGTCGGTGTAGCACAGCAGCAGCGACTGTTCCGGCATCGCGACCGTGCCGGTCCGCCGGGGCGCCGCGGTCCGGCCGACCCCCAGCGGCCCGTCGACCGGGATGTCCGTCAGCTCGGCCGGCCGGCCCGGCGCCGCCAGCAGCGGCCGCAGGTGGCCCGCACACGAGATGCGCAGCGTTTCCCGGTCGGGGCTGACCATGATGTACAGCGCCGTGGTGAGGGTGCCGGCCTCGAAGTGGTGGATCTTGCGGTCGAGCAGGGTGAGCACCTCGGCCGGATCGTCGCCGGTCAGCGCGTACGCGCGAAGAGCGCTGCGGATCCGCCCCATCACGACCGCCGACGCCAGCCCGTGCCCGGACACGTCGCCGATGACCGCGCCCAGCCCGCCCGACGGCAGCGTGAACACGTCATACCAGTCGCCGCCGACCCCCAGCCCGTGGCCGGGCTGGTAGCGGGCCGCCACCTGCAGGCCCGGCAGGTCGGGCAGCTGCGCCGGGAGCAGGCTGCGCTGCAGGGCCAGCGCGGCGGCATGCTCCAGCTTCTGCGACCGCGACTGCCCGGCGACACCGGCCCGGCCGGCGGCCAGCTCGAGCAGCCGCACCTCGTCGGCGGTGAACGCGCGTGGCTGCCGGGTGCCCGCGTACAACACCCCGATGACCTGCCCGGCAGCGAAGATCGGCACGCCGGCCAGCGACCGGACGCCGCGGCGCAGCAGCGGCGCGATGTCCGCCTCGTCGCCGATCGCCTCGGCTCGGACGTCCGGCCGCGCGAGCCGGGCGATCCGGCCGGCGAAACCCTGCCCGATCGGGATGCGGAGGCCGTCGCGAACCTCGTCCGCCAGGCCCTTGGCCGCGGCCGGGACCAGGTGCCAGGCGTGCTCGTCGAGCAGGACGATCGCCGCGGTGTCGGCGTCGAGCACCTCGCAAACCCGTTCGACGACCTCGTCGAGGAGATCGGGGACATCCAGCCGCGACAGCGCCGCGTCGGCCAGCGACTCCAGACGGCGTAGCCGCTCGTCGGCGCTGGTGAGTGCGGGGGAGTCCACACCGGTCAGTGTAATTCCGGACCGGCCTCGCGGAGCCATGGAGTTCAGCCGCGCGAGTCTCCGGCCTCGAAGATCTCAGGTCCGGATCTTGCCGGCCGGCGTCCATAGTGGCTGATCGTCCGGGTCCATCGATCCCGGCCGCTTCGCGGGATCATCCGCGGCGGATGAAGACCTTGGTGCCGGGCGCTGGTTATGGTCCGGCGAACAGCGGCGAAGGGCCGGCTCCGCACGGGGTTCGAGCATGGGTACGACGCCGAAGGCAGCGGTTTCGATATGTCTGTGCGCAACGGTTGTCGGGTCGCCGCGCCCGGGGCGTGCCGGACGGGCACGCCGGGCGACCGTGATTTTCACCGCCCCCCGGACCGGCGCAGAGACCAGGAAGAGGGGACCGCCATGCCGGACAACCAGAGCCTCGGTGTGTACTCGGAGGTGGGCAGGCTGCGCAAGGTGCTGGTCTGCGCGCCCGGCCTGGCGCATCGGCGGCTGACCCCGACCAACGCCGACGACCTGCTGTTCGACGACGTCATGTGGGTGGAGATGGCCCAGCGTGACCACGCCGACTTCGTCAACAAGCTGCGCGGTCGCGGTGTCGAGGTGGTCGAGCTGCACGATGTGCTCGCCGAGACGATGGCGATCCCGCCGGCCCGGGACTGGCTGCTGGACCGCAAGATCGTCGCGAACGAGGTCGGCATCGGCCTGCTCGACGACACCCGGGCCTTCCTCGAGTCGCTCGAACCCCGGAACCTCGCCGACTTCCTGATCGGCGGACTGGCCACCAGCGACCTGCCCGACGAGTTCCGCTCCGGCTACGTGGCCCTCGCCCGGGAGGCCACCGGGATCCGCGAGTACCTCATGCCGCCGCTGCCCAACACCCTCTACACCCGGGACACGACCTGCTGGCTGTACGGCGGCGTCACGCTCAACCCGCTGTACTGGCCCGCCCGCCACGACGAGACCCTGCTGATGAAGGCCATCTACCAGTTCCATCCCGACTTCACCGGCGCCACCGTCTGGTGGGGAGACCCGGAGCGGGACTGGGGGATGTCGACCTTCGAGGGCGGCGACGTCATGCCGGTCGGCAACGGCGTGGTGCTGGTCGGGATGAGCGAGCGCACCTCCCGGCAGGCCATCACGCAGGTGGCGGCGGCGCTGTTCGCGGCCGGCGCCGCCGACCGGGTGGTGGTCGCCGGCATGCCGAAGCTGCGGGCGGCGATGCACCTCGACACCGTCTTCACGTTCGCCGACCGCGACATCGTCACGCTCTACCCGAACATCGTCGACGGGGTCCACACGTTCTCGCTGCGCCCCAGCGACCGTGCCCCCGGCGTCGAGGTGGTCGACGAGGGCGACCGCAGGTTCGTCGACGTCGTCGCCGAATCCCTGAACCTCAAGCAGCTGCGGGTGATCGAGACCGGCGGTGACGTGTACGCGTCGGAGCGGCAGCAGTGGGACAGCGGCAACAACGCGGTCGCGGTCGAGCCCGGCGTGGTGTTCACCTACGACCGCAACACGCAGACCAACGCCCTGCTGCGCCGGGCCGGCGTCGAGGTCATCACGATCGTCGGCGCCGAGCTCGGGCGCGGCCGCGGCGGCGGCCACTGCATGACGTGCCCGCTGATCCGCGACGCCGTCGACTTCTGAGTGCGTGCCGCGCCGGAGAGGTACACCATGGCAGAGCGCGAGGTCCGGAAGGCCAGACAACCGTCGCTGATCGATGCCATCGTCCCGCTGATCGCGCTGGCGGTGCTGATCGCCGGCTCGCTGGCGCTGTTCGGTCTGGACGCCCTGGACGGCCCGCTGCAGGTGGCGCTGGTGATCTGCGCCGCGATCGCGGCGCTGATCGCGCTGAAGAACGGGCACACCTGGGACGAGGTCCAGAGCGCCGGGCAGGAGGCGATCGCCTCGGTGACCAGTGCGTTGTTCATCCTGCTGGCGGTCGGCGCGCTGATCGGCACCTGGAACCTGTCCGGCACCATCCCCACGCTCGTCTACTACGGCATCCAGATCCTGTCGCCGTCGTGGTTCTACGCGGCCACGGCGGTCATCTGCGGGATCGTCGCCCTGAGCATCGGCAGCTCCTGGACCACCGCGGCGACGATCGGCGTCGGCCTGGTCGGCATCGCCACCCTGCTCGGCGTCTCCCCGGCGATCACCGCGGGCGCGGTGATCTCGGGCGCCTACCTCGGCGACAAGACCTCACCGCTGTCGGAGACCACCGTCCTGACCGCCCAGATGGTGGGCGTCGACACGCGCGAGCACATCAAGCGCCAGGTGTGGACCTCGGTGCCGGCGTTTCTCGTCGCGCTGGCCGTCTTCTTCGTCCTGGGTCTGGTGATGGCCCCGGACGTGCACGACACCGTGCCCACGTCCACCGAGCTGGCCGACCTCGACCAGCTCTTCTGGATCAGCCCGGTGAATCTGCTGCCGTTGCTGCTGCTGGTCGTGCTGTCGGTGCGCAAGGCCCCGGCTTCGCTGTCGCTGCTCGGGTCGGCGCTGTTCGCCGGCCTGCTCGCGGCGTTCACCCAGCGTCAGGTCATCGCCGACTTCATCGCCGGGCCGGGCAACGTGGTGGTGGAGTCGATCAAGGCAACCTGGCTGGCGATGGCGACCGGATTCCACGCCGACACCGGCATCGCCGACGTCGACCGGCTGGTCTCGCGCGGCGGCATGTCGAGCATGCTGTTCACGCTGTGGCTGATCTTCGGGGCGGTGACCTTCGGCGTCCTGCTGGAGAAGTTCGGGCTGATCGCGCGGCTGGTCGACCCGATGATCGCCTCCGCGAAAAGCACCGGCCGCTTGTTCTTCACCGTGTTCGCGTGCGCGTTCGGCCTGAACATCGTGGCCGGCGACCAGTACATCGCGCTGGTCCTCCCGGCGCGCGTCTTCCGCGTCGAGTTCGCCCGGCGCGGTCTGGCCCCGACGAATCTCTCCCGGCTGACCGCCGACAGCGGGACGGTCACCTCCCCGCTGGTGCCGTGGAACTCGTGCGGGGCGTTCATGGGCGCCACGCTCGGCGTCTCCACCATCCTCTACCTGCCGTACGCCATCTTCTGCTACGTCAGCCCCGCGCTGAGCGTGCTGTACGGCATCACCGGTTTCAAGATCGAGAAAGTCGAGCCCGTCGCGCTCGACCCGTCACCAGGACGGAGTGAATGATCGTGGCAGACACCTTCCCCGCCGCAGCCGGCCCCTCGGCCGCCCACACCTCGGCCGTCGACGCCCCGGCGACCGGCACGCTGGTCGCCGGCGCCCCGGGCGTCGATGTCCCGAGTGCCGACCCGCCGGTCGTGACGCCGGGCAAGATGAGCATGCCCACGCTCACCGGGATGGTGGTCGGCAGCATGGTCGGCGCGGGCGTGTTCTCGCTCCCGGCGCGCTTCGGCGTGGCCACCGGCATCCTCGGATCGCTGATCGCCTGGGCCATCGCCGGCACCGGGATGCTGATGCTCGCCTTCGTCTTCCAGAACCTCGCCATCCGCAAGCCGAACCTGGACTCCGGCGTGTTCATCTACGCCAAGGCCGGCTTCGGCGACTACGCCGGCTTCAACTCCGCCATCGGCTTCTGGGCCAGCGCGATCGCCGGTAACGCCTTCTACTGGGTGTTCATCACCGCCACCCTGGGCGGCCTCTTCGCCGGCTTCGGCGACGGCGACACCGTCCTCGCGGTGGCGCTGTCCACCGTCGGGGTCTGGCTGTTCCATTACCTCATCGCGCGCGGGATCCGCGATGCGGCGGTCATCAACCGGATCGTGACCGTCTTCAAGATCCTGCCCATCCTCGTTTTCATCGTCGTGCTGTTCGTCGCCTTCGACGCCGGCATCTTCGCCGACAACTGGACCGCCACCGGGTACGGCGACCTGGGCTCGCTCAACGAACAGGTCCGCAACACGATGATCATCACGACGTTCGTCTTCCTCGGCATCGAGGGCGCGAGCGTCTACTCCCGCTATGCGAAGCGACGCGAGGACGTCGGCCGGGCGACCGTCATCGGCCTGCTGAGCGTGCTGTCGATCTTCGCACTGGTGACGCTGTCCAGCTACTCGGTGATGACCCAGCCGGACATCGCCGGCACCCGCCAGCCCTCCATGATCGGTCTCTTCGAGCACGTGGTCGGCGACTGGGGCCGCTGGTTCATCAGCATCGCCGTCATCGTCTCGGTCCTGGGCGCCTATCTCGCCTGGACGCTGATGGCCGCCGAGGTGATGTACATACCGGCGCACAACGAGGACTTCCCGGCCTTCCTCGGCAAGGAGAACGCCAAGGCGACGCCGATCACCGCCCTCGTCGTCAGCTCGCTGGCCGTCCAGGTGCTCCTGGCCGTCACCCTGGTGCTGACCGACGCGCTGAACTTCATGCTCGACCTGTGCACCAGCCTGGCGCTGATCCCCTACTTCCTGGCCGCCGCGTACGCCCTGAAGATCGGCCTCACCGGCGAGGCCTATGCGGAGGTAGCGCCCCGGACGCGCCGCAAGGAGACGATCTTCGCCGGGATCGCGACCGCCTATACGCTGTTCCTGTTCGAGGCCGCCGGGCTGAAGTTCCTGCTGCTGTGCTCGGTGATCCTCGCGCCCGCGACGCTGCTGTACGTCAAGGCCCGCAGCGAGCGGGGCCGCCGGCTGTTCACCCCCACCGAGGTCGTCCTCTGTGTCCTGATCGTGGCCGCCGGAATCACCGGCGTCGCCGGTCTGTGGGCCGGCTTCATCACGATCTGACGCTCGCTCGGCAAACCAGCGCCCGCTACCGCGGCTCGCGGTCGTGGCCGGGATCGGCCGCCTCGGCCGTCGCCGGGCCGGCGACGCCGGTCGACGGTGCGCGTGACCGGTCCGGCCGGCGGATCTCGCTACCCAGCAGCACGCCGAGCGCGACCGCGACCATCGTCACCGCGGTGGACTGCAGGGTGGTGAGCCCGTCCAGCGGGTCGGCGCCGAGATACTTCGTCACGCCGAGCAGGCCGAGCGCGCCCGGCACCAACAGCCAGAAGGCGGGCAGGACGCTGACCGGCGCCGGTGGTCCGTTGCGGGCCCGCGCCGCCAGCCGGGCGACGGGCGTCATGAGCACCGCTCCGGCGAACGCCGACAGCACTCCGCCGAGGAAGAAACCCCCGATGACCTGACCCGCGTACGCGATATAGAGCACCAGCAGCAGCCACCCGAGCGAGGCCAGGCGGGCGCAATGATGCAGCACCACACCGGTACCGAACAGCGCGACGCCGAACCAGGTCGTCCAGGCCGGCAACGGCTGGGCGCCGACCGCCATGACGGTGTCGGCCGGGGCGCCGACCAGCTCGGCCCCGCTGGTGATGCCGAGCGCCAGCAGGAACAGGCGCATGCTGCCGGACGCCAGCCGCCCCGCGCCGGAGATCATCTGCCCGGTGGCCAGCTCGATCGCCGCCGTCGTCAGCAGCGCGCCGGGCAGGAACGTCACCAGCGGCGCCGCCAGCGGCGCCAGCACTCCGGTGCCCGGGGCGAGCCGGGCGACCAGGAATGCCCCGGCGGCCACGCCGAACGCGCTCAACGGCGGAAGAAACGGCTGCCAGCGGGCCGGCGCCCGGTCCGTCGCCAGCTGCAGCAGGCCGACCCCGGCGCCCAGCAGGGCCGCGGTCCACAGGCCGGTCCAGTCCGCGCGCAGGACCAGCGCGAGCCCGGCCGACAACAGCACATAGCCGGCCACCCGGACCGCCGACCCGAACGCCGGCGGCATCCGGCGGATCCGGTCGAGCTCGCCGAGCCCGTCCGCCGGCCCGACCCGGCCCCGTTCCGCGGCCCGCACCAGCCGGTGCAGCTCGTCCATCTGCTCCAGGCGAAGCTGGTCGATGCCGGCCGGCGCGACCGCGGTCTGCACCGTGCCCAGCGTGGGCGCGGTGACGAACAGCGCCGTCGCCAGCACCACGACCTCGGCGTTCGGAACGCCGTTGACCGCCGCCACCCGGCCGAGGGTCCGCTGGACCGAGGACACCGGCTCGCCGCCGTCGATCAGTGCCTGCCCGAGGGCCACGAGGAAGGGCACCAGCGACGCCGGAACCCCCGGGTGCGGTGGCCCCGGGACGGTCTCGCGAGGGGGGAGGCGGGTTATCCGGCGGCCGATCGCCACCGCGACGGCGCCCGCGGCCAGCAGCGCGCCGAACGCGGCGAGCAGCGTGGACACCGCGATGCCGGACCGCGCCGCGGCCGGGGAACCGGCGGAGTCCGGCGTCGGGACGGGTGCCGGGGTCGCCTGCTCCGGCGCCGGGGCGGCGGGGGCCGCGGTGGTGGCCGGAGGTGGCGTGGCGCCGGGCGACTGGCCGGCGGACGCGGGACCGGTGACCGGCGCGGAAGCGGCCAGGGCGAGGACGGCAGCGGCGGCGAGACCGGACAGGGCGACCAGGACGCGCGTCTCGTAGCGGGCGACCATGGCTCCTCCGGGACGCCGGGTGCTCCCGCATTCTCACCCACTTCCGGCGTGCCGGGCTCACCCGTGCGGGGTGAGACGGCGCCGGCCGGACAACGACGCCGGTCCGGCCGCGGATTGCCGCTAGATTGCTCACGAAGGCCATGAAGGAGCCTGGTATGGAATCAGCAGGGTTCAGGCCGCCGCGTACGGTCACCGCCGTCGTGGTCCTGGGTGGAATCGTGCTCGCCGTGCTGGGCCTGCGGGAGTTGGCCTGGCTGGTCACCCCGGTGGCGTTCGCGCTGGTGATGGTCATTCTCGTGCATCCGGTGCACACCTCGCTGGTGCGGCGCGGGGTTCCGTCGATCGTCGCGTTGCTGGTGTTGCTGCTGGCGATCTTCGGGATCCTGCTCGGGCTGGTCGCGATCGTGGTGTACGCGATCGCCCGGCTCGCCACGGTCCTGCCGAACTATTTCGACGAGGCGTCCGCCCAGACCCGGGAGTTGTCCGACTTCCTGGCCGAGCTCGGCGTCGGCCCGGAACAGATTCGCGAGATGGTCAAGGACATCGACCTGACGGTCGTGGCCGGCTGGCTGACCGCGCACATCCCCTCGGTGGTGGGGGCGGCCGCGACCCTGGTGCTCGTCTACAGCCTGATGATGTTCGTCGCCGTCGAGTCGGCCCAGATCGGCGGACGGGCCGCCGCCATGGTGGCGGATCACCCCCGGCTGGCCGGCGCGCTGGCCAGCTTCGTGGCGAACACCCGCAGGTACGTCGTCATCACCGGCGCCTTCGCGATCGTGGTCGGCGCGCTGGACTCCATCTTCCTGCTCATCCTGGGGATTCCGCTGGCGCTGCTGTGGGGACTGCTGGCGGCGGTGTGCAACTTCATCCCGTACGTCGGATTCCTCATCGGCCTGGTTCCGCCGGCCCTGCTGGCGCTGCTGACCCAGGGATGGCAGACGATGCTGCTGGTGATCGTCGTCTACACCCTCCTGAACTCGATCGTGACCACGTACGTCCCGGCGAAGATCGTGGGCGACGCGGTGGGCATGTCCATGACGGTGACCGTGATATCGGTGGCGTTCTGGTCGTGGACGCTCGGTCCGTTCGGCGCCATCCTCGCCATCCCGATGAGCCTCCTGGTCAAGGCGATCTTCATCGACGCCGTCCCATCGGCGCGATGGCTGGCCGGATTCGTCGACGCCGGCCCGAGACGGCGACGGCCCGCCCGAGCCGTGCCGGCCGCGGGGACGCCGCCGGCGCCGGGTGCGTGAGCAGGGGACGATCGGGCGTTCGTCATCGGACCGTCATATTTCCGGGGACCCCCCGCCACATGGCTTCGCGACGCTGATTGGTCACGAAGGAAACGGTCGTCCCGCGCGGACGAAGTCGCGAGGAGCGGATATGACAGCCGTGCCGGCGCTCGGCGGTGTGGGTGTGGAAGTGATCTGCGACCAGTGTGGCGCTGCCGCCGTGACCAACGGCTGCGGCATCCACGATGCCGAGGTGGTGTACGGCGCCGTGGCGGCGCTCGGCTGGTCGGGCTCGGCCTTCGCGACCGGGCCGCACGCGTGTCCGGCCTGCGCCGAGTGCATGGCCGGGGCGCGTCCGCCGGCTCGGCCGGAGCGGGCCGGCGACGCGCCCGGCACCTGGGTGTCGATCCGCCTGCTGCCGTCGGCGGCCGTCGTGCGGGTGACGCGCGACATCGACGCCGACGTCGTCCCGGACCTGCGGACCGCGCTGGAGCAGGCGTTGCGCGAGCGAGCGCGGGTGGTCGTGGACCTCGAGCAGGTGCACCTGATCGACTCGACCGGTCTGGGGACGCTGGTCCGGGCGCGCAACGCGGCCCGGCAGCGGCACGGCACGCTGGCGCTCGCGGCGCCGTCCCGGTTCGTGCAGACCGTGCTGCGGACCATGCGTCTGCACACGGCGTTTCCCGTCTACAGCTCCGCCGACCAGGCGGTGGCCGGGCCGGGCGTCCCGGAAACGGCCTGATCATGGCCGGCCGTCCGACGTGTACGCCCCGGGGCGCCGCATGGCTCGGCTGGCGGTTGTTCTCCGGCCGGATCCACGCGGATCAGCAGCGCCCACCTCGGCGTAGCCCACTGCTCACGAGCCCAGCAGGCCGGCGTAGTCGGCGATGGTGAGCGGGTCGGCGGACAGCGATCCGTCGCCGCGCGGGACGCCGAGGGGCCGGCCGTCGCTGGTGAACGAGACGGTGCCGACCTCGGCGCCCTGGCTGGTCAGCGTGCAGACGATCTGCCCGTACGCGAGAATCTCGTCACTGCGGGTCCCCTGCTGGCCCGCGCCACCGATCGCCACCACGGCCCGCCGCTGGTCGACGGCGATGCCGTCGATCGTCATGGTGCTCAGCGCCGTGCTCAAGCCGTCCTCGTGCTCCGCCGCCGTGGGACCGGCCAGCAGATCCTGCAGCGTCTGCTCGGGCGATCGGGCGGCCGGCACCCGGCGCAGCACCCGGGCCAGCCCGCCGTCGCGCACCAGGTAGAGGCGCTCGACGGCGCTGCCGAAGCGATCCGGGGCCGGCCCGCTCGAGCCGTACGAGATGCCCGGACTGCGCAGGTTGCGAGGCTCCTCGTCGACCGGCACGCCGCAGCCGCCCACGAACGCGGCCGCCAGGAGGACCGCGGCCAGCGCACGTGCCCTCACGAGCCGCATCCCGGCAGGTCGATGCGGAATCGGGCGCCGCCGCCCGGCCGGTCGAGCACCGTGGCGCTCCCGCCGTGCGCGGCGGCGTGCTGGGCCACCAGGGCGAGCCCCAGGCCGGTGCCGTCGGAGGTCCGTCGGGTGCCCGCGGCCCGGCCGCGCACGAAGCGGTTGAAGATCACAGCCTTGTCCTCGGGCCCGACCCCGGGCCCTTCGTCGTCGACCTCGATACTGCCGTGGTCCCCGGCGAGCCGCAGGCGTACGGCCGTCGCGCCGCCGCCGTAGGCCGCCGCGTTGTCGAGGAGGTTACCGAGCATCTGGGCGACCCGCCGCCGGTCGACGTTCCAGGTGGTGTCGCCCTCGGCCACCACGATGCCCTCGGCCAGGCCGCGCTCCCGGCAGGCGGACCGGGCGAGCCCGGCGACGTCCGCCGGCGCGCGCTGCGCGGGCTGGTCGCCGCGGGCGAGCGTGAGCAGGTCGTCGACCAGCTGCTGGAACCGGGTGATCTCGTCGGCGACCAGTCCGGCCGCGGTCGCGGTGCGCTCGTCGAGCTGGTCGCGGCGGCGGGTGAGGACGCTGGCGGCGGCGGACAGCGTCTGCAACGGGGAACGCAGCTCGTGGCTGACGTCGGCGGCGAACCGGCGGTCGCGCTCCAGCCGGGCCGACAGCTCGTCGACCATGTGGTTGAACGAGGTCGCCAGGCGCGCCAGGTCGGGCTCCTGGGCCGGGTCGAGACGCGCCTCGGACGCGCCGGTGGCGATGTCCTGGGCGGCCTGCTCGACGCGCACCAGCGGACGGAGCACGTACCGGCTCGCGTAGAGGCCCAGGCCCGCCCCGGCCAGCGTGGTGCAGACCGCGACCGCGGTGAGCACGATCGTCAGCACACCGAGCGTGTGGTCGAGCTCGGCCAGCGAGTCGACCTCGTAGAACACGGTGTCGGCGGCGATCGGGACGGCCACGACCAGCGTCGGGGTGCCGTCCGCGCGGACGCGCTGCACGGCGGCCGTGCCGGCAGTGGCGCGGCTCTGCAGCTCGGCGGGCACGGCTTTGGTGGTGCCGGCGTCGGCGTTTCTGGCGAACCATTCGCCCGAGCGGTGCAGCAACGCTCGCCGGCTCTCGCCGGTGTCGAGCGAGCGCAGCAAGGCCACCAGGTCGGGATCGGTGGTGGTGATGATGCCGGCCCGCATGACGGCGGCGTCGTAATAGGCGGCGCGTACGGCGGTGCTCTCGCGTTCGCCGAGCAGGGAGTGGCGGATGATCTCGTACGAGGCGAAGGCCATGGTGGCGGAGAGGGCGAACGCGCCGGCGGCGAAGCCGGCGATGACGCGGGAGCGGAGCCCGGCCCGGATCATCGTTGCAGCTTGTAACCGAGGCCGCGGACCGTGACGAGGTGCCGGGGCGCCGCGGAGTCCTCCTCGATCTTCTGGCGCAGCCGGCCGATGTGCACGTCGACCAGTCGCTCGTCGCCGCCGTCGTAATCCCACACCCGCTGCAGCAGTTGCTGCCGGGACAGCACCCGGCCGGGATGGTCGGCCAGCTCGCAGAGCAGCTGGAACTCCGTCCGGGTGACCGAGACGGGCTCGCCGCGGCGGCGCACCTCGCCCGCCTCGGGCATGATCTCGAGGTCGCCGAACCGCAGCACCGGCACGGCGTCCGGCGCCGCGGCCCGCGCGCGGCGGCGCAACGCGCGCAGCCGCGCGGTCAGCTCCTTGACCGCGACCGGCTTGACCAGGTAATCGTCGGCGCCGGCCTCCAGGGCGGCGACGATGTCGTGGGTGTCGTCGCGGGCACTGATCACCACGATCGGCACGTCGTCGGTGCGCCGCAGCTGCCGGATGCACTCGAAGCCGTCGATGCCGGGCAGCATCAGGTCCACCAGCACGGTGTCCGCGGGGGAGTCGCGTTGCGCGTCGAGGCCCTCCTCGGCGGTGGGCACGCCGGTCGCCGCGTACCCCTCGTCCTCGAGCGCGAGCACCAGCGAGAGCCGGATCCGATCGTCGTCTTCGATTACCAGAACTGCGGACACCACCACATCATCCCTGCTCGACGACGGCATCGGCGAACCGGGCGGCCGGATCCGGCGGACTGTCACGGAACTGTCATGGTGCCGCGGACGGGCCGCCACAACCGGCGGCGAATCTTTCCCCAAGACGTCAAGGGAGGGATGCCGATGCCCGGGCACGAGATACCGGAGGCGGTGGTGGTCGTCACCGAGTCGTTCGACGGCGTGTCGGTTCCGCAGTGGGGTCGGCTGATCGCCGAGGCGGTGGAGCTGCGTCCGCGCTGCCTGATCGTCGACCTGCGGGACAGCCCGCTGGTCGACGCGGCCGCGATCGAGGTCCTCCTGAAAGCGCACCGCGACATGATCAGCGGCGGGGGCCGGCTGGTGCTGCGCGCGCCGTCGCCCCGGGTCCGGCGCATCCTCCGCCTCGCCCGCCTGGAGCAGGTGTTCGAGGTCGACGACGACCTTCCGGCCCGGCCGGCGCCGGCCGTCCCCTCGGTGGCCAATTAGGGCTCGATGCCCACCCGGGGGCGCCCGCATCGGCGCGCCCCCGGGTGGGCCAGGGGGAGGGTTCGTAGAGCGCCTTCGATGCTCGACGGCGGTTGTGGCGGTCGTACCGCGGCCGTATGACGATCGCGTGACGACCGGCACCCATCCACCGTGCTGGATCAAGCTGTCATCCAACCGACACATCTCCGCCGGGCGGCCGCCACATCCCTCGCCCAGCCTGTGGGCGCGAGTTGGCGGGCCTCAGTCGCGGAGGAGGCGACCATGGTGTTCCCGTACTGGCTGTGGCCCGACGATGACGACCACGAGGAGGCCGAGATCAGTTTCGAGTGGGCGGACGAGACCGACTGGGTCGCGCGCCGCAGCGCCGACGAATGGCTGGTCGGCCGGGCCGCCGAGGCGCTGGCGACCGATCCGCAGGTGCACGGCCGGCGTCTCGAGGTCGTGGTGCAGAACGGCGTGGTCATCCTGCTCGGTGAGCTGGGATCGGCGGAGGCCAGGGAAGCGGCGGGACGCCGGGCCTGGACCGTCGAGGGCGTCATGGACGTCTGCAACCGGCTGACGGTGACCGGGGCGGACGAGGGCGGCCGGTAGGCCGAACCTGGCTAACCGCGGGTCAGCTGGGTCACCTCGCGCAGCCGCCCGTCCGGGGCGAGCCGGCCGAACATGAAGATCTCGGTGTCGATGACCTGGCCCTTGCGCATGACCGCGGTCAGCACGTAACGCGCGGCGACCACGTCGCCGGTCGTGGCGACGGCGTGCACGGTGGTGCGGATCTCGGCCGCCCGCTTGCGTCCCGAGGCGACGTGCGCGAGCAGCCGGTCCCGATCGAGAACGATGCCGTCGTTGGACAGCACGAAGCCGGGCGCGTGGTAGCGGTCGAAGACATCGGCGGGCTCCTCCGCGCCGAAGGTGATCTCCACCGGATAGCGGGTCAGGTAACCCGCCAGGTCCGTGCCGGGCAGACCGGCCGGGTGAGTGGCCATGACGACCTCCGCTGATTAAGTCTGACAGCCGTGTCAAACGTAACCGTACCCGTTAGCCTTGACAACCGTGTCCAACTTTTCCGGTACGAGGCGTCGGCGGGCCGACGCCGAGCGCAGCCGGACCGCCGTGCTGCGGGCGGCGATCGAGCTGCTCGGCCGCCGGCCGCAGGCGAACATGGAGGAGATCGCCGCGGCCGCGGGGGTGACGCGCCAGACCGTGTACGCCCACTTCGCGTCCCGGGAGAGGCTGCTGGCCGCGATCCTCGACAAGGTGACGGCCGAGACGGTCGACGCCTTCGACGGGCTGGACCTGGGCGGGCTGCCCGCGCCGGCCGCCCTCGGGCGCTGGGTCGAGGCGTCCTGGGCGGTGCTGGCGCGTTACCCGATCCTGCTGACCGACGAGGTCGCGCAGCCGCCGGGCGACGAGGTCGACCGCCACCAGCCGATCGCCGGGCAGCTCCGGGGCGTACTCGAAAGGGGCCGGGCCGCCGGGCAGTTCGATGCCGGATCGCCGGTCACCTGGCAGATCGCCGCGATCGTGGCCCTGGGCCACGCCGCCGCCCAGGAGGTCGCCGCCGGCCGGATGTCGCAGGCCGACGCCGGCGTCGCCTTCCGCGACGCGGTGCTGCGCCTGTGCCTGCGACCTTCCGTCGCCGGCTCGTGAGGCGGTGCCTGCGGCCGCACCCCTCGGGCGCCGCCGTGCGGCGGTGACGGCGGCGAATTGTCGTGAGACTGTCATGTGGCCGCGTGCTCGCCGCCACGCGGCGGCGCGACCTTCGTGAGAAGCCGACGAAGGGATGAGCATGCCGCCATCAGCGTTCCCCGCTCCGCGTTCCCGGGAAGCCGGCCACCGCGGGCCCGACACCATCCGTGTCACGGAACACGCGGGCGTCGCCGTCGTCACGATCCGCGGTGGCATCGACGTGGCGGCCGTGCCGGTGATCCGCGACGTTCTCGGCTGGGCCGTGGAGCATCATCACCGGGTCGTGGTGGACTGGTCGCAGGCGGCGCGCATCGACCGCGACGGGCTCGGCCTGCTGCTCACGATGCAGGATCGGGCCCACCAGCGCGACGTCGACCTGCGCTTCACCGCCGTGCCGTCCGCGCTTCTCGCGGCGCTCCGCCAGTTGCGCGCCGAGACCCTGTTCACGCCGGGCGAGGGGCACCCCGGCCGGGGCCACGCGCAGCCCGCCGACGACACGCCGACCTTCGTGCTTCCGCGGCCCGGACCCCTGCGCTGGCAGGCCGGCGAGGCGGCCATGGTGATGGAGCAGCCGGCCGGCTGAGAGCCGTCACGGGCCGCCAGGTCGCGAGGCGACCTCGCTTAATAGGTTGACCCGTTCGGTAACCGGTGTAACGATTACGCCGGTTGCACTCGAACGGGAGGTCATCATGGCGGCGCGGGGAACGGTCGCGCGCTCCGGTGAGCCGGCGCTGTTCTGCGACATTCCGCTCGCCGGCCGCATCGAGCTGGCCGAGGCGCGCTTCATCGCCGCCTACAGCGAAGCGGCGGCCGGTCGCCGCGGCGCCGGCGAGGGCTTCGTCATGCCGATCGCCGGCGGGGTCGCCAGCTACGCCGAACCCGACTCGCCGCTCAACAAGGTGGCCGGGCTCGGCTTCGCCGGGCCGCCCGATCCGCTCGATCTCGAGGCGATCGAGCAGGCGTACGCCGCCCGGGGCGCCCCCGGTCCAGGTGGAGCTTTCCGGTCTCGCCGACGCCGCGGTGCTGGAGCTGCTGGCCGGGCGTGGCTACCGGCTGGTGTCGTTCGAGAACGTGCTCGGCCGGTCCCTCGGCGGCCCGGTCGAGCCGGTCGACGCGCCCGGGGTCGAGGTCCGGCCCAGCGGCGACGATGAGTTCGACGCCTGGCTGGAGGTGGTGGTCGAGGCGTCGCTGCACCCGGACGCGCAGGGCGTCCCGTGGCTCGAGGAGTTCCCGCGCGAGATCCTGGAGAACGCCGAGCGGGACGCGGCCGGCCTGGTCCGGCGCTATCTGGCCCGGCTGGACGGGGTGCCGGCCGGCGGCGGCAGCATGCGGACCGCCGACGGCATCGCCCAGCTCACCGGCGCCGGGACAGCGCCGGCCTTCCGGCGCCGCGGCATCCAGAGCGCGCTGTTGTCCGCCCGGCTCGCCGACGCCACCGCGGCCGGCTGCGACCTCGCCGTCATCACCGTCCAGCCCGGCTCGAAGTCGCAGCAGAACGCCCAGCGGCGCGGTTTCGACCTGCTCTACACCCGCGCCGTGCTGGCCCGCTGATCGCGCCGAACCCCGGTGGCAGCGCGCCCGAGGACCGCCACGCCGCGTCAGGCCACCGCTGCGAGCAGGCCCCGCAGGTCGTCCTCGCACGGCAGGCACGCGCGCAGGTGCGCGGCGATCCCCGGGTACCGCTGTTCGACATCGACGCCGGCCAGGATCAGTTCGGCGTACACGTCAAGCATTTCCATCGTCTGCCCGCAGCCGGCGTCGCGCGGGTCGGTGGCCAGGATGCGTTCCAGGTCTTCGCCGGTCATGACACCTCCCCCTCGTCGAGGTACCCCTCGGCCACCAGCGCCTCGCGCAGCTTGCGCCGGGCGTCGAACAGGGTCTTGTAGATGGCGTTGCGGTTGCCGCCGAACTTGGCCACCAGCGCGTCGAGCGGCACGTCGTGCAGCACCCGCGCCACGAAGAGGGCGCGCTGCCGCTCGGTCAGCCGGGTGTCGACCGCCCGGCGCAGCGCCTGCACCAGTCCGCGCTGATGCGCCTGGTGGTCGGGCTCCACGCCGAACCGGTCCGGCAGCCGGTCCCAGTCCTCCGCCTCGTAGGCGACGTGCGGCCGCTGCCAGAAATGCCGGCCCAGCTTGGCCGACACCTCGAAGATGACGAACTTGCACGCCCACGTGGTGAACCGGCTCTCGCCGCGGAAGGTGTCCAGCTTGCCGACGATGGTGACCAGCGCGTCGGCGGTGGCCTGGTACGACAGGTCGTCGAGCTCCGGGCCGCCGATCCGCCCGGTCGCGCTGCGCCGGTGCAGCTCGGCGCGGGCGACCCGCAGCAGCAACTCGTGCAGCCGTTCGATCGCCGCGTCCCGGGCCGGGCCGGTCGCGTGCAGGTCCGCGAGCCACCGCGCCGACTCGTGGTCGGGCGCGGCGGTCCGGGTCTGTTCGGCCGGGGTCATGCTCCGCACCCTACGTCGCGCGCCTCACATTCCGGTAAGACCGGCAGGCCCCGCGTCACCAACGAGGCATGACACTTCTGCTTCCCGGGGACACCTTCCCCCAGATCGCTGTGGACCAGTTGGGCGGCGGCGTGCTGCGGCTGCCGGAGGCCACCGCCGGCCACTACGGCGTGGTGCTGTTCTACCGGGGCTCCTGGTGCCCGTACTGCTCCGCGCAGCTGCGCGCGTTCCAGCGGGCCGCCGCGCTCGATGAGGTCGACGCGCGGGTGGTCGCGCTGTCGGTGGACGACGAGCCGACCACCCGGGCGTTCGCCGACAAGAACAAACTGCAATTCCCCATCGGGTACGGCGCCGACGCGGCCGCCGTGGCGAAGGTGACCGGAGCCGTGGTCAACCCCGACCCGGCCTACCTGCAGTCGACCGGCTTCGTCCTCGACCCCGAGGGCAAGGTCATGACCAGCGTCTACTCGAGCGGGGCGATCGGCCGGCTGGTCCCCGACGACGTGGTCGGATTCATCCGGTACGCCCGGGAGCACGCCGCGAACCCGGCCGGGTAAGCGTTCGGCGGGCGCTGCGCTGGTCGGCGCCGCGCCCGCCCCGTCGCGGCCGAGGATTACGGTGAGGTCATGCGCGCTAGTGATGTGTCGAGGCCGTTCAGCACGGTGACCGAGACGACTCCGGCCCGGGAGGCGGTCAAGGTCCTCGCGGCACAGGACCTGCCCGGGCTGGTCGTGCTCGACGGGCGAGGGCACCCGCTGACCGTGCTGGCCGGCACGCAGGTGCTGCGGATGGCGTTGCCCACCTACTGCCAGGACGACCCCGCGCTGGCGCGGGTGGTCGACGAGAACGCCGCCGACCTGATCTTCGAGGGCCTGGGCGACCGGACGGTCGCCGAGCTGCTGCCCCGCAGCCGGCCGGAGCTGCCGGTGGTGGCGCCCGAGGCGACCGTGCTGGAGGTGGCCTCGGTGATGGCCCGCTCCAACGTGCCGTTGGTCGCGGTCGTGGGACGCGACGGGGCGATGACCGGCGTGATCACGCTGGACGGGCTGCTCGACCGCATGCTCGGCACCTGAGCGGCGGTCTCAGCCGCTCAGGTCTCGCGTGCGGTAGGCCCACAGTCCCGCGCCGGCCAGCGTCACGCTGAGCGCGGCCATCACCAGTTCCGCACCGAGGTCCACCGGGACCAGAGGGACCGGTGCGAGGTGCGCGTACGGCGAGGTGCCGCGCACCCAGGCCGGCGCTCCGACGCTGTCGGCCACGGTGTAGAGCAGGAACCCGCCGACCGTCGGCAGCGAGCCGAGGGCGATGACCGCACGGGGCACGCGGCCGGCGGCGAGCACGGCCGCGCCGAGGCCGAGTAGCGCGACCGGCAGCGCGTTCCAGGTGCCGCGCAGCAGCGCGGCCATGCTCATCTCGCCGCCGGCCGCGGCGATGCCCGTCCAGGTGGCGAGCGCGGCCACGGTGACCAGGAACGCCATCCCGGCCGCGGTCACCGCGGTTTCGGCGGCGAGCAGGCGGACGCGGCTGACGGGTTGCGCGGCGAGCAGGGTCAGTCGCCGGTCGTTCTCGGCGGCGACGAACCCGCCCAGCCGGACCGCGGCGAATCCGGCGACGGGCAGCGAGAGCAACCCGAAGACCGCGGCGGTCAGGCCTTCGAGCCGATCGAGACCGCCGAATCCGGCCTGCCCGGCCAGGTCGGCGATGGAGCCGTTCTGCGCCATGAACTCGGTGACCGCGACGCCGGCGAGCCCGATCACCAGGAAGTAGGCGATCACTCCGGCGGTCCAGGCGGTCAGGGCCGGCAGCATCCGGCGCAGCGCGAACGCCTCGACGCTGCCGAGCAGGCCACGAGTGCCCGTCCGGCCCGGCGTGCCGCGGATCAGACCGTCGCCGGCGTCGCGGCGCCCGGCCAGGCGCACGGCAACGGCGCCGAGCGCGCCGCTGAGGACGAGCAGGAGCAGCACTGGCAGCGGGCGGTTGTCCCGGTACGGCGAGCTGAGCTCGAGCAGGCCGAGCGGCGATGCCCAGCGCAGCCAGGCGAGCGCGGTGACGCCGTCGGCGGCCATGCGGATCAGCAGGCCGACGGCGAGCACCGCGACCGCGGAGCCGGACGCGGCGGATCGCGAGGCGAACAGCTGGGCGGTCAGTGCCGCGGTGGCGGTGCAGAACAGGCCGATAGCGGCGATGCCGGCGCCGTGGACGACGGCGCCGGCCGGCCGGTCGGCGGTGGCCGCCAGGGCCACGGCGACGGCGCCGCCCGTTGCGGTGGCCGCGGCGGCGACACCCGTCACGTGCCGCACGGTGGCGCCGCGCAGCGACACCCGGCCGCCGAGCAGGAGATCCCATCGGCGGGCTTCCTCGGCGCCGCGGGTGATGCGGGTGGTGGCGAGGATCGCCCAGATGCCGAGGAGGAAAGCGATGACCGTGCCGACTCGCCAGACGGTGAATCCGCCGGCCTGGTCGAGGGCGATCGGCTCGCCGAAGAGGGTGCGGATCGCGGCGTTGCCGGCGATCCGGTGCAGACTGGCGGCTGCGGCCGGATCGGCCATCACACCGGCGTAACTGGCCGCGACGATCGCGGTCATCCCGGCGCAGATGACGGCGACGACGGCGGCGCCACCGCGGATCTGCCGGACGACGAGGCCGGTCACCGGCCGGCCTGCTCGCCGTAGTAGTCCAGGAAGATCTCCTCGAGGCTGGGCTCGCGGATCGCCAGCGCGGTGACATCGGCGCCGGCGAGCGCCCGCAGCGCCGCGGCGGGCGGCCCGGTCAGGGTGAAGCGCAGGTGGTGATCGCCGCCGGTCTCGACCGTTTCGATCCCGGGCACGCCGGACAGCCGTGGGGGCGCGCCGGTGTAGGTGACCGTCACCTCGTTGCGATGCAGGGCACGGAGCTGAGCGACCGCGGCGACCTCGACGAGCCGTCCGGCGCGCAGGATGCCGACGCGGTCGCACACCGCCTCCACCTCGGCGAGCTGATGGGAGCTGAGGAACACGGTCTGACCGCGCTCGCGGGCGGCGGCGACGGCGCGCCGGAACTCGCGTTCCATCAGCGGGTCCAGGCCGCTGGTGGGCTCGTCGAGCACCAGCAGGCGGGCCCGGGTGGCGAACGCGGCGATCAGCGCGACCTTCTGCCGGTTGCCGGTCGAGTAGGTGCGGGCCGGCTTCGACGGGTCGAGCTCGAACCGTTCGACGAGCTCGTCGCGGTAGGCGCGGTCGATGCCAGGCCCGGTCGCGGCCAGCAACTCCAGATGTTCGCCGCCGGTCAGCCGCGGCCACAGGGCCACGTCGGCCGGCACGTACGCCAGCGCGGCATGCGCGGCGACCACGTCGGCGGCATCGATCCCGAAGACCCGGATCCGGCCCGCGGTGGGGCGGGCGAGCCCGAGCAGCATGCGGATGGTGGTGGACTTGCCGGCGCCGTTCGGGCCGAGGAATCCGAAGACCTCACCGGCCGGGACTTCCAAGGTGAGATCATCGACGGCGGCCAGCCGCCCGTACCGCTTGGTGAGGTGGACAGCGCCAACCGCGACAGCGTCCATGACAGGGAGCCCTTCCAGCCGGAAACGGATCATGACCGCCGACCAGACTTCCCGGCACACCTGCCGTCACCGTACTCCCATGACGCACGTGCCCCAGTGTCCGGCGGCTCGGACCGATTGACCTGGTGCCGCAGCGGGTAGGGTTGTTGCCTGGTGCGCCGGGAAGTCTGGTCGGCAATGTCGTTCGCCGACCAGAAAAATGGAGACACCGTGCCCGAAAACTCCCGTTCGACGCCGTCGCTGCTCGCCCGCGGGTCGTGGGCCGAGGTCCGGCGCATCGCCGACGTGCTCCGCCAGGAGACCATCGGCGGGATGTTGCTGCTGGCCGGCGCGCTCGTCGCGCTGGTGTGGGCCAACTCGCCGTGGTCCGGCCGATATCACGCGCTGACCCAGCTGACGGTCGGCCCGGCCGCGCTGCATCTCGATCTCAGCCTGGCGGCCTGGGCGTCCGACGGGCTCCTCGCCATCTTCTTCTTCGTCGCGGGCCTGGAGCTCAAGCGCGAGTTCGTCGCCGGCGACCTCCGGGACCCGCGCCGGGCCGCGGTGCCGGTGGCCGCCGCGGTCGGCGGGGTGATCGTCCCCGCGGTGTGTTATCTGCTGGTCAACTGGGACGGCGCCACCGACGGCTGGGCCGTGCCGACCGCCACCGACATCGCCTTCGCGCTGGCCGTGCTGGCGGTCGTCGGGCGGAGCCTGCCCACCGCGCTGCGGACCTTCCTGCTCACCCTCGCCGTGGTCGACGACCTGCTCGCCATCGTGATCATCGCGGTGTTCTACACGGCCCATCTGGCCGTGCTGCCGCTGCTCGCGGCCTTGATCCCGCTGGGCCTGTTCACCGTGCTCGTGCAACGGCGGGTCCGATCGTGGTGGCTGCTGCTGCCCCTGGCCGCGGCGACGTGGGCCCTGGTGCACGCCTCCGGGGTGCACGCCACGGTGGCCGGGGTTCTGCTGGGATTCGCCGTTCCGGTGCTGACCCGGGCGGGAGATCATTCCGGCCCCGGGCTGGCGGAGCACTTCGAACACCGGTTCCGCCCGATCTCGGCCGGCGTCGCGGTGCCGGTCTTCGCGCTGTTCTCCGCGGGCGTGACGATCGGCGGCCTCGACGGGCTCGGCTCCGCGCTGTCCGACCCGGCCGCGATCGGCATCATGCTGGGCCTGATCGTCGGCAAGCCCGTCGGCGTCCTGGCCGCGACGTGGCTGACCGCCCGGTTCACCCGGGCCCGGATCGACGCCGGCCTGGCCTGGATCGACGTGGCCGGACTGGCCGTGCTGGCCGGCATCGGCTTCACCGTGTCGTTGCTGATCGGGGAGCTGGCGTTCGGCATCGGCGGCGAGCGCGACGGGCACGTGAAGATCGCCGTCCTGACCGGCTCGCTTGTCGCCGCCCTGCTCGCCGCGGGGGTGCTGCGCATGCGCAACCGCACCTACCGTCTGCTGCACGAGGCCGAGCAGGCCGACCGCGACGGCGACGAGATCCCGGACGTCTACCAGCACGCGGTGCGGACGCGGGAAGAGCCCGGCCCCGGCTGATAGGTTGATCGCGGTGTGCCGGGAAGTCTGGTCGGCGATCGCTGAAGGCTGACCGGAAACCGGGGAACACAGTTGAGCGCCATCGCCTGGACCGCCGTAGCGGTGTTCGCCGTCGCCTACGTGCTGATCGCCACCGAGAAGCTCAACCGCGTCACCGTCGCGCTCGGCGGCGCGGCGATTCTGCTGGCCGTCGGCGCCACCGACGCCGAGCACGCGTTCTTCTCCGAAGAGGCGGGCGTCGACTGGAACGTCATCTTCCTGCTGATCGGCATGATGCTCATCGTCGGCGTGCTCAAGCGCACCGGGGTGTTCGAGTACGTGGCGATCTGGTCGGCCAAGAAGGCCCGCGGCCGCCCTTTCCCGATCATGGTGATCCTCGTCGTGGTGACCGGCGTTGTCTCGGCCGCGCTGGACAACGTGACCACCGTGCTGCTGGTCGCCCCGGTGACGCTCCTGGTGTGCGACCGGCTCGGCGTGCCGCCGGTGCCGTTCCTGATCGCCGAGGTGTTCGCCTCCAACATCGGCGGCGCCGCCACCCTGGTCGGCGACCCACCCAACATCATCATCGCCAGCCGGTCCGGGCTGACCTTCAACGACTTCCTCGCCGTGCTCGCCCCGCTCGTCGCGGTGGTGCTGGTGGTGTTCGTCCTGTTGTGCCGGATCATGTTCCGCAAGGCGTTCCGGTACGACCCCGAACGCGTGTCCAAGGTGATGGCGCTGCGTGAGCGCGACGCGATCCGCGACCCCCGCTTGCTCGTGATCAGCCTGTCCGTGCTGGCCGCCGTGCTGGTCGCGTTCGTCCTGCACACCGTGCTCGGCCTGGAGCCGTCCGTGGTGGCGCTGCTCGGCGGCCTGCTGCTGCTCGCGCTGTCCCGGCTGGACGCCGGCGAGGTGGCCCGCGACGTGGAATGGCCCACGCTGATCTTCTTCGCCGGGCTGTTCGTTATGGTCGGCGCGCTGGTCACCACCGGCGTGATCGACCAGATCGCGCGCGCCGCGACCGACGCCGTGGAGGGCAAGCTCTGGCCGGCCACGATGCTGTTGCTCTGGGCGTCGGCGGCGCTGTCGGCGATCGTCGACAACATTCCGTACGTCGCCACCATGAGCCCGATCGTCGCCGAGCTGGTCGACGGCTCGGGCGGTCTGGGCAAGGCGCAGGTGCTGTGGTGGGCGCTGGCCATCGGCGCCGACTTCGGCGGCAACGCCACCGCGGTCGGCGCCTCCGCCAACGTCGTCGTCCTCGGGATCGCCGACCGCGCCGGCCACAAGATCACCTTCTGGGAGTTCACCAAGTACGGCCTGATCGTCACGGTCGTCTCGGTCGCGCTGGCCGTCCCGTACCTGTGGTTGCGGTTCTTCGCTTTTTAAGTGCCCTGCCGCCGAGGCGTGGCGCGGGCGAGCAGGTGGCCGCGCAGTCGATGCAGCTGGGGCATCAGGCCGTAGATGACGATCGGCACCGCGATGGTGGCCAGGACGAAGGTGCGCAGCACCGGCGACAGGGCGCCGAGCCAGCCGCCCAGCGCCAGGTTCAGCACGGTGAGCGTGGGGAAGACGGCCAGCCAGATCATCGCGGCGAGCTCGTGTTTGGTCGGCGGGCGAGTCCCGGCGGGCGGGGCTTTCGGGGCGGACGTCATGACAGGGTTCCTTCCAGAGCGGGTGGGTTCGGGCCAGGGCAGGCGGGTCAGGGCTGGCGGGTCAGGGCAGGCGGATCAGGGCAGGTGGGCCGGGGCGCAGGCGCGGACGGCGTCGGCCACGTCCTCGTCGACGAGGTCGGCGTTGATGGCGATGGCGGCCGCGGAGCCCGCCCCGGCCGCGGTGATCAGCTGAGCGCGCGGGTCGACGACGTTGCCGGCGGCCCAGACGCCGGGGACCGAGGTGCGACCGGCGGCGTCGGTGACCGTCCAGCCGTCGCTGCCGGCGTCGCAGCCGAGGGCGGCGAGCAGGTCGTCGTGGGGAACGAAGCGCGGCGGCACGAACAGGGCATCGAGGGGCACGACGCGGCCGTCCGCCAGCCGCACCCCGTGGAGCCGGTCGTCGTCGATGACGAGCTGGTCGATCGGCCCCTCGACGATGCCGATGGCGCGGGCGGTCAGCTGAACGCGCTCCGCATCAGTCAGCGTCCCCGCGGAGGCGAAGTAGACCAGGTCGTCGCTCCACTGGCGGACGATCTGCGCGTACCGCACCGCGCCCGCGTTGGCGCCGAGCACGCCGAGCCGGCGGTCCCGCACCTCATGGCCGTGGCAGTACGGGCAGTGCAGCACGTCGCGGGCCCACCGCTCGCGCAGGCCGGGGATGTCCGGCAGTTCGTCCCGCAGGCCGGTCGTGACCAGCAGCCGCCGCGCCGCGAGGTGCCGCCCGTCGGCGAGCCGGACCGAGAACCCGTCGTCGAGCGGGGCGAGAGCGGCGACGCGGCCGGCGGTGATCTCGCCGCCGTAGCCGGTCACCTCGGCGCGGCCGGACGCCAGCAGCTCGCTGGGCGGCATGCCGTCACGTGAGAGGTAGCCGTGCAGGTGAGCGGCCGGCGCGTTGCGCGGCGAACCGGCGTCGACCACGAGGACCCGGCGACGGGCCCGGGACAGGACGAGGGCCGCGGACAGCCCCGCCGCGCCGCCCCCGATGATCGCTACGTCGTACTGAGTCATGTCACCAGGCTGGAGCCAACCGCGCCGCGAGCCAACGAACGTTGCCGTTTCCGGGAAATCCGGGTGAGATGAGCCGGGTGGACGACCCACCCGCCGCGATCGCCGCCGCGCTCGACCAAGTCGGGCCCCGCCTCAAACGGCTCCGCGCCCAGCGCCGGATGACGCTGATCGGCCTGGCGGAGGCCACCGGCATCTCGAAGAGCACCCTGTCCCGGCTCGAGACGGGACAGCGGCGGCCGACGCTGGAACTGCTCCTTGCGCTGTCGCTGGCCTACCGCGTGCCGCTGGACGACCTCGTCGGCGCCCCCGAGGTCGGCGACCCCCGGATCCGGCTCAAGCCCGGCCGGGTCAAGGGCCGCACGGTCATCCCGCTCACCCGGCAACCCGACGGCGTGCAGGCCTGGAAGATCGTCATCCCGACCGGCATGGTCGACCCCGAGCCGCGCGCGCACGACGGGCACGAGTGGATCTACGTGCTGTCCGGCCGCATGCGCCTGGTCCTCGGCGTCCGGGACTGGATCCTCGACGCCGGCGAGGTCGCCGAGTTCGACACCCGGGAACCGCATTGGTTCGGCAGCGCCGGCGACGAGCCCGCCGAGATCCTCAGCATCTTCGCGCGGCCCGGCGAACGCATGACCGTGCGGACCGAGCCGCCGGTCGCACCCGGCCGGCCCTGAGCCACGTCGCGGCCGGTCGCGGTGTCAACTCGCGAGCGCCGTCGGCAGCTTGGCGCGTGAGTTGATGCCCAGCTTGGCGAAGGCCTTCGAGAGGTGGTACTCGACGGTGCGGCGGCTGAGGAAGAGCTGCCCGGCGATCTCGGCGTTGCTGAGCCCTTCGCGCGCCAGCGCGGCCACCCGCGACTCCTGCGGCGTCAGCCGCTGCCGGGTGTCGTCGGTGCGCCTGCGGGTGGATTCGCCGGTGGCGAGCAGCTCCCGGCGGGCGCGCTCGGCGAACGCGGTCGCGCCGGCGGCCGCGAAGAACTGGCCCGCGGCGCGCAGATGGCTACGAGCGTCGGACCGCCGGTTCCGGCGGCGCAACCATTCCCCGTAGAGCAGCCGCGCCCGCGCGTGCGGACCGCGGGCGTCGCCGCCGGCGAGGCGATCGATGGCTTCCCGATAGAGCGCCTCGGCCCGCGGCCCGTCGGCGAGGAGCGCCTCCACCAGGGCCTGGACCCCGAGAGCCCAGCCGGTGCCGGCCGGGACCGTACGATCGCGGAGCCGGGCGGCCGCGCCCGCGGCGAGGGCCGGATCGCCGGTGCGAACCGCCGCCTCCACCAGTTCGGCCAGCGCCCGGCCGGTGAAGCCGGGAAGGTCGCACCGGAGCGCCTCGCGGGCCGCGTCCAGCGCCTCGTCGTAGCGGCCCTCGGCATTGCGCAGCACCGCCGAGGCCGCCGCACCCGCGATCGCGGCCTCCGGGCCGCGCGCGCTCCGGGCGACGCTCACGGTCTCGGCCGTGGGGGAGCGCCCGGTGAGGGCCGTCCAGCCCGGACCGTCCCAGAGGTCGGCGGCGACCAGCGCGGCCAGCCCCGACCATCGGGTCGTCCGGGGCTCGGGCTCGGGTTCCCGGAACGCGGCGACCGCGGCGCGCAGAGGCCCGACCGAGGCGCCGTATCCGTCGAGGACTCTGGTGGCGAGGCCGCTCAGGATCTGGTCGGCCGGGTGCCCGCGGTGGCCGGCCGCGGCGGCCCGCGCCTCCCGCGCCGCCGCGGCCAGCAGCTCTCCGCTGCCGGTCCCCGCCGCCATCGCCGCGACGAGGGTCTCCAGGTAGGCCTCGCGGGCGTCGGCCGGCTCGACCGCATGCAGCCGCCGGGCGGCGGCCAGCAACAGCCCGGCGGAACCGGCTCCGGGCCGCGCGACCGTCTCGATCCGGGCCCTCTGCCAACCGTGCCGAGCGGCCCGGGCGGTCTCGTGCGGCTCGATGTCGACCATCGCGAGGATCCGCTGGGCCGCGGCGAGGTCGGCGCTGTCGTACTTGGCGGCCGCCGCGGCCAGCGCGCGGTCGGCGCGGCGGCCGCGGTCACTGGTGAGGTGCGCCGCCCTCTCGAGGAAGGCGGCGCGGGCCGGGGCGCCGCCTCGGGACTGGGCCGGGCCGGCGCTCGCTTCCAGCTCGTCGGCCAGCTCGTCGTCGTGACCGGCCGCGGCCAGGCCGAAGTGCCAGGCCCGCCGCACCGGGTCGTCGGCGATGCCCGCGCCGAGCTTGCGGTGGATCAGCCGGCGGTCCTCGGGCGTGGCCGCGTAATAGGTGACCGAACGCAGGCCGGAGCAGGCGAACGCGACCCGGTCGCCGATCGCCAGCAGACCGGCCGCGGTGAGGGCCGCGGAACTCGCGCCGAGGTCGGCGGCCAGCAGCTCGTGCAGCAGCACGTCGCCGGACGGATCGGCAGCGGCGGCGAGTAGGAGCCGGCGCTCCGGCGGGCCCAGCCGTGCCGCCCGATCGACGCAGGAGCGACCATGGGCGCAGGATCGCTCGCGCGGCGGCGGGGGGATCGCGAAGCCGCCGGCCAGCGCGGCGGCCGTGAGCCCGCGCAGTGATTCGCCGAGGACGCGCAGGTTGCCGCGCGCTTCCACCAGCATCCGTTCGGCGACGGTGCCGTCGATCGGTCCGGGCGAGACGCTGGCCAGCTCGGTGCGGACTTCGCCGAGGCTCAGCGGCCGCAGGCGCATCGCGGGCAGCCCGCCGAGCGGATCCAGCGCATGCGGTTCTTCCTCGGTCACGAGCAGCAACAGGGCCAGTCCGGCGACGCCGGCGGCCACGTGGGCCAGGACCTCGGCGGTCGCCGGGTCCAGCCAATGTCCGTCGTCGACCGCCACGCAGACCGGCTGGGCGGCGGCGATGCGCTCGAACAGCGCCAGGACGGCGGGCCCGACCTCGGCGGGCTCGGGCCGGGCGGCACCCGTCCGGCCGAAGGCGGCGTTCAGCGACATCCGGTGGCGAGCGGCGAGGTCGCCGGCGTCGAGCGCGTCGGCGCAGAGCAGGTGCAGCGACGCGTACGGAATCTCCCGCTCGACCGGCACCGCGCGGACCCGCAGCACGCGGAAGCCGGTGGCCCGGCCGATCGCGTGGCCGAGGGCACAGGACTTGCCGGCGCCGCGCTCGCCCACGATGCGCAGCGCGCGGCCGTCGCCGGCCGCCGCCGACCGCACCAGGTCATCCAGCCGGGCCCGCTCGTCCGTCCCGCGCAGCGGCGGCGCCGGACGCGGCGGCCCGTTCTCGATCGACGCGTACCCCACCATGGGTCAACCCTGCACCCGGCCGGCCCCGGCCGGCCCCGCTCCGGCCACGGGTCGTACCCCCGGTCCCGGCCGCCACACCCCGGGGCCGACGGCCGGGAACCCCGGGGGTGCGACCGGGCGTATCTCGGAGGCGGCGCGGCCCGGCCGGCGACGACGGTGGTGACAGCCGGGTGACAGCGCCATGACCGGGGCGCACCGGTGCAAGTCGAAGAAAGGAAGCCTGTCATGACCGAAGCTTTCCGGGACCGCAAGCTCATCGTCGTCGGCGGCAGCAGCGGAATGGGCCGGCAGACCGCCGCCGATGTGGTGGCGGCGGGCGGCAGCGCCGTCATCATCGGCCGTAACGAGGGCAAGGTCGACGAGACGGTGATGGCGCTGGGCGCCCACGGCAAGGCGTGGGGGATCGCGGCGGACCTCGCCGACCGCCGGCAGGTGGACCGGGTGCGGGACCAGCTCGCCGCCGAGCACGCCGACGCGACCCTGCTCGTCAACGCCGCCGGCGTGTTCCTCCCGCAGCCGTTCCTCGACCACGACGGCGCCGCCTACGACTCCTACCACGAGCTCAACCGGGCGATCTTCTTCCTGACCCAGACGGTCGCGCGGGGCATGGTCGACGGCGGACGGGGCGGGGCGATCGTCACCGTGGGCAGCATGTGGGCGCACCAGGCCGTCGGCGCGACGCCGTCCAGCGCCTACTCGATGGCCAAGGCGGGGCTGCACGCACTGACCCACAACCTGGCCCTCGAGCTGGCCGGCAACCGGATCCGGGTCAACGCGGTGGCGCCCGCCGTCGTGGCGACGCCGATCTACGAGGCCTTCATCCCGCCGGAGAAGGTCGCCGAGACCCTCGAGGGCTTTCAAGCCTTCCATCCGCTGGGCCGGGTCGGGACGCCGAAGGACATCTCCGCCGCCATCAGTTTCCTGCTCTCCGACGACGCGGACTGGATCACCGGGACGGTTCTCGACGTCGACGGCGGCGTCATGGCGGGCCGCAACTGACCGACGGAGGCAACGATGTCACGTTCGCCCGAATGGAACCGGGTCGACCGCGGCGCCGTGGACCGGGCCGTGGCGGAGTACGACCGGCTCGGGCCGGCCGAGTTCTTCGCCCGGCACGGGTTCGCGCCGACCACGACGTACGAGATGACGGTGGGCGACCGCCGCTATCCACCGAAGGCCATCCTCGGGGTCGCCTACGAGCTGGCGACCGGGCACCGGCTCGCCTCCGGTGACTTCGAAGGGGGCCGGTCGGGCGCCGTACGCGTGCTGACGGCGCTCGGATTCACGGTCCGCCCCATCCGGCAAAAGTTGAAGGAGGAGTAATGCCGCAAGTTCATCACCGGTATGCCGCGGTCGCCGGGCATCAGCTTTTCTATCGCGAGGCCGGGCCGGAGGACGCCCCGACGGTCGTCCTCTTGCACGGGTTCCCGACCTCGTCATTCATGTTCCGCAATCTGATCCCGCACCTGGCGGCGAGCTATCACGTCATCGCGCCCGACTACCTCGGATTCGGATTGTCGGACGCGCCGCCGGCCGGCGAGTTCGATTACACCTTCGACGCGCTGTCCGATCTCACCGCCGGTCTGCTCGATCAGCTGGGTGTCTCCCGGTACGCGATTTATGTGCAGGACTACGGTGCGCCGGTCGGTTTCCGGCTGGCCCTGCGCACACCCGAGGCGGTCACGGCGATCATCACGCAGAACGGCAACGGGTACGAGGCCGGCTTCGTCGAGGGCTTCTGGCGGACCGTCCGGGACTACCAGAAGGAGCAGACCCCGCAGACCGAGGCCGCCATCCGTCAGGCGCTCACCCTGGACGTGACCCGTTGGCAGTACCTCACGGGCGTCCCGGACGAGACGCTGGTCAGCCCGGACACCTGGCATCACGACTACGCGTTGCTGAGCCGGCCCGGCAACGATCTGATCCAGTTGGCGCTGTTCCGCGACTACGCGAGCAACCCGCCGCTCTATCCGGGCGTGCACGCCTACCTCCGGGACAGCGGCGTGCCGGTGCTGGCGGTGTGGGGCCGGGGTGACGAGATCTTCGGCCCGGACGGGGCACGGGCGTTCGCCGCCGACGCCGTCCAGGCCGAGATCCATCTGCTCGACGGCGGCCATTTCCTGCTGGAGAGCGCCGGCGACGCGGTCGCCGCTCTGATCCTCGATTTCCTCTCTCGCCGGCTTCCGCGGACGGCCGGCGACGGCGGCGCGATGGCTCGAACGGCGAGCCACGCCTCCTGACGATCCGCGGGTCCGGCCCGGCGGACGTCCCCCCCCAGCGTTCGGACGGATCGAGAATCCGGGGGAGACCATGACGCTCAGGGCTCTGGCCGGCCGCGAGCCGGCGGTTTCCGGGATCGGGCTCGCCGCGATGGACCGGACCGTCCGGGACGAGGCGGGCGACACCATCCGGCGCGCAATGGACCTCGGTATCACGCTCATCGACCTCGGCGAAGTGCCGGCGCCGGGGATCGGTGCGCGGCGGCTGCGGCCGCCCGGCGCCGGTGACGATGTCGTCATCGCGGCCCGGGCGGCCTCGACAGAGCGCGACGGCCGGCCGGAAGCCGTACGCCGTGCGTGCGAACGATCGAGGCTCTCGGCGCGGTGGCCGACCGGTACGGGGCCTCGTGTGCCCAGCTTGCGCTCGCCTGGCTGCTGGCACAGGGCGACGACATCGTGCCCGTGCCCGCCACCCGCCGTCCGCTGCACCTGGTGGAGAACTACGCCGCGCAATGGCTGCCGCTGGACGCCGCCGCCGAGTCGATGATCCGGCGCTCGGTGCCGGCCATTGCCGCCCGGGCCCCGGGGTCACGGGCCGATGCCGGGGTGATTACGGACTCGTCCGGCGCCCTCGGCTGGGACCGTCGACCGCATCGAGACAGCACATGTCGTCCAGAAGGCTGAGGCAAGAATGAAAAACGCTGCATCCAAGACAACGCCCGACACCACGTTCGACGTCATCGTGATCGGCGCCGGTCCGATCGGGCAGAGCGTCGCCGCGCGAGCGCGAGCCGGCGGCCTGTCCGTCGCCGTTGTCGAAAAGGAACTGGTCGGCGGCGAATGCTCGTACTGGGCCTGCATCCCGAGCAAGGCGATGCTGCGGCCGGTGGTGGCGGTCGCCGACGCCCGCCGGCTGGACGGGGCCCGGGAGGCGGTCACCGGGCCGGTCGCCGCCGCCGGGGTGTTCCGCCGCCGGGACCGCTACGTCACCGACTGGGACGACAGCGGCCAGGCGCAGTCGCTGGCCGACATGGGCGCCCACCTCGTCCGCGGCCACGGCCGGGTGGACGGGCCGCGGCGGGTGGCCGTCGCCACGCCGGAGGAGACGATCGTGCTGCTCACCGCCGTGCACGCGGTGGTCGTCTGCACCGGCAGCCGCGCCGCCGTGCCGGACATGCCGGGCATCGCCGAGGCCAAGGTCTGGACCAACCGGACGGCCACCGACACCGCCACGGTCCCCGGCCGCCTCGCGATCATCGGCGGTGGGCCGGTCGGCGTCGAGATGGCGACCGCCTGGCAGGGCCTCGGGGCGGAGGTCACCCTGATCGCCCGGGAGCCGCGGGTGCTGCCGCAGTTCGAGGAGTTCGCCGGTGAGCTGGTCGACGCCTCGCTCAAGGCGGCCGGCGTCGACGTCCGGCACAGCACCACCGTGACGTCGATGCGGCGGCCGTCCCCGGCCGGCCCGGTGACCCTGCTGCTCGACGACCACTCCGAGATCGAGGCGGACGAGGTGCTCGCGGCCGTGGGGCGGGTCCCGCTCACCGGCGACATCGGGCTGGAGACCGTGGGGCTCACCCCGGGCTCGTGGCTCGACGTCGACGACACCTGCCGGGTACGCGGCGTCGAAGGCGGCTGGTTGTACGCGGCCGGCGACGTCAATCACCGGGCGCTGCTCACCCACCAGGGCAAGTACCAGGCGCGGATGGTGGGCAACGCGATCGCCGCGCAGGCGGACGGCCGGGCGCTCGACACGTCGCCCTGGGGCCGGCACGCCGCGACGGCGGACACCCACGCGCTGGCCCAGGTCGTGTTCACCGATCCGGAGGTGGCCACGGTCGGCCTCTCCGCCGACCAGGCCGCCCGCGACGGCCGCGAGATCCGGGTGGTCGACGTCGACATCCCGGCCACGGTGGTGGGCGCCCTCCTGTACGCCGACGATTACCAGGGCCAGGCCCGCCTGGTCCTCGACGGCGCGACCGACTGCGTTCTCGGCGTGACGTTCGTCGGCTACGGCGTCACCGAGCTGCTGCACTCGGCCACGGTGGCGGTGGCCGGCCAGGTTCCGGTCAGCCGCCTCTGGCACGCCGTCCCGTCGTTTCCCACGATCAGTGAGGTCTGGCTGCGGCTGCTCGAGGCGCTGCGCGACGGGGAGCGGCAATGACCACGGCGTCACCCGGCTTCCACGGCCGCCGTCCGGCCGCCGCGGACTCGTCGCGGATCCCGCCCGGCCAGCACCTCACCACGGCCTTCCCGGTGCTGTCGGCCGGCCCCACGCCGCACACGCCGCTCGACGAGTGGACCTTCACGGTCCGGGGCGCCGTGGACCGTACGGTGTCCTGGACCTGGGAGGAGTTTCTCGCGCTGCCCAGCCGGACCTTCACCACCGACATCCATTGCGTGACCCGGTGGTCGAAGCTCGACACGGTCTGGACCGGCGTCGCGGTCGACACGCTGCTCGCCGGCCTCGACTTCACCGCGGCCTACGCGGTGGCCTTCTGCGACGGCGGCTACACCACGAACGTGCCGCTGGCCGACCTCCGCGGGGATCGGGCCGTCATCGCCCATCGCTACGACGGGGCCCCGCTCGAGGCCGAGCACGGTGGCCCCGCCCGCCTGCTGGTACCGCATCTCTACTTCTGGAAGAGCGCCAAGTGGATCCGCGGGATCGAGCTGCGGGACGACGACGCGCCCGGTTTCTGGGAGCGATACGGCTACCACAATTACGGAGACCCATGGCAAGAACAGCGTTACTCGGGCGACTGAACTGGCTGACCGGCATGGTCGTCGCATCGGTGCCGGAGACACCCGACGCCCGGACCATCGGCCTGGAGATCCCGGATTGGCCGGGGCATCGAGCCGGCCAGCACGTCGACCTCCGCCTGACGGCCGAGGACGGATACCGGGCGGAGCGCAGCTATTCGATCGCGTCCGCGCCGTCCGACACCTACGTCGAGCTGACGGTCGAGCGGGTGCCGGGTGGCGAGGTCTCCTCCTACCTGGTCGATGACCTGCGGATGGGTGACCGGCTGGAGCTGCGCGGCCCGGTGGGTGGGTACTTCGTCTGGGACCAGGAGCTCGGCGGGCCGCTCCTCCTGGTCGCCGGCGGCTCCGGCATCGTGCCCTTGCGTTCGATGCTGCGTCATCACCGCGCGATCCACAGCTCGATTCCGGTGCGGTTGCTCTATTCGGTCCGCGACCCCGACGGCCTGATCTACGCCCGGGAGATGATGCGGTTCGCGACCTCGGACGAGATCGACGTGAATCTGACCTATACGCGCGCGACACCGCCCGGGTGGCACGGGTACGGTCGCCGTATCGACGCAGAGATGGTCGCCGACGTGGCATGGACGCCGGCCGACCGGGCCCTCACGTACGTGTGCGGTCCGACCACCTTCGTAGAAGCGGCGTCGAACCTTCTCGTCGCCGCGGGGCACGCCCCCGGACGTATCCGTGCCGAGCGTTTCGGTGGCACCGAGGAGTCGAAATGACGGCAACAGATGGCAATACGGTCGCGGCTCTGCTTCGCGACATCTTCGGTCAGGAAATGACCACCGTGCACGGGACGTGTGCCCACTGCGGCAACCGTTCGCCGATCGGCCAGGTGATGGTTTTCCGCGGCGCGGGCACGGTGTTGTCGTGTCCCGCCTGAGTGGCGTCCCTGATAGTGGTGTAACGCGATCGGCGTGATCGTCGGGCGGCCCGTCTGCGGGCTGAACGAAGAGCGCGGTCATCGCGTGATCTTTCGAGTGAACCTTCCACAGCACTCTCGAAAGGC